>JACFMY010000099.1:6028-17927 GCA_019455155.1 Caldilineaceae bacterium
CCTTGTAACTTCTGATCTGGTGGGGGATCCCATCGATCTGCATCTGTCCAATGTGAGCTGGGTCCAGCCCGCACAGCGCCCGTAGCAATTCGCTACGGCCAGAGCCGTTAAGTCCCGCCAGACCCAGTATCTCACCCTTTCTGAGGCGAATGGAGACGTGCTTCAGCAGCGCGGTGTTCAAGTCCTCCACGTATAGCAGGTCGCCCGCCTGCACCACATGTTTCTTGTCCAAGTTCAACACCGGCCCACCCATCATCAGCTCGGAAAGCGCGTCCAGGTTGAGCTCGTTGACTGGCCGGGTGGCGATCCGTTCGCCGTTGCGGATGACCGTCACCCGATCGCACAGCTCAAAAATCTCCTGCAAGTGATGGGAGATAAAGATGATACCAACCCCGTGATTACGCAGGGATCTTACGAAGTCAAACAGCAGGTTCACCTCGTTCATCGTCAATGAAGCGGTCGGCTCGTCGAGAATCAGAATCTTGGCATCGCTAGAGATCGCATGGATGATTTCCAGCATCTTTTGCTGGGCTAAGTTCAGTTCGCCCGCCAGCCGTTTGGGATCCACGTCCACCTCGAAGCGACTCAGGATAGCCTGCGCCTCCCGCTCGAGCTCTCTCCAGTTGATAGTGCGCAACTGGCCCTTTGGCCAGCGGTTGACGAAGAGATTTTCCGCAACGGTCAGATGCGGCTGAATGAAAGGCGTCTGATAGACGACGTGGAGACCCATGGTTCTGGAATAGGCCGGACTGTTCTTGTGAACGAGTGTGCCTTGCAGGAAAATATCTCCGGAATCAAGGCTGGTGATCCCGGAGATAATGTTGATCAAGGTCGATTTGCCTGCCCCATTATGGCCAACTACGCCGTGGATTTCGCCAGGCAGCAGGTCAAAATCGACGCGCTTCAGCGCCTGCACGCCATCGTAGCTTTTCGATGCCCCACGGACGCTCACGAGGTGCTGGTCCATCGCGGCCTTCTCTACAGCGACAATGAAATGAGACAGAGAGGAAGCAAGAGTTCCATGAGTATCTGTCTGCTCAGCTCACCTTCTGCCATCCCCACAGGGTCGGATCAGATGCATTGGACTCATCGACCCACAGCGGCGGAAGCAACAACTCGGGCCCATTGGTCCCTTGGGTAATCGTGGCCGGCGACCAGTACTCCCCTTCCTGTACGATCACATCGCCTACCTGGGTAGGCTTGCCCTCCCAGGCATCTTTGAGGAATTTCACAGAATAGCCAAACGCAAGCAAGGCCTGGTTAGCTACGCCGTCGGCATAACCCTGTTCAATATATTCCAGCATCGGCGTCTGCCCGTCGATCCCGACCAGGAAGATGTGGTTGGGATCGTCGCGCGTTACAAGTCTTCCTGAATCGTTGATCGCTGCCACGGCTGACACCGCGATGATGTCGCTTTGCCAGAAAATCAGGTCAATGTCGCTATTGGACGCCAAGGCGTCCATCGTGGCACTGTAGGCGGTGTTCTGGTCGAAATTGGTCGGCTTCTGCAGGAGCTGGATGTCAGGATATTCGGCCAACACGGTATCGAACCCGTTCTGGCGTAGCGTGATGATTTCGGCCGCCAGGTCACCCTGGAGCTCCAAGACTTTCCCCTTCGGAGAACCATATTTTTGGGTCAGTAGTTTGACCGCTTCTTCACCCGTCAACTTGCCACAGGCAAAGTTGTCAGAGGTTACGGTGGCCACTACATTACCTCCGCTCACTGTGCGGTCCATACAAGCTACCAACACATTGGCGTCATTGGCGATTTCGACAGCAGCCGTCATGGCATCGCTGGAGACCGGGATCATCAGGATGCCGTCATAGGTCCCTGACGCTACCCAGTCCTGGATGATGTTCGTCTGCTTTTGCACGTCTTCGCCGACCGCAACACTCTTGAGGATCACCCCTTCCCGTTGGGCCCAATCCTCAACAGTGTCATAGAATGCCTTGGCAGCAGCATTGATGATCCCCCAGGGCAGGGTATACCCGATCACCATCTGCCGCTGCGCAGGGCCGCTTGATGTGGTCGGAGAAGCCACGGGAACGCATGAGGCCAGGAATACGCCAGCTGTGCCGGAGCCTATCAGACGCAAGACTGTCCGGCGAGAGATTCTGTCCTGTGACAGAGACGAAGGCGACATGTTGATCCTCCTTCTAGTGACATAGTGAACGCAATCGGCCAATGCAACAGCTATTAACCATGACGCTATCCCAAGACTGGTGGTGAGCACGCTCTCTCTTCTGCGAGGCAAGCGCGTCGCCGAGGTGTTGGGATAGACATAATGGACAACACGTTCGTCGCGATCTACTTATGCCATCGTGTCGCCCAAAGCATTGGAACAATGCTTTGGGCCCACGCAACATTATGCGGACCGCAATTCACCAAAGGGGCATAGAATTCTCTAGATTGTAAAGCTGCGCGCCCATCAGCGTAACGCCACTGCAACCTGGATTACTACGCCAGGCGCCACGTCAGGTATGTAGGTGCAATCGTACGCGCCCAATCATTCCAATACCCGAACGACCGATCCTCACCGGTTCATTGTCCCGTGTCCGGTTTTGGTGGCATACATGAATTGCGAACAATAAGCTGCGGCTTGACCAGCAAACGCCCTTCGTTTTCCCCGATGACCGCCCCAGACACCACTTTGAGAAGCAACTCAACAGCCTTACGGCCGATTTCTCCCAACGGTTGGCGAACCGTAGTCAGAGCAGGTCGCAGGTACGCCGCGATCTTTGTGTCGTCGAAACCTACAATCGAGATATCCCCAGGCACGTCGTAGCCGCGATCTTTGGCAGCTGCCATGGCACCGACAGCCATGGTGTCATCTGCACACCATATTGCGGTAGGTGGCTGGCTCAGGGATAGCTCCCGGAGCATTGCCCGATAGCCGCCCTCATGGCTGTTGTCATCGATTTGAATATATCCCTGCGGGATTACGTCGCGCTGCTCGATCCTGTACTGTTCATACGCTAACAGGCGTTCGTGGAAATCTCCCGCTCGGCCTGCAGAGATGAGCCCGATGCGCCGGTGTCCCAGACTCTCCAGGTAACTCATCACCACACGCCCGCCTTCGTGATTATCTACCCCGACTGAAGGTAGGCTTCCAAGCAGAGCTCCGCTCCCCCGACAAACCATAACTAGCTTCGCATGCCGGCTAAGCTGCTTTGGCAGATCGTCCCTCTGCTCGGTCTCACTGAGATCGCCCAACAGCAGAAGCCCATCACAGAGCCTCAAATCGAGGACATTAGTAAGAGTCAGTGCCTGAGCGGGATCGTTCTTTGCGTAGCCAAGTATGATGCCGTAGTCTCTGCGCTGCGCCTGGCCAGTGATCACGTCGATCAACTCGGCAAAGAATGGATCGTTGACCTCGCGCACGATTATGCCAATTAGGCCCGTGCTATTGCCGCGTAGGACGCGCGCGCCCGGATGCGGGCGATAGCCGAGATCCTTGGCAGCCGCCATGACGCACTTGCGCGTCTGAGCACTGATGGCAATTGCAGTGTCTTTGCCATTGAGCACGCGAGAGACTGTGCTCTCCGATACTCCAGCCTTCCGGGCCACATCCCGAATAGTACATGGCTTGGATTTCATGATCGATTGCTAGTGATATATGTGTTGTAACGAAGGGGATCAAAAACGTTGAGCGCCAATCGTCGTACTGCAATGCATTGCTATACGACGATAGCACTTATCTAGGTCCGTTGTCAAGGGATTAATCAAGGATTTTCAGTCCTAATCCAGCCATGTGAAGATCATTGTGTTCCGGCTCGTGTACGCCTATAATCAAGTAGCAGCATACTGAGACGGTGGCCAAGACTGGCAGTCTTCTTATCCTCACGAATCGCCTGTTCGCTCCCAGCATGCGGATTGACTGAGCGTTCGACCGGCTCAAACGTAGCCGAGTACCGGCCAAGGAGGCGGGCTATGATAGCGCGTCGCGGAGTGTTCTCGAGTCTGCTGGCGTGCGTACCAGTTGCGTTGGCTGTCACAGCATTTATGGTGCTGTTGCAGGTAGCGCTGGGCTCACCCACGCACATCCCTGCAAATGCAGCTGGATGGTATACGCCGGCCTTGGCCTCATCTGGCGTAATGACAAGCCCCGCACAGGTCTCGGTCTACCTGCCCACTGTCATGCGCGATTGGCTTGACGTGGGACCACACCTTCCCCTTGCATATGGCCCGTACCGGCCCGGACAGGCGCCAGGCGCCGGAAGCCCTTCTCCAGCCGAAATCGCCCAGGATATGACGCTTCTAGAGTCAGAGACGAGGCTCATCCGCAGCTACGCCAGTTGCGATGAATGGGCAACTGTCACCGCTCTGGCGCGCGATCATAACGTGCGCATCTATCAAGGAATCGCATTGTCTGGAGACGCCGCGGCCAATGAACGACAGCTGGCATGTTACCAGCAGCTGCTAGAGGAAAATCAGCCCTACATGGCCGGCGCAATGGTTGGCAATGAGGTATTGCTGCGCGGTGAGCTGACGCCAGCGCAGGTGGCCGGCTATGTTGAGCGTGTCAAACAGCTGGGGTCGATTCACGCTTCCTCAGGCGAGCCATGGCATGTCTGGTGCGCGCTACAAAACCAGGCGCCGCGCTGCCCAGGTCTGAAGGTAGTCGCGGAGAAACTCGACTTCATTACTGCCCATGTCCATCCGTACTGGGAGGCCGTCCCAATTGCACATGCCGCAGCCCACGTCATCGCCACGCAGATCTTCATGCGCACAACATTCACAGATACCGAAGTGATGATTGGTGAAGCTGGCTGGCCGACTTGCGGCAGTGCCAACGGAATGGCCGTGCCTGGCGTCGAGAATCAACGAACGTTCATCGAAGACCTGTGGAAATGGTCCCGACTGTACAACATCCATGTGCTCTTCTTCGAGGCTTTTGATGAGGATTGGAAGGCAGCTGTGGAAGGTGACGTTGGGCGCTGCTGGGGCATGTACTATGCAGATCGAACAGCCAAACACAGCGATCTGGCCTGGCCGGCCCCCCTACCAGAAGTTTCCCCTTCGGCAACGACGGTACGTATTGACCATCCTCCAGGCAATACCATGACGCTCACAAAGGGCAACTGTGGGGTGCCGGTATTCGGCCGGGTGTTTCACGCACAGCCGGGCTGGAAGGTGAGAGTCGAAGTCTTCACCGACCGCTGGTACGTGCAAGATAAATGGTACGTAAACGGGGAAGCGCCCATTGTCGATGGCAAGTGGGCTATGCCCGAGATCGTTCTGGCGGGCACAGGACAGTTCAACAATCACAGGGTCCGGGCGACGTTGGTCGACGAAACGGGCAATCCAGTCGGCAACCCTGTCGTACGTGACGAGGTTGTGGGAATTGAGCGAACGAACTCTTGCACACCGTGACTGTACTGCACCTGGCATCTGAAACTGCCCTCGACTCCTGTCCTATAACCGGTCACATTAGCTGTCTGGCGACCCAAGCCAGGTGGAGGATGCTATGAAAGCGATCCGGAACCTGTTCATGGTCGTGATACGCCCGCGCCGAACCAGCCGGGAAATTGCGCAGGATAAGACGATCTACTCCTCATTGTTGACTGTAACGGTTTTTGGTGTGGTCACGGCCCTGCTCTTTTTGTCCTCCTATCTCGCGCACGATTATCCGCCGCCGGTCGACGAGCTGAACCTCTGGATCGAGACCTGGGGCGAATTCGCCATGCTGCCCTTTGTGAAGCTGCCGCCTGAGAGCTACCGGCTGGTCCTGGCCGTGATCATGTTGCCCCTTGCATTGGCGGTCTGGATCTTGATGGCGGGTTCGGCACGCGTGTTGTCGCTGCTGTTCGGCGGCAAAGTCAGCTTTGAGCAGTATCTAAACCTCTTTGGGTACAGCTTTTTTGCGTTCTGGATCCTGGCCCAGTTGCTCGACATCGCCTATTCCACGCTCTTGGGACCGTGGGAGCTGCCCGCGCTGCGGAGGGAGTATGGGCCGGTCATGTACGCGTTCTTCGCCGGCTATCCTTCCGTCGTGTGGGTGGTCATGCTGTCACTGGGCGGGATCTACAATGGCCTCGTCACCCATGAACTGGAGCGCTTTGCGCTCTGGCAGGTCGTCCTTGTGGCCTTGGTCACATTTGCGTGGCCGATGGTGTTCATCTCAATCTTGTTGCGGTAGGCAAGACGAGAACAGGCAGATTGCCTTGGGACTAACCGATTGGACCAAACCATCCGCGGCGCTCCATCCACTTGGCCAGTTCCAGCACGGGCGAAACGGTGAAGGCCAACGCCACGACGATCACCCAGTCCATAAGCTGCAGGCCGAAGGTGCCAATTGGCGCCTGCAAGAAGGGCGCATAGACGATCACGACCAACAGTACCAACTCCCACGCAATCGCCAGGTTCAACCACTTGTTGGCGAAGGGGTGGTTCAGTACCGAATGGCGGTCGGAGCGGAAATTGTACGCTTTGAAGAATTGGATCAATACCAGCGACACGAAGGTCATGGTCATAGCTTCCTCAAGTCTGCGGCCGGAATTCAATGCCCAAGCGAAGAGGCCCAGGTTCACTGCGGCAGACCACAGGCCGCCGATTACCATGAGGCTAACGACTGGGCGGGTAAATATGCCTTTGCGCGGATTGCGCGGCTTGAGGCGCATGAGATCGGGCTCTGGTGGGTCCACAGAAAGAGCCAGTGCAGGTAGGCCATCGGTGGCCAGGTTGACGTACAGGATCTGCACCGCGGTCAAGGGCAGCGGCATACCCAGCAGAGTCGCACCAGCCATCAGGACGATTTCGCCGATGTTGGACGAAAGGAGGTACATCAAGTATTTCTTAATGTTGCCGAAGATGCCACGCCCCTCTTCCACTGCCGCCACGATTGAAGCGAAGTTGTCGTCGGTCAGCGTCATGGCCGCGGCTTCTTTGGTCACGTCCGTGCCCGTGATGCCCATGGCGATGCCAATATCAGCCTTTTTGAGCGCCGGCGCATCGTTTACGCCGTCGCCCGTCATGGCGACAATGTGCCCGCGCTGTTGCAAAGCTGTTACGACGCGCAGCTTATGGGCCGGGGAAACGCGCGCATAGACCTCGATGTTCTCGACTTTCTGCTCCAGCTCGGCTTCGCTCATCGCCTCCAACTCCGCGCCGGTAACGACGCAGCCTGCCTTGAGCAATCCGAGCTCGCGGGCCACTGCCTGCGCGGTCACCGGATGGTCGCCTGTGATCATGACTGGCTTGATGCCCGCCTGCTCGCAGGTCTGAATGGCGGTCTTCGCCTCCGGTCGCGGCGGGTCAATCATGCCCAGCAAGCCCAGGAATGTCATCTCGCGTTCGGCAGTCTCCAGGGTTGCGGCCGGCTTGGTGGCAACTGCCAGCACCCGCAAGGCCTTGCCGGCCATGCGACGGGCTGTCTCCAGAATCAGCTCTCGTCTCTCCGCGTCGAGGGCGATGGCTCCCTTAGTCGTGATCTGCCAGGCGCACGAAGCAAGGATGACCTCCGGCGCGCCCTTGGAATAGGCCGTCGTGTGCTCCGCCTCATGGTGCAAGGTGGTCATGCGCTTGGTTTCGGAGGTGAACGGAATCTCGTTCACGCGGGGGAATTGCGCTTCCAGGTCGGGCTTGTGCAGCCCAGCTTTGGCCGCGGCCGCGACCAATGCCCCCTCCGTCGGGTCGCCTTTGACGTGCCAGCGGCCGTCGGTTTTGCTCTGCACGACATGCGCGTCAGAGGCAAGGGCAGCTGCCTTCAGGAGCAGTCTCAGCGGCTCATCGGGTTCAACGGTGTGCCCATTGAGGGAGAACTGGCCTTGTGGCTCATAGCCTGCTCCAGAGATGTGCACAGTTTGCCCGCCAACGAAGATCTCGCGCACCGTCATCTCATCCTTCGTCAAGGTGCCGGTCTTGTCGGAACAGATAACCGAAGTGCTGCCGAGCGTTTCGACCGCAGGCAGGCGGCGCATCAAAGCATTGCGCTTCACCATCCTCTGCACGCCTAGAGCAAGTGAGATGGTGACCACAGCCGGCAAGGCCTCGGGGACAACCGCGACGGCCAGGGCAATGCCGAAAACCAACATCTCAATGAAGGGCTGCCCACGAAACAGGCCAAGGACGACAATGATGGCCACCACCACAAAGGCAGCACGGGCCAGCGCGTGACCAACCTTGTCCAGATTCTGCTGCAAGGGGGTCTTGCCGGTTTCGACCGTCTGGAGCATCTGGGCGATCTTGCCGAACTCAGTGCGCATGCCCGTGGCCACGACCACCGCGCGTCCCCGGCCGTAGGTTGCGGCCGTGCCGGCATAGGCCATATTCTTGCGGTCGCCTAGCGCCAGGTCGTCCTTTGCGAGGGGCGCGGCGTGTTTTTCTACGGGAATCGACTCACCCGTCAGCGCGGCTTCCTCGATCTGCAGATTGATGGCCGCAATGATCCGGACATCGGCGGGAATTGTGTTGCCCGCCCGCAAGAGGACAACATCACCGGGTACCAGGTCGCGCGCCGGGATTTCAGCCTCCTCCCCATCGCGCAGGGCAGTTGCAGCCGGCGCGGCCATCTGGCGCAGTGCTTCGATAGCCCGCTCCGCGCGATATTCCTGCATAAACCCCAACAGCACGGCAAAGAGCACGATCACGGCTATGGCGATGGCTTCAATCCCGTGCCCAAGGAAGGCCGATAGCGCGGTGGCCACCAGGAGAATGACGATCAGTACGTTTCCAAACTGCTCAAGAAGAATTGACCACGGCGAAACACGGTGCACGACCTGCAATTCATTTGGCCCGTGTTCCGCCAATCGCCGGGCAGCCTCAACTCCCGTCAGCCCCGCTGGAGAGGAGTCTAGGCGAGCAAACACGGCGTCATTGGACTGGGTGTGCCAGAGGACAGTTGCACCGTCAGGTGATGGGTTCATAAAGGGTTATCCATTGACTTGGTTTTGCCTGAGCGAGAACTGCAGCGCGGGGGCGAGCATAAGCTGCACGCACAAAGCGGATCAGTTCATGCTCGGCGCTCGATCTATTATTTTACCAGTAGCCGACTGCCGTGCTAATCCGGCCAATCCCGATCCGGCCGGGCAGCCTCAGTCGATCTCCGGTAAATGAGAGCACGCTCTTGGTGGAAGAGCAGCAACCCAGAGTGGAAATCGCAGCCTGTGGAATATTGGTCCGGAGCTCGCCAGCGGGGCAAATGCTGGCTTCGTCAACCGGGTCTAGGTGAGCAGAGTGTCTCCCGTACATGCGGGTGAGGGTATTGGGTCTGCCGTACCTTGAGGAACGTTCTGGCGCATGGCTCAACAGTAATGACTGGCCGCTACATTATTGCAGTATGGGTCTTCCAGTTAAGGCATATTTGCGACCAGCTATCTGCAGATAGAATTTGTAATTCTCCTGATCGATCCCAAAGCTGATCGGCGCATGGGCAAACGTCTCCAAATTGATAGGAATGGTCTCTTGGGCCCAATCCAGCGTGTATGCTTCATGGATCGGTGTACGCGTGCTGCCTGCATCAAAGTGCTCGCCCTGGCTGAAACTTGGAACTGGTATCGTGCTGCTGACCGCTTCTGGAAGGCTACCGGCATGAAACGCCGGAAAGCTGCCCGGATCGAGCGTCGGCAGATCCCCGCCATCAAGATAGGGAATGCCCATATTAAACTCGAGCGTCGGAAAGTTGCCTGGACTGAGGCTAGGTAGCGTGCCTCCCGTGAGTGAAGCTAATGTGCCCGCTGTCAAGCCGTTCATGAACGGCTGATCGTCAAAATAAAGGGTGCCAAGTCCCTGCATAAAGATTGCAGGTATGCCGTTCTTTGTGCCGATCTTCATTACCGGGTCACCGATTCCAGTGATTTCGGGGATTGGAAGAGAGAGTGCAAGGCCCTGTAATGGTAGCAATCTAAAGCCGTCCAGATTGGCAAGGACGATGGGCCTATCCAGGGCGCCCGTCACATGTGTGACATTCGAGGCCACGGGGAGTATCTGTTTCTCAGCGCCAGGCAAATTGACACCTAAATCCCACTCCAGGCGAAGGTTGCATGAAACCGAGCCATTGGGTGAGATCCGGACCGTTCCTCCCAGGTTAATTCTGAAGATCAGACTGGCCACCCTGATGCCCCCCACTTCTCTTGGTGACAGCAAGAATCCGAAGTGAGCCTGCCCTTCCAGGTGCACGCCGGTTTGTGAATGCAGAAGCAGGCGCCCCTGCAGCCATTGGCGTCCTTGCCAGAACATCTTGCCTTCCACGAACGTGGTAAGGTGTACGTCGTCAGTCCGGATGCCTCCACGTCCGGAAATCTCCAGCCGGCTCACTGAGTTGCTGGCGCCAAACAGACGTAAATAGCAATCCCCCGCGAAAACGAGATTAGGTGGGCCAGTCTTGTTGAAATCAATCACCCCCTGCAAAGCCGCACTGAATTTCTTGATCAGGATGCCATTCCAGTTCCAGTTAGAGGTTTTGAACTGAGCATCCACCATAATGCCTTTGTCGGAGATACGGCCCTGCACATTTCTTACTATTTTGCCGAGGATTTTCAGATTGCCTGCACCGCTCAGCTCGATTTGATTCCCCGGGCCTATGCGCCCAGCGGCGGCGAGGCTCAGCTCGACTATGTGCTGTTTTCCGATTTTGTGCTCGGCTTTGGATGTGTAAGTAAACGTACCGTGGACGAAGCAGTGCGTATGGCTGACGTCTACTTCACCGTCGAGGTTGGCCGCGCCGCCGAACAGTTTGAGCTGGCTACCGCCACGCACAGAAAAACGGCCGTTGCTATCCACCGTCAGGTCTAGTGGTTTGGTCTTGCGCCCCACATTGAGTTCGATGATATTGGGCAGAGGTTCCCATGAACCCCATACCTTCGCGGTCACTTGCGAATACGATTGGGCTCCTTGAGCACGGCCCGTAAGCATAAGACGTCCTTTGACCGCCAGTGCCAACTCAACCTGAATGCCGGCTACAGAGAGGCGCAACGGCTCGATGCCCGTTGTGCTGGTCAAGCTGAAAGTACCGTCGGCAAACAAGTAACCCAAGACACGGAAGACCTGATCTTCCAGCACTTTTACGTCGGCACCGACCAGGACGCCGCTAGCTGCGGCTGAGGGCACAGGAAGTGCTGCCAGGCTTGTGGCGTCGAAGTCATCAAAAGGCGCGCTTTTTAGCAGATCATGGGCCGGATCATCCGGGTCATGGACGGGATCCGCCGCCTTGGAGAAGGTCGGATGATAGGCCATCAGCCAAGCCGGGTCAGGGTATTCCCCATATTGAGGCCTCCTGGCCGGGCCATATTGATACACCTGTACCCCGCCAAAACGGGCGCCAGGGTTACCCTGGCAATATAGCCCGACTCTTCCCTTAGTGAATGGATTGCTCTGGTCTACATGCTCGATCAATTCCTGGCCGTCGATCATGATGCGGACGCGCTCGCCGGCCTTGGGCGAAAGCAGGTGCGAGCGCGCGCCTGCGCGCTCACTCCGGACCGTGACGCTGTAGCGGCGTCTTGTCTCAATAGCATATTGAATCTGCTCGAGCATGGTAGCTCGTCCATCGCGGACCTTCACTAGTTCACACTGGCCCTGCTCGAGATTCAATGCGAAGCGGTAGTAATTCCTCCCATCCTGAAAGCCAAAGATGAGGCCGATGCTGCTCTTCGTATCTGTGCTCAGCTCCGCGGTGAAGGCAAGATCCTGGAAGTCCTTTTTATAAACCACATAGGTTGCGAAGTCGATCCGTGCGATTTGTCGCAGATCGCCTTCCTGTATGCGCCACTTTGCACCGTTGTTACCCGTTTCTAGCACTTCCCAGCCAGATAGGTCATCATTGTTAAACATCCAGTAGGGCAGATTGTCGAACGGCGCGTCCAGGACCAGCCGTAACGTGCCGCCGTTGACTTGTTTGTCGCGCCGGGCAAACGCTGCGGCCGCCTCGCCTGGCGTCAACAGGACAAAGGTCGCGCTGGC
>JACFMY010000100.1 GCA_019455155.1 Caldilineaceae bacterium
TACCAGCGACCACAGCCGGCGCCGCCAGGGACGGTAGCGGCGCTCGGCCAGGCTTTCCATGTAGTCGTAATACGGGGCAATACGCTGGTAACGCGCTCGCGTACGCGCCGTCGCCTTTGTCTCCATGGACAATGGCTAATGCTGCCCGTGATCTCCATGGCTGCCATGTTCGCCGCTCGAGGTCAGATAGGCCTCTGGCCTCTTGTCGAAAGCAGTTTTGCAGCCAGGAGCGCAGAAATAGTAGGTCTTGCCCTTGTATTCGGACTTCAGTTGGGTGGTTTCGGTATCCACCATCATGCCGCAAACTGGGTCTTTAACCTGTGCCATGCTGTCTCCTTTCCACACTTGGGTTTCCCATCTTGGGTTTCCCATCTTGGGTTTCCTATCGTCTCTCGCCAATGACGTAGGATAGGGCGCGCCGTTCAGAGTCGCCATGCCCTTCCTGTCGTCTATCGCCCCAAAAAGCACGCGGGGCGGCAAGAAGCTGCCGATTGGCAGTATACTGCGAAATGTCGTAGGCTGTCAGGGAAAGACGGCGCGTGATGTCCAGGCAAAATGGCGCGGTGAACATCTGCTTGTGCTTCGATCCCATTTGTCCTCAGTCTCGCACGATCACCTTGCCCCTCAACATACCCATCTGGCATTGGAACGTAAGCTCGCCAGCTGCCTCCGGTGTGAACTCGATGGCGACAACTTCACCTTCCGGCAGCTTAGCTGACTGGTGTAGCTCGTCGAAAATGACCATTTCGCTGCACATGGATGACTCCTGCCGGTTGAAGAGCAGGCGCACCGGCTTGCCCCGCCTGACCACGATGACATCGGGATCATAGCCTCCCTTGACAGTGATCGGCACTTCCTGGACTCCCGCCACTTCTGCCACCTTTACACCCTCTTTGCGATAGAGCCAGAAATACCAGACAATCCAGGCAATGAAGGCCAGACCAGCTGCGTTGACAACGATTAACTGTGTGATATCCATTGTTTGGTTCCTTTTATTCTTACACTTACCCTGCAAAGCTCCTGGCCTTGAAGAAGCGCAATCGGTTCGCATTGCTCACGACGGTCACACTGGAGGCTGCCATGGCAGCCCCAGCAATCAGCGGGGATAACAGAATGCCAAAGAAGGGATAGAGCACGCCTGCTGCCACAGGTACACCCAGTGTGTTGTAAATAAATGCCCCTAGCAGGCTCTGCTTGGCGTTGCGCATCGTCGCCCGGCTCACCTCGATAGCATAGGCTACGCCCTTCAGGCTGCCACTCATCAACGTGATGTCGGCGGCTTCAATCGCCACATCGGTACCTGTACCGATGGCAAAGCCCACGCTAGCCTCCACCAGTGCCGGCGCATCGTTGATACCATCGCCTACCATGCCTACCTTGCGGTTTCCCCGCTTGAGCAGATGCACCTGCATGGCCTTATCCTCGGGCAGCACCTCGGCCAACACGCGGTCAATGCCCACCTGGCGGGCAATGGCCTGGGCCGTGCGTTCGTTGTCGCCGGTTAGCATCACCACCTCCAGTCCCATCTCCTGCATCACGCGGATAGCCTCGATTGAGTCTTCCTTAATGGTGTCCGCCACCGCTACTATGCCGGCAGCCTGGCCATCTACCGCCACATACATGGCCGTCTTGCCGTTCTCTTGCAACCGCGTGACCTCCGCGTCGACCTGATCGGTGCTGATGTTGTGGCGCCGCATCAGTTTGACATTCCCTACCAACACTTGCCTGCCATCCACTCGTGTCTCCACACCGTGGCCAGGGACAGCTTCGAATTCGCTGGGCTCGACCAACGCCGTGCCTCGCGCGCGGGCGCCATCAACAATCGCCTGCGCCAAAGGATGTTCGCTGGGGCGGTCTGCACTGGCAGCAAGGCGCACGAGGATCTCTTCGTTGAATCCGGGCGCGGGCACCACATCCGTTAGCTCCGGCTTGCCTTTCGTGATGGTGCCGGTCTTGTCCAGCACGATCACCTGAAGCTGAGACGCGGTCTGCAGAGCCTCGCCGTTACGGATGAGCACGCCATGTTCCGCGCCCTTGCCCACGCCAGCGACCAGGCTCAGCGGCACGGCCATGCCGATGGCGCACGGGCAGGCAATGATCAGCACGGTCACCGCCGTGACGACCGCATAGGCTAGGACTGGGCTGGGACCAAAGTTGTACCAGGCCAGGAAAGTCAAGACCGAAATGATCATGACTGTGGGCACGAAGTAGCCGGAGATGAGGTCCACCAGCCGTGCGATGGGTGCCTTGCTACCCATTGCGTCTTGTACCATCTTTACGATTTGGGCCAGGGCTGTGTCCTTACCCACTTTTGTGGCCCGGAATTTGAAGCTGCCCGTCGTGTTGACTGTGGCGCCAATTACCTCGTCGCCAGGCTGCTTGTCCACAGGCAGGCTTTCGCCGGTGACCATCGACTCGTCCACCGCAGAACGACCGTCGACGATCTCGCCGTCCACCGGGATCTTGTCGCCAGGGCGCACCACAACAATGTCGCCCACCAATACCTCTTCTACTGGGATCTCCATCTCCTGGCCATCCCGCAGCACCCGCGCCGTCTTCGCCTGCAGGCCCATCAACTTGCGGATGGCCTGGCTGGTCTGGCCTTTGGCCCGCACTTCCAGTGCCTGGCCCAACACCACCAGCGCCGTCACGACCGCGGTTACGTCATAGAACGGCGTGGCCGTCCCTTCCGGGAACAGGCCCGGAAAGAAGATGGCGACCGTCGAGTAGAGCCAGGCCGCACTCGTGCCCAAAGCGATCAGGGTGTTCATGTCCGCAGCATGATGCCTAAAAGCTGACCAGGCGCCCGTGAAGAACTGGCGGCCAGAATAGGCCATCACGGGCAGTGTGGCGACGCCCGAGAGAAGAAAGAGCCACCAAATCAGATCTTCTGAAACGTTCTCTACAAAGAGATTCGGCAGGTAAAGCCAGGGCAATTCGGGATATGCCACCAGCATCACCGGCACCGCAACAGCGACGGCGAACCAGAATTTGCGTAACAAGCTCCGGTACTCGCGTAAATGGGCGGCTGTCTCTTCGTCCACACCTTCTTCCTGCTCCACAGAGTGGGCCGCCTGGTAGCCCGTGGATTCGATTGCCCGTTTGAGGTCCGCGAGGACAGCCTGGCCGGCCGCGTAGCGGATGTGAACCTTGTCCGTGCCAGGGTTGACTGTGGCTTCCAGCACGCCGGGGACCTGGGCCAGGGCCTCCTCAATAAAACCTACGCACGACGCGCAATGCACGCTTGGGGTGATGCGCACATTCATCTCGTCCGCACCGATGTTGTAGCCAGCCCGCCGGATGGCATCCATCATGCTGCTCACGGTCGCCCGATTCGGGTCATAGGTGACGTGGGCCTTGCCCAATGCGTAATTGACATGAGCCTCCGCTACGCCAGGCTGCTCTGCCAACACCCGCTCCACGGTTGTTGCGCAACTGGCACAGCTCAGACCAATCAGCGAAAGCTCCACGTGTAGGGGGCCCCCCAGCGCCGTATTGTGGCCGGTTGTAACCGGCTGTGGGGTTGATCTTGAATTCATGATTTTCTCCAGGCGTTCAATGACTGCGCTCGAACAAGAGAACCAATTCCTGTCGAAGACGCTGTATTTGGTCAGCGTTCTGTTGGTCCAAATCGCACAAACAGATCTGTAAATGTTTTTGAAGCAGAAGCATTTGGGTCTGTTTCAGGGATCCTTGGACAGCTTGAAGCTGCTGAATGAGGGCCACGCATGGCTGTTCATCGTCCAGCATACGCACGATGCCCCGAATGTGCCCTTCTGCACTCTTGAGCCGCCGTTTGACTTCCTGTTGGGTTACACTGTCCATGGGCAACTCCCCCCGATCAGCCGCTTGGCGCCACTCTCGCTAGCTATAGTATATCGCTACCCCTCCCCCTAGGGGAGGGGAAAATGGCGTGTACCGAATAGGCAATTTGGCGCGTTGGTGGGCCAGCGGCGGCTGTAGGTAGAGCTGATTTCCGCGCACGGGCTGCTCAGGGCCGCTATGACCCCAGGTCAGGGCAGTCCTCGCCACGAGCTGCAAGCGGGTGCAGACGCGCTTCAGCGTCCTACGTTGGGCGCCTTCACCGCGCGGTATAGAGATAGGGGTCCGACGATTGAGGTCAAATAGCCGGTTTCAACGATCTCGGCAAAGCCACTCTCGGCCAGGAGGAAGGGAAGTAGACCGTCCAGGTTGTCGGCTGTTTCCTCCAGGCGGCGTATGATCCGGCTCATCCACCCGGTTACCAGAGAATGGGGCGGTCCAAAGTCCGCAATGTGCAGTTCACCGCCAGGACTTAACACCCGCCAAACCTCGCGGAAGGTGCGCCGTTTCTGGTCCCGGTTCAGGTGGTGCACCATCAGGCTGGCCGTCACGCGCTGGAACGTGTTGTTGGGGTAGGGCAGGGCGTGGGAAAGCCCTTGGGTCCAGGTGATGTGAACGCCGCTGTGCCGGGCTTTGGCGGCGGCAATGGCCAACACCGCTGAATCGCCGTCCAAACCATGCAACCCGGCCTGTGAATGGGCGCGCGCCAGCAGCACGGTTAGCGTACCGGTGCCGCACCCCAGGTCAAGCACCTGCATATGCGGACCAATTTCGGCTTGAGCGATGAGTTGCTGTTTGAAGCGCTCTTCCTGCAGCCCCCACTTCAGCAGCGGATCATACAAAGGGGTGAGCAAACGAAAGCGCAATGCGGGAATATAGGGGCCGGTCATGTCTGCCATTTGGATTCTCCTGAACCCGCTACCCTCAACGGTTCGCCACTGAGCCGTCCAATAGGCAGCAGGGGCAGCATATGACCGTATGCTGCCCCTGCTCGAGATTCGATTCTCAGTTGAGCAGGTGGCTTGTCCCTGCTAGTCTACCACCGGCACGGCACTGATCAAGCTGCTAAAAACCTCGTACCATAGTCGGTCACCCGGTGCCGAGTTGCCCGCGCTATTCGCCCAGGCTCCAGGTGAAGATGCGGCTGGGCACACCTGCGATCCCCGTCACATCCAGCTCCACAGAGGTGACGCCACTCTGCAGGATGCCGGCTTTGTCGGCAAAGCTGAGCACGCCGCTCACATGATGGCCGCCACTCTGGGCCGGCGACCACGTCGCGGGCTGGTATTCGTTGCCCAGATTGTCCCGCAAAATGGCCAGTTGAGCCAGGTCATAGTTGAGCTCGACAGAGTGCGTGTCCAGTACAACTTCGAAGTCCAGGGTGGTCGCAGCCTCATCTGTCAGGGTAAGGGGCGTGACTTTGACGGTTACGCCTCCGCCCTCGACGCTCTGGGTGGATTCTTCAGGGACGTCAGGCGTCGTGGTAGCGCTGGTGGATGGGGTGCTTTCAGTTGGGACCGTGCTGATCATCGGCGATGCGGCCCCCATCTGGCCCATGTTGTGACCTTGCATCATGCCAGGCATGGCGTCCATCATGCCCATGCCAGACGGTCCCATCATGTCACCACCCATCATGTCACCGCCCATCATCCGGTGCATCTGGCCCATCATACCCATCATCTGGCCCATCATACCCATCATCTGGCCCATCTGCATGGCGCCCATCTGTCCCATGACCTGCGTGCCGGTCATGGGCATCGTGCCGGTGACGGGGGCGGTCTCACCCATCATGCCGCCACCCATCATTTCACTGCCCATCATCGCCTGCATTTGGCCCATCATACCCATCATCTGGCCCATCATGCCCATCATCTGGCCCATCTGTACGCTGCCGCCCATCTGGCCCATGGCTTGGGTTCCGGTCATGGGCATCGTACCGGCCATGGGGGGCTGCCCACCCATCATGCCGCCGCCCATCATGGGCTGCATCTGGCCCATCATTGCTGTCATGCGGCTCATGGTCTCCATCATCTGCGGCGCCATGGCCGCTCGTTCCGCGCCGGGCATGGCCTGCATCTGGCCCATCATCGCCTGATTGAGACCCATCATGCCCTGGAGCGTGCTCATCATCGCAGGCATCATCTGCTGGCGTGTCGCCGCATCGGGCGCCGCGGCCATCATCGCCTGCATATGGTCAAGCATGGTCGACATGGTTTCCGCCATTTGAGCTGGCTCTAATGGTGGAAGAGGGGCCGCTGGCTCTTCCGGAGTGACGGGGGTCGCAGTAGGGGTCGCCGGCGTCTGGGCGCTAATCGTAGATGTACCCAATGCTACGCTGACCAGCAATGTTGCGATCACAAGTGTGTACCAGAAAGTCTTTCGTTTTAACATACAGCGCCTCCTGTCGTAAGTGACTTGGTTTTACGCTGCGTTAGCAGCATCTCGATGTTTTTCTGCTTGATCATAGGGTACGATTGTGATGTAAATGTGAAGAAAAAGCTGAAGGTCGAGAAGGTTGGGTGATCTGTACCGAAGCGGCCAACGTGTCCGCAAACAGGAATGGCTTGAAACGTTTGACCACTTTGGGTGTTACTAATGGAAGAATGGGAATACGCGGGCGAGCAGATGGCCCGGTAGCCGGTACAGGAACCGGCGAGTGACAGGAGCATATGGTGGATATTCAGGAGCAAATCGAACAGACGGCCGGGCGCGAGGCGCAGCTCAACCAGGAGCAGGAGCAAGACCTGGCCGAGAAATACCCAGCCGGCGAGCCGATCATCGCTTTCGATGCGACCGATCTACGCTCCCTCTTTCGGGCCGCCTATGCATGGCTGGGCCACAACTACGAGCTGGTAAACCGTCTTAATGTCTTCCCTGTGCCTGACGGTGATACAGGCACGAACATGCTACTCACGATCAAATCGGCCTGGTTCAACATTGTTGAGCGCGGTGGCCTGACCGTCGGCGACGTGGCCGAAGCGGCCGCCGAAGGCGCCCACCATGGCTCGCGCGGCAACTCGGGCGTCATCCTGGGGCAGATCCTGCATGGCTTTAGCCAGAGTCTGCATGAAAAAGCAACCATCAACGCCAGCGACCTGGCCGCGGCGCTGCGCCAGGCCTCGGAAGCGGCCTACAGTGCTGTGCCGGCTCCGGTGGAGGGCACCATTCTTACTGTTTCCAAAGAGATCAGCCTGGCCGCGGAGTCGGCGGCCCGGAAATCGCGCGATCTGCGCGCGGTGCTCGCCCACATCGTCGAGGCGGCCGACCTTGCTGTCCGCCGCACGCCGGAGCTGTTGCCCGTGCTCAAACACGCCGGTGTCGTTGACTCAGGCGGCAAGGGGCTCTTTTTTGTCTTCGATGGCATGTATCGCGCCCTAACCGGCCAGCCTGTCCAACAGCCGGAGGATGTCGAATCGACCGCCGTCGTAAAGGCGCGCTTTGAGCGCACGGTCCGTAAGGGTCATCGCCCACTCCCGCCGGTGCAGTGGGGTTTCGACGTGCAGTTTCTCATCGAGCAACCCAACAAGCCCATCCAGACCATCGCCAGCGACATCGCGGCAATGGGCGACTGCCCGCTCGTCGAGGGAGACGACCACCTGGTAAAGGTCCACGTCCACGTGCCCGATCCCGGTGTTGCGCTCTCCTATGGGGTCAAAACAGGCTTCATCACCGACGTGATTGTGGAGAATATGGATGATATGGCGGTGGTCATGCAGGACCAACTGGTTCAGGGCGCGGCGGCCGGCGCGACCGCGGTTGCCAGGCACGCAGCCGAACCGCCAGCCCTCGACGAGGAGACTACCGGCGTCGTCGTTGTGGCTCCAGGGACAGGTTTTGCCGGAATCTTCACCGATCTAGGCGCGCACAGCATTGTCGAAGGCGGCCAGAGCATGAATCCCAGCGTGGCAGAGATTGCCGGCGCGATCCGGCAGCTGCCCACGCGCAAGGTGATCGTCTTACCCAATAACAGCAATATCCACATGGCCGCGCAACAGGCGGCCAAGCTCACGGCAAAGGACAAGGAGCCGCGCGAGGTCAAGGTGATTGCCACGCGCACCGTTCCCCAAGGCGTGGCCGCGCTCATGGCCTATGATCCGTCAGTGACAGACTTGAATGAGCTGGTTAAGCGGATGGCCAATCAGCTGGACAGCGTAGAGTCTGGCGAAGTGACACAGGCTGTGCGCACAGCCGACGTAGATGGCGTCAAGGTGCAACAGGGTGATATGATCGGCCTGCGCAACGGCAAGCTTGTCAGCTGTGGTAGTAGCCTGACTGAGGTGGCGCTCGATCTCCTGCACAAGATGGATACGTCCGGCGCCGGCCTGATCACCATCTATTATGGCGACTTCGTAGCACAAGCAGCTGCCCAAAATTTTGCTGATTTGGTGCGTGACGAGTATCCTGATCAAGACGTGGAACTGGCATATGGCGGCCAGCCCCACTATCACTTTATCCTGTCGGTGGAGTGAACCAGCCGAGTATGGTCGTCCCGACTCCCTGTGTCTCAACCGCCTAATACCAATCCATCTGTCATTACTAACGATTGATGAGCAAAGTCCGGATCATTACAGATAGCAACGCCTATTTGCCGCCCGATGTTGTTGAAGAGCACGGCATTGTGGTGATACCCCATCGCATCAAAGTCGGCAGCTCCTTATATGAGGAAGATGCTGACTTTTCGGCGGAGGAATTGTTTGACAAACTGCATGAGGCCCAACGCATGGGCCTCTCGCGCCTGCCTGAAATCCAGGCGCCTAATGTCAACACCTTCTTGGACTATTTCCAGGAGGGGGGCGAAGGCGAGCAGATTGTCTGTGTCCACATGAGCAACGAACTGAGTCCCATGTGGGCTACGGCGCGCAAAGCGGCAGAGATGCTGCGCGGTCGCTATACCATCCGCGTCATGGACAGCCAGAACACGTCCTTTGGCCTCGGTCTCCTGGTGAAGATGGCAGCTGAGGCCGCCAGCGCCGGGGCAACGGTCAACGAGATTGCCCGCATCATCAACGGCGCGGTGCCGCATCTCTATGTCACCACCTTTACCGAAAGCTTGAATTACCTGGAGCGCAGCGCTTCGTTGGGATCCTCGCAGAGCTTGCTGGGCACCATGTTGGGTATTAAGGCGATGCTCATGTTCGAAGAAGGTAGAATGGTGACCCAGGAAAAGGTTCAGACGCGGGAGGAAGTCGTCGACAAGCTCTACGAGTTTGTCATCGAGTTCGCCTCGATCCAGGAGCTGGCCGTCTTCCACCACGCCTATGAGCAGCAGCGCACTGACCTGATAAACCGGCTGCGCGAGACCTTGCCCAGGGTGCCCATTCACAAGATTGAGTACCCGCCAAGCCTGGCCGCCTATCTTGGTCCTAATACTGTGGGCGTCATTGTTTACGAAGGGATATACTAACCCGTGACCTCGTCTGCCTTTACCAGGCTCGGCCGCATCTTGGATCTGGAAGAGAAACAGGGCTGGCGCAATCGCTCCGTGATTGGCGGCATGCCGGCCATGGCTGAGCGATGGGCGGCGGATGCCCGCGCCGAAGACGTGGATCCACTCCTGGTGGACGCATTGGTCGCGCTAATGAGCGAGTTCGATGACGCAGAGGAGGAGACGCGGCCAGCCGTTGCCAGCCGTATGCGCAGCGTCATGGCTGGTGACATGGACGCCGTCCAGGCAGTCGTGGCGGAAGCAGGCGAAGAACCCCTGGACATCCCGCCCGGCGACGATGAGCCGCCCGATGAGCCGCCCGATGAGCCGGAGCAGCCGGTTGAGGCCCCGGCAGCGCGCCCCGCTTCCCGTGACCAGGGCCCCGGCCTCGGTTCCGTGTATGACATCTCGGATTATGAGGAAGAGGGAGAGCCCGAAGCCAGTGTGCCGCCTCCCGAGCCAACGCACGTCGCCCAAGAACGCGTCCGCAAGCAACAGGCCGCGGCGCGCCGGAGCCCAGCCGATCTCCAGGCGGAAGTCACAATTTTGCCCGGCGTGGGCGATGCCACGGCTGAACAGCTGGCGCGCCTTGGTATTAACCAGGTCATTGACCTGCTCTGGCACCTCCCTTTCCGCTACGATGACTACAGCCAGATGCGCACCATTGACAAGCTGCAGCCAGGCGAACAGGCGACCGTCATCGCCAACCTGTGGGATGTGCACGAACGCAAGGTCAGCATGAATCGCACAATTGTCCAGGGGATTCTGGGCGATTCCACGGGGACATTGCATGCGACATGGTGGAACAAGTGGGTTATCAAGCAGCTTCAGACCGGCGCCACAATGCGCTTTAGCGGCAAGATCAGCCTCTATCTGGGACAGAAGACCATCGATAACCCTGTCTTCGAGGATGTCGATGAAGAGCGGGTGGCGACTGGCCGGCTGGCGCCGGTCTATCGCCTCACGGAAGGGCTCAGCAACAAGCGGATGCGCACACTGATCCATGATCTGTTGGAGGGGTATGCGGATTTTCTCAACGACCCCTTGCCCACAGAAGTGCGCGGCACGTATGACTTGCCCAATCTGGCCACCTCACTCTGGCAGGTTCATTTCCCAGATAGCCACGAACAGCTGCAAAGCGCCCGCCGCCGCCTTGCGTTTGAGGAGCTCTTCTATATTCAGCTCGGTGTGCAGCAGCGCCGGGCCATGCTCCGCGCAGCCGCGGCACAGCCGCTGCCGTTGGACGATTCTCAGCTCGAGCGCTTCGTGGCCGCGTTGCCCTTTCCCCTCACCGGCGCCCAAGAACGGGTCATCGACGAGATTCGCCGGGACCTGGCACGCACCGTACCCATGACGCGTCTTGTCCAGGGCGATGTGGGCAGCGGCAAGACAGCTGTGGCGGCCGCGGCCATGTGGACGACGCTGCTCAACGGCGCCCAGGCTGCCATGTTGGCGCCTACCCAGATCCTGGCCGAGCAACATCATCGCGGTCTCGGTAATCTCTTGGGTCAGCTCGCGCGACCGGATGGCCAGCCCGTTACCGTCGCCCTCCTTACAGGACGTGTCACCGGAACGGAACGCGAACAGGTCCTGAATGGCCTTGCCGGTGGCACGGTGGATGTAGTCGTCGGTACCACCGCGCTGATCCAGGAGGGCGTCGAATTCAACAACCTGGGTCTCATTGTGGTAGATGAGCAACATCGCTTTGGCGTGGAACAGCGGGGTGCACTCCGTTCGCGGGCCGAGGGACAACCCCATCTGTTGGTCATGAGCGCTACCCCCATTCCCCGCAGCCTGGCGCTGACCGTGTACGGCGATTTGGACGTCAGCCGCATCGACGAAATGCCGCCCGGCCGGACACCCATCAAAACCAAACGCTTCTACCCCGCCCAACGCGAGCGGCTCTACAACTTTATCCGCCGCGAGGTCGACGCGGGGCGCCAAGCCTATATTATCTACCCCTTGGTGGAGGAGAGCGACAAGCTGGATGTGGGCGCCGCCGTCGATGCCCACAAGCGCTTGCAGGAGGAGATCTTCCCTGAGTTGCGGGTCGGCCTGCTCCACGGTCGCCTGAGCGGCAGCGACAAGGATCAGGTGATGCGCGACTTTGCCACCGGCCACTATCAGATCCTGGTCAGCACCACCGTCATCGAGGTCGGCATCGACGTACCCAATGCCACGGTCATTGTCGTCGAGGATGCCGATCGTTTCGGCCTGGCCCAGCTGCACCAACTGCGCGGCCGGGTTGGCCGCGGCGAATTTGCCAGCTACTGTGCCCTGATCAGCAAAGCCGGCGGCGAAGAGGCCCGCAGCCGGCTGCGCGCATTGGAAGACACACTTGACGGCTTTGCCCTGGCTGAGAGGGATCTGGAACTGCGCGGGCCGGGCGATTTCTTCGGCACACGGCAGAGTGGGCTGCCTGATCTGCGCATTGCCCATCTTACCGACACGGAAACCATCGCGGCCGCGCGCGAAGCTGCCCAACGGCTCTTTGGCCAGGATCCCGAACTGGCCCGCTATCCACTGCTCTCCCGCGAGGTCGAGCGCTTCTGGCAGGGCCACGGCGACGTCAGCTAATGAAGCTGGCGCGGTTGTCTCCCTTCCAGGCCGCTGTTCTGCACGAACAGCGGCTTTTTGATTGCCCTGCGGACTTAAGTCACATCGGCGCTCGTCCAGATCCTGTACGGTCAGTTTATGCCATTTGCATTTTTTCGTAACCTGGCACACAATTTGTGATTGAGGCCCGTCATACATCTTCCCCACAAAACGGCTATTGTCACGCCCATTTCCACGACCTATCGTGTGGTTTTCGGCGATCTGCGCCAGCTGTTGGTCCAGAGAATTCGGCTCTAGCTGCCTGTCAACTGTGATTCCGTGGCCACGGAATCAGCCGTCGTTCACCTGTCCAGTGCGAATGAAGTCGCCACTACGAAATCTAGTCTGAGTGTTGACAGAGTACTAGGCCCCAACCGGACGGATCGGGTCCGCGCCACAAAATCGGTAGACAATATGCAGCACAAAGGAGTCTATGAATGGATGAAAAGAAACCAGCTGCGACTGTCATTGGCATGCTGATTGGCTTCGTCCTGCTGCTTGCGGCCGTCTGGAGCGCGGTGAATTATCTCCAGGCCGGGCAGCTGCGACTCAAGGAAGAAGCAGCTGTCGCCGAGGGCGAGGTGCAGACCGCACCCGAAGGCGAGGCCGTAGCAGCGGCCCCGCCGGCTGAAACGACGGCCGCAACCGAGCAACCCCCTGCCCAGACCGTTGCCCGTCCCGCCGTACCGCTGGCGCCTGGCAATGTCGTGGCTGCCTTTAATAAGGGCGGCTGCGCCGGCTGTCACGTGATTCCTGGCATCCCGGGCGCCAACGGGCAGATTGGCCCCGATCTCACCACCATCGGCGTGGATGCTGCAGCTCGTCGTGAAGGCACTTTAACTGAACAGTATGTACGCGAATCGATCCTTGATCCGAACGCATATATCGCTCCCGAATGCCCCATAGGCCCCTGCCCCGCCGGCGTCATGCTCCAGAGCTTTGCCCAGACCTTGTCCGAGGAGGATTTGGAGACCATTGTCGGCTATCTGGCACTTTTGGGGACAGACCAGGCCGTTCCGTTGGTAACGGAAGCGGCCGCGCCCGTCGCGCTGGATGCGACGATACCTCAAGAGTCAGTGTTGGAGCCTTTCCAGCCCTTGCCTAAGGACCCTGCTCCGGCCGCTCAGATCGCGCTAGGCAAATATCTCTTCTTTGACAGCCGCCTGTCCGGCAACAACTCGCTGAGCTGCGCCAGCTGTCATCAGCCCGACCACGCCTTCGCCGATGGCCAGGCGTTGAGCAAGGGGTATCCCTCCACCCAATATTTCCGCAACACACCCACGATACTCAATACGGTCTTTGACAGTTACCTCTATTGGGATGGCCGCATGGACGGCGGTGACATGCCGACCCTTGTACGGGACCATCTTACGGAAGCCCATTTCATGAGCATCGATGGCCGCCTCATGGTGGAGCGCATTAATCAAGTGCCAGCCTATGTGGACCTCTTTGACCAGGCCTTTGGCGGGGAGCCCAGCTTCGGCCGCGTGCTCAACGCGGTGACGGCGTATGTCCAATCCCTCAACTCACCCGCGGGCGCGTATGACCGGTACCTGGCCGGCGAGACCGCCGCGTTGAGCAGCGATGCCGCAGCCGGCCTCGCGCTCTTCCAGGGCAAGGCCCAATGTGCTAGCTGCCATGCGGGCGCACGGTTGACCGATGGCAACTTCTACAACACAGGTGTCGCCACGGATCCCGCCATGTTCGAAGATCCGGAACGGCAGCTCACCTTCCGCCGTTTCTTCCGCACCCTAGGTACGCCCAATGCCCGGAATCTCACCGAGGATGTGGGGCTCTATGCGCTTACGTTGGAGGAAGCTGACCTGGGTAAATTCCGCACGCCGAGCCTGCGCGAAGTGGGCCGTACCGCGCCCTACATGCACAACGGCTCCCTGGCTACCCTCGACGATGTCGTACGTTTCTACAATGAAGGCGGCGGCCCGGGACAGACGGCAGGTCTCGAGCCGCTGAATCTGACTGGCGCCGAAATCGCCCAGCTGGTGGCTTTCCTGGAAGCCCTGAGCAGCGAGCCGGTGCTGGTGGAAGCGCCCACGCTGCCCGACTACGCCATCGTCTCGCTCGGTGCCGGCGAGGCAGCTCAGGCGCTGCCACCTGCCGCCGAGCCTGCCGCTGCCGCACCAGCACCTGCTGAGGCGCCGCCGGAAATTGTGGTAGCCGCCACCAAAGGTACCTGTATAGCCTGCCACATCATACCCGGTGTACCCGGCGCGGTCGGGCAAGTCGGGCCCGATCTCTCAAACATCGGCGCCGCAGCTGGGGAACGCAAACCTGGCATGAGCGCCGAGGAGTATATCCACGAATCCATTGCGGATCCCAATGCCTTCATTGCCCCTGAGTGTCCATTTGGCGCTTGCGTTCCTGGGGCCATGCCCGCCAACCTGGCCACGATCTTTACTCCTGAGGAGCTGGACGGCCTCGTAGGCTACCTTTTGACACTGCACGACGGAGGTCAGTAATGCAAAAACCGGCTGCTATCCGTATCAGTTGGAGACAGGCTGGCCTCTGGCTTGGTCTCGCCCTGATCTGCATCCTAGGCCTCGGCGCGCTCCTGGCTGGCAGCATGCCCGCACGGGCCCAGGACCAGCCAGATTACCCGCCCCTCGCGCCGCTGCCGCCTGTCCCCGAGCCGCTTGACAACCCTATCACCCCCGAAAAGGTGGAATTGGGCAGGTTGCTTTTCTTCGACCCGCGCATGTCAGCCGATGGCTCCATTAGCTGTAACAGCTGCCACGCGGCGGCCGACGGCTGGGGCGCGCGGACGCCCATATCGTTTGGCGGCGCCGGCACCAGCCACTGGCGCAATGCCCAAACGATTCTCAACACCGGCTACTATAGCAAGCTCAACTGGGACGGCGCCGCCAAGAGCATCGAGGCCCAGAACGCAGGGGCCTGGGGCGGCGGCGTGGCCGGCAACCTGGACTCAGCTCTGGCTGAGGAACGGTTGGCCCAGATACCCGAGTATGTGGAGCGTTTCAAGCAGGTCTTTGGCACTGATTACCCGCTCTGGGACGACGCGCTGAAGGCCGTGGCCACTTACCAGCGCACAATCGTCAGTCAGAACGTGCCCTTTGACGCTTTCCTACAGGGCGACGAGGCCGCCATCTCCGATGCCGCCCAGCGTGGTTATACGCTCTTCACGGGCCCAGCCGGATGCATCGCCTGCCACAATGGGCCGCTGGTGAGCGACGACAGCTACCATGCGACAGGCGTGCCGCAGAACCCAGATTTCCTGGACAGCCCCCTCAAGCAGATTACCTTCCGCTACGAGCAATGGATCAAAGGGGCAACGGAAGACGTCTACCGCACCACCGGCCAGGATCTGGGTCTCTATTACGTGACCAAACAGGATATCGACAAGGGGAAGTTCCGTACGCCAAGCCTGCGGGACCTCTGCTATACCGCCCCCTACATGCACAACGGCGTCATGAGCACATTGGACGAAGTGGTCGCATTCTATAACGAAGGAGGCGGCGCTACCCCCAACAAGGATCCGCTGCTCAAACCTCTGAATCTGACCGCGGAGGAGCAGGCCGACCTGGTGGCCTTCTTGGAGAGTCTATGTGGCGACAAAGTAATGGACGAGATACCCGAACTGCCAGCCTACGGGCTTTGGGATATGGGACAAGGAGGTGAGTAATGACTGACCATCACCGCGACGCTGAGCGCGCGTTCAGGTCGGGCAGCGAGGCCGATGACGGGTGCAGCCTCACCAACACACCTATGGCGCTCAGCCGGCGTGCCTTTCTCTTCGGCACAGGCGCTGTGGTCACATGGATTGCTATGCCACCCATGCTGCGCCGTATGGGCATGCCGGCCAGCGTACAGGCCCAGGTGGCAACCTTCGAGAGGAAACGGATCGCGTCGCTCAGTACGCTCACGGTAGGAGAACCGCTTCTCTTTACCTATCCGTGGGACCATCCGAACGCGGCGGGCGGCGGAGTGGGACCGGACGAGGACGTTGTCGCCTTCAATAGCCTGTGCACCCACATGGGTGGCCCGCTGGCCGGTAAGTTCAATGCGGAGGTGGGTGTAGCCGGCCCTTGCCCTTTGCACTGGACAATCTTTGATCTAACCCGCCACGGCATGGTGGTCGCGGGCCACGCGACGCTGGGTCTGCCCCAGATCATGCTCGAGACCGAGGGCGATGATATCTTCGCAACCGGTGTCCAGGGCCTGATCTTTGGCTACTACGACAACAGCGTTGACCCCAACACCCTGGCAAGCTGAGGGAAGGAGCTGATACAATGCCACTGCCATATACTCCTAAAAACAGCGTGCCCTTGCCACCCAAAGGCGCGCGCGTGCAAACAACAGCCTGCGCCTACTGTGTCGTAGCCTGTGGCTACAAGGTTTACTCGTGGCCCGTGGGCCAGGAGGGCGGCCCGCGTGCCGAAGAGAACGCCTTCGGTGTCAATTTTCCCACGACCACGTTGCTGCCATGGATCAGCCCGAACCAGCACAACATCGTCCAGATCGACGGCCAGGATCACAATGTCGTGGTCGTTCCCGACTTTGAGAGCCAGGTCGTCAACCGGGGCGGCAACCATTCCATCCGCGGGGGCACCCTGGCGCTCAAGCTCTACAACCCCAACACGCCTACGCGCGAACGGCTGCTCTATCCGCAGCTCCGCGTCAATGGCAGTCTCCAGCGCATCGATTGGGACACCGCGCTGGAGGTCATGGCGGCTGTGAGCAAGCACGTCATCGATGCCTACGGCGAAGCGGCTTGGGCCATGAAGACCTACTCCTACGAGTTCTTCCAGAATACCTACGCGATAACGAAACTCGCCTACGCCGCCATCAAGACGCCGGCCTTCTGCGAACACGATAAGCCGGCGCAGGGCAATGACACGGCCGGCCTGGACGACAGCGGCCTGATCAACTTCAATCCTAGCTACGACGATTGGGGCGCGGCTGACGTGCTCTTTGTCTCCGGCACCGATCCCTACGAGTCGAAGACCATTGTCTTCACTGAGTATATGATGAAGGGCCCCAAGCTGATCATGGCCCTGCCCCGCCGCAGCACGGGGGTGGCCTTTGCCGAAGCCACCGGCGGGCTCTTCCTCCAGCTCAACCCCGGCAGCGACACCATCCTCCATCTCGCGATCAGCCGCATCATCCTGGAGAATAACTGGCAGGACCAGCCATTCATCGACAACTGGGTGGCCTCGAAATGGGAGATCGATGCCGGCATGGGCCGCGGCACACGCAACACACCATGGCAGTGGCGCACCACCTGGGGCCAGTTTGGAGCGGACTTCGCTGGTTACCGGGACTGGCTGCTAAACTACGCGCCCGCCGCGTTGGAGTCGGCCGTGGAGATCACCGGCGTGCCCGCGGAGAAGATCCGCCAGGCCGCCGAGATGCTCACAGGCGCCGGCGGTGAGCGGCCCAAGGCGAGCTTTGGCTTTGAAAAAGGCAACTACTGGAGCAACAACTATCTCAACACGGCGAGCTACGCGGCCATGGGGCTCCTCTGTGGCGCCGGCAACCGGCCAGGACAGGTCATTGGCCGCCTCGGCGGGCACCAGCGTGGCATGATCGCCGCGGCCAGTTACCCGCGCGACAAATCCCCCGAGAAACTGCCCGGCCGGCGCAAAATCGAGCTGGACCTGGACCGGTGGGTCGAGGACGGCCACGTGCGCTTCGCCTGGGTCATTGGCACCACCTGGACAGGGGCCATGGCCGCCAGCCAGGAGCTGGCCGCACGCTTCCGCCAGCAGACGGTTGAGAATCCTCACCAGATCACCAGCACCGACAAGGACGAGATCATTGCTACCCTGCTCAGCCGTGTCGACAGCGGTGGTATGGTGCTGGTGAACTCCGACATCTATCCTGTCATCCCCATCGGTGTGGAGTTTGCCGACATTGTCCTGCCTGCTGCTCAATGGGGCGAGCACGAAGGGGCGCGCTGCAACGGTGAACGGCGTCTGCGCTACTATGCCAAAATCTACGACCCGCCGGGCGAGGCCCGGCCTGACTGGTGGGCCGT
>JACFMY010000744.1 GCA_019455155.1 Caldilineaceae bacterium
GACCTCGTAGGTGGTTGTGCCGCTGTTCAAGAAGATCGTCTCGCCGTCCGCTACCTGCGCGGCCGCCAGCGCACCGATGCGCTGCTTGAGCGCAGCCTGCTCGGCCGTCCGCTGCAAGATAGGCGGCTCGGGCGGAGCCTTGTGCACGGCCACGGCGCCCCCGTGCACCCGCCGCACTTCGCCGATTTCCGTCAATGCATCGAGATCACGCCGCGCGGTCGCTTCGCTGATGGAGAACAACTCGCAGATCTCAGCCACCGTGATCCGGCTCTGCTGGCCGATCAGGCGCAGCAATTCCGCCTGGCGCTGTACCGCGGGTAGAGATGACCTGTCGCCGCCCATAAACATCCGAGCCTTTCTTGCGCTTTTGCAGAGTTTTGACGCTTCATTATGATTGCTTCATGACGGATTGTCAACGAATTTTGTAGGTTTATGTCTTCTTGACGCTGGCACAGCGACCATCTTCAGCAAGACAAAGCGCCCAGCAAATCGCGGGCACGCTATCTCGCACCACAGGCGCCGGCCGCCAATCTGCGGGCGCAGCGCAATTCGTTTTCTTAGCCAGGAGGCACAACATCATGTCCCACACGATCTGGCGTTCTACCCTTGCGAAAGTGCTGGCAACCAGCGCGCTCGCCGTCGTTGCCCTCTTTGTGCTCTATCAAGCCATCTATGCCGGCTCTCCAATCCGCGCTGCGACGCCAGATGTGGTCGACGTCGCCATCGAAGATTTCCTCTTTTCCCCCAGCACCATTACCGTCACCCTGGGCGCCGCGGTGCGGTGGACCAACAACGGCTTCTTCGCCCACACAACCACCGCCCAAGATCTGCTGTGGGATTCGGGAGCCCTCACCAGCGGCAATAGCTTCACCCATACCTTCAACCAGCCGGGCACCTTCGACTATGTCTGCTCCATTCACCCAGAGATGCAGGGCAAAGTAATCGTCGAGGTGGAAGCAACTGACTTCCTGTTCCTGCCGCTGGTCCTGGCGCCGCAGGAGTAGGCGGCGCACGGGACAGGCGCGGGCCCAAACGCCGCGCCGGTAGCCAGAGGGATGTCAGCCTGTCCAGCCCTGCAAGGGGTACAGAGATGCATCAACGCCGCCGATCAGGTACACTACATGGCTGCATCGTAACGGTGGCGGCTGCCGGCATCGTAAACACCGGCTGGCTCTGGATCGCCGCAACCAACGGACAGGCTGCAGACCAGGATCGTGCCCATGACTGATCACAACAACCACCCGCCCGGCACCGCCGAAATCGACAAGGCCGTGGCGCACAGCCTCCTGGCAGCGTTCCCGCCGGCGCTACGCGAGCAGTTGCTGCAAAACGCCATCCGCGTCGATCTGCCCGGCGGCACCACGCTCTATTACGAGCAGGACGAACCCAGATGTGGCCTCGTGATCAAGGGCCTGATCCGCGTCTATATGAGCGCGCCCGATGGCCGCGAAGTCACAGTGCGCTACGCGCGCACGGGCGATTTGTTGGGCGTGCCCACGATCGTGGGCGGGCCGGCTCCAACCAGCGTGCAGATTCTCACCGACGCTACGGTCCTCATGCTCAACGTGACCACGCTACAGCACAGTGGGCAGACCATGCCCGGCGTCGGCTGGCTCCTGGCCCAGGAAGTCACCCGGCGCCTCTACGCGAGCCTCGAGGCCCTTGCGGGCAACGCGTTCGGCTCCCTCCGCCAACGGGTTTCCCGCCATCTCCTTGACCTCGCCGCCTCGCGCCAGCGTAAGCGCAAGCTCGTGGCAACCATTACCCAACAGGAGCTGGCCGACGCCGTTGGCTCCGTGCGCCCTGTCGTGGCGCGCATCATCCGCGATCTGCGCACCGAAGGGCTCATCACCACGTCCTCAGACGGCATCGTC
>JACFMY010000101.1:0-1847 GCA_019455155.1 Caldilineaceae bacterium
TCAACGAGTTGCGCGGCCTGGTGGGTGCGGTCGAAGGGCACAGCGCAGTGCACCGTCACCCGCTCATCATGGCCAAGATCGAGCGGCCCGACGGCGTGGAGAATCTGCGCGCCATCATCGAAGCAAGTGACGGCGTCATGGTGGCGCGCGGCGATCTGGCTCTGGAGACCAGTCCCTGGCAGCTGCCGCTGCTCCAAAAGCAGATCGTGCGCGCGTGCCGCGTGGCCACCAAGCCGGTTGTCGTGGCTACGCAGATGTTGGAAAGCATGATTCACAATCACCGGCCTACCCGGGCAGAAGTCAGTGATGTGGCCAACGCGTTGCTCGATGGCGCTGACGCCGTTATGTTGAGCGGCGAGACAGCCGTGGGGAGCTATCCTGTTCAGGCCGTTCGCACCCTGATCAATGTCTGCCAGAATATTATGCCCGGCGTCGCCGCTATGTATCCGCTGACAGCCTTTCTACGCCAGGCCACCAATGGCCATGATGCGCCGCTGCCGCCGCTAGAAGCCGCGCGCCGCGAGCGCTTTGTGCTGTAGAATGGTGTTCAGTATAGAAAGGAGGTGATCTGAATGGAAGATGGGCTTGATGACCTTGACCTGTTGTGCTCGTTGTGCGATGTGTTGAGAAAAAACGCTTGTGTGCGGAAGTCCATTCAGATTGTAGCCTCTGGAGAAGAATCCTATGAGTACGGAATCACAACCTGATAGCCAGGATGCAGTAGTCACCGAAGGCGATGACATTCCCCAGGTAGATGTCGACCGCTTTGTCATCAAGGACATCGTTGAGTATGCCAGGACCATTGCCCACGGCAACACCGTCCTGGTCTTTGATACCACCCTGCGCGACGGGGAACAAAGTCCCGGCGCCACCCTCAACATCCAGGAAAAACTTGAGATTGCCCATCAGCTGGCGCGGCTCGGTGTAGACATCATGGAAGCCGGCTTTCCCGCGGCCAGCCCGGGCGATCTGGAAGCGGTGCGGCGCATTGCCGAGAGCGTCGGGCGGCTGCCACGGCGCGGTCCCGACGGCGAGATCAACGCGCCGCCGATCATCGCGGGCCTTGCCCGGGCCAATAAGAGCGATATCGACAAATCGTGGGAAGCGGTGAAGTATGCCGTGCGCCCCCGTATCCACACCTTTCTGGCAACCAGCGACATCCATATGGAACATAAGCTGCGCATGAGCCGGGACCAGGTGTTGGAGACGGTGGGCGACATGGTCGAATATGCCCGCTCGCTCTGCCAGGATGTGGAGTTTAGCCCGGAAGATGCTGGCCGCAGCGATCCCGAGTTTCTCTACCAGGTCCTGGCCGTGGCCATTCGCGCCGGCGCCACCACGGTCAATATCCCCGATACGGTCGGCTACACCACGCCCGACGAATACGGCGACCTGATCAAACGCCTGCGTGAGAACACGCCAGGCGGCAAGGATGTGATTTTCAGCGTGCACTGCCACAACGACCTGGGGCTTGCCACCGCCAATACCCTGGCCGGCGTCAAGAACGGCGCCCGCCAGGTCGAGGTCACCATCAACGGCATCGGCGAACGCGCCGGCAACACCAGCCTGGAAGAGACCGTCATGGCCATCCATGTGCGCAAGCCGGTCTACGGGCTGGAGACCAACATCGTCACGCAGGAGATCCACCGCACCAGTGACATGGTAAGCCGTTACACGGGCATGGTCATCCAGCCGAACAAGGCGATTGTCGGCGCCAATGCCTTTGCCCACGAGGCTGGCATTCACCAGGACGGTATGCTCAAGAACAAGCGCACCTACGAGATCATGGACGCCACCACCATCGGTCTCCACCAGAGCAAGCTGGTGCTGGGCAAGCACAGCGGCCG
>JACFMY010000101.1:1857-17678 GCA_019455155.1 Caldilineaceae bacterium
CCACGCATTGGCCCGCAAGCTTGAGTCCATGGGCTACCACCTGACGCAGGATGAGATCAAAGAGGTCTTCAATCGCTTCAAGGAGCTGGCCGACAAGAAGAAGGTCGTCACTGAGGCGGACCTGGAGGCGCTGGTGGGCGATGAGCTCTACCAGCCGGTGGAAGCGTGGGAGCTGCTCGAGGTGCAGGTACATTGCGGTACCAATCTGACGCCCACGGCCGTGGTCAAACTGAAGGAGAACGCCAGCGGCGAGGTGAGGCTCGGCGCTGCGATTGGGACGGGTCCGGTGGACGCAGTCTACAAGGCGATCAATGAGGTTGTGCAGGTACCTAACAACCTGACCGAGTTCCTGGTGCAGGCTGTTACGGAAGGAATCGACGCCAATGGCGACGTCACGATCCGCATCGAAGTGCCCGATAGCCGTGGCTATTCAGAGACAGCCCAAGGCCGTCGGCGGCGGCGCCTCTTCAGCGGCCGCGGGGTCGACACCGACATCGTGGTGGCAAGCGCGAAGGCATACATGCAGGCATTGAACAAGATGATCGATGCCTTGAAGGGTGATGCCGCCGCCCCCGCGGTACCGGCTACCGTCGATGATGAACTGGCAATTGAAGCAGGAGCCTGAGTCCGCAACCAGTACCTTGCCGTTGGCCACGATGGCCCCCGAAACAGGTCCTCCCCGCCCGCGCGGGGGGGACACATTTTATGCCTGGCATAGTGTATATGAAACAATATCGCCCGCCCGTGCGTATAGGTAGTGTGCGGCACCCGCCGTGTGAACGCTCGCGCGCGGACGCGGCATGAACCCAGGAGTTACTGTAATATGAGCAGCACGCGCTTGCGGGTGCTATGGATTGCCCTGCTGATCCTGGCGTTAGGTGTGAGTCTGGCTCCCCAAAACGTAGCGGCGGCCACTGCTGGCCAAGGCAATGGCCTGCTCCAGGACTGCAGCCAGGTAGATGAGCAGGTGTTGCAGGACGAGTTGAACACGGTCGCGCAACAGGTCTTTGCTGAGGCCCTGGCCGAGCTCGACATGGATGTTATTGTCGCGCGCCAGTGGACGACATTGGAGATGGATCAGGCACTGAATGACGCCGTTGATACTGGTGTGGCCCGGGTTAGAAGTGAGACCGACCTGTGGAACACGTTCGTCTCTTCCTGGTCGCCCGACAAGGCCCGGGAGCTGACATTGGCCGTTGCCAACTATACCTTTGCGTCCCCCACGTTTCGTGCAAAGATGGACGCCCTGGCGGTCGCGATATCCACAGATGTGGGAGACGAGCTTGCCCGGGCTTCCGCCGACTCAACATCGGCCGCGCTCTATTGTCTGCAGAGCTTTATCGGCGCCAATTATGCCAAGGCCCTGGTCCGCGCGTTCGAGGACCGTGTTCAGGATGCGACCGCGACCGCGCAACTGGCTGGCGCCGAGGAGCTGGCGCCCAACCTGCTGGCCATGATTGGCCAACACCAAGTGGCGATCGGCGGTGTTGGCGTCATTATCGCCACCCAGCTCACGCGCAAGATCGTGACCTCCATCGCCAGGCGCATCTCGCAGCGCATCGCGGGTGGCATCATTGGCCGTGTGCTGGGCCGCGTGGGCACGACCATCATCCCCCTGGCCGGTTGGATCGTGGGCACGGGCATGATCGCCTACGACCTGTACACCAGCCTCGACGGCGCCCTGCCCCAGATCCAGGAGTCACTCAAGTCGCCGCCGGTCAAGGAAAGCATCCGCGGCGAGATCGCAGCCGCCATCCGGCCGGAGCTGGAGACGGAGATCCCGGGCCTTGCCCGTACCATCGCCAACGATCTCTACGCGGAATGGCGGGCGGTGAAACGGAGCCTGCGCCAGCTGCTCGACCTGGCAGCCGCAGATCCGGACTTTGCCAACCTGCTTAGCGGCCTGACGACACAGGATGAACTGGCCCGCGTGGCCACGCTGGTCGATATCTTGCTCGCCGGCGGCGGGGAACCAGCCCTGAAGGCTGCCGTAGCTGACGGCACGCTGCGCCGCGTCCTGGTGCTGCCCGAGAGTGCCGTGGCTATAGTGCGCGACACAGGGTCGTTGGAGACGGCGCTGGCCTGGAGCGAGGCCGTTGGCAGCCGGCTGAGCGACGTGGTAGCGCTGGAGCTTTACAAACAACACGACCCCTCTAGCATCGATCTGCGCCAATTGGACCGGCTATTGGCGCTGGAGGATAAGACGGCTGTGGCCCGCATCGCGCTCCTGCCTCCTGAGGAGGTGGCGGAGCTGCTCAAGTTGCCCGCACCCATTGTGCGCGAGCTGGCGAACCTTCTCGCTCCGGATCAGCTTGGCTGGCTTGCCAGGCTGCTGCCGGCATTGACGCCGGAGCAGCGTAACCAGCTTGTGGCCCGGGTCCTCAGCCAGCCGGCTGTAATTGAGCCGCTGGCCGCGTCTGGGGCCGAGGAAGCGCTGGCCCAGAGCCGTGATCTGGATTCGGCAATCACCTTTCTGATGGGCAGTCGCAATCTGCTAAGCTATCTGGCCGATATGGGAGCTCTGGCCAGCGGGTCGGCCAGCTGGGCACTTTTCTATGCCCGGTACGGCCTTTGGAGCCTTGTGGGTCCAGTGGTTGTGATCTCGATTATATTGGGCCCGCTGGTGCCCTTGCTCAAGGGACTGGTACTCCGGCTGATTGGGCTGGTACTCTTGCCATTCCGGCGCCGTAAACGCCGGAGCCAACGTCGAGATGAGGAATAGCCATGTTGATTGCTCTGGATCACCATCCAAAAGACGATATTGAATTGGGCGAGCTGATCACGGTTGTCCATGTAGCCGCAGCAAACGTGGTCAAGGATCTGCGCGAGAACATCCGCAACCTTGTGGGTGGGCGGATGGGACATTACGAGGCCTTGATCGAGAAAGCGGTGACGACCGCACTGCGCGATCTGGACGATCGCGCCCGGGCCAAAGGCTATGACGGCGTCATCGGCGTCAAGATCGCCCATCCTATGGTCGTGGAGGGGGGCGTGGAAGTTGTTGTATATGGCAATGCATTCCGCTTTGTACAATCCCAAACCTCGGGGGATCTTACATAATGAGTTACCACCATCGCTGGACGCGCCTGGTACTCATGGCGCTGGCGCTTTTGTTGGCCTTCTCTCCACTGCCTGCACGCGCGGTGCCTGTAGGCCAGAGTAGCGTTGGCAGCCAATACACTGTGGGGAACTGCAGCCAGATCGACAAGGAGCAGCTGCGGGATGAGATTGAGCGCCACGTGTTGGCGGTGTTGCAGCGCAATCCGGTGCCGCTGGACATTGATGCGCTGGTTGACCGGAAATGGGTCGAGCTGGGCATGGACGCCACGGTTGACGCTGAAGTGACGCGTGCGGTGCAGGCGTTGGGTAGCCAGGAAGACTATTTCAACCGGCTCATCTCCGCATGGTGGGGCGAGAAGGCGCAGGAGTTTGCCGAGCGGGTCGCCAACGATGCCTTTGGCTCGCCAACCTTCCGGGCCCGCCTGAACGAGTTGTCAACAGCCATCGGCGCGGAGGTTGCGCGCCAGGTTGAGACCCAGTTCGCCCAGGCGGCGTCGGTGGCGCTCCTCTGTCTGCGGGCCTACGTGGGCGAGCAGTATTCGGCGAGCATCTTTCAGGCCTTCAGCGCCCGTACACGAACGCAGGCCCTGACATTGAACCTTGCGACCACGAGCACGCCGGCCATCGACACGGTCGCGCAACATCAACTGGCCCTGGCCGGTGTTGGCACGATCCTGGTGACGCAGCTGGTCTATCGCCTGGCACAGAAGCTAAGTGAGAAGATCGCCCAGCGTGTGGCCGGCAAGGTCGTGGGGCGCGTCCTGGGGAAGGCTGGCTCCTCGCTCATTCCCATTGCCGGTTGGGTCATTGGCATTGGCATGATTATCTATGATCTATGGGAGGGCGGCCAGGGGGCGTTGCCACAGATCGAGGAAGCGCTGCAGAGCGAGGAGGTCAAGAGCAAGATTCGGGGCGAGATTGCCACCGCGATCAAGGACGACCTGCCCGAGCAGGCGGCGCTCATTGCCCTGGAGACGGCAGTGAGCCTGACCGAACAGTGGCAGGGCTTCTGCTCTGTCTATGCCTACGTCTGTGTCGTCGCGGAGGAGAATGCAACCTTCCGGCAGATCCTGCAGGATGTAACGCTGGACGAGCTGGACCAGCTTGCCACGCTGGTCAACTTCTATATGTTGGAGCTCGGCCGCAGCGAGCTCGAGCGTGCCGTGGGCGATGGAAGCCTGGAACGGCTGCTGTTATTGCCTGACGCCGCGCTTCAGATCCTGCGGGAGACCCACAGCACCGCGACAACAACTGCATGGGCGGACCTGGCCGGCGATAGCCTGGAAGCGGTGGCGGCGTACAATGTGCACGCCTTCGTCGCGCCAGCGGACCTCACCGCCGGGGAGCTAGCGACGCTGCTCGGGTTGGGCAGCGCAACCAATGTGCAGAAGCTGCTCTCCCTTGCGCCGGAGCAGCGTACCGCGCTGCTGGGCCTATCGGAGAGTGTGCTGCAAGAGCTCGTAAACAGCGAATCTGTTGCTGACCTGGAGTGGCTGGCAGGATACATGCTTGAATCCGGGCAGGCGCGAGAGCGCGTGGCGGACGCGGCTGCCACGGGCAGCGTCAGCGTGGACGTGCTACGCGAGCCACCCGTGGTGGCGACGGCCGTTCCGCTGGCGGCAAGTACGGCGCAGGGTATGGCGCCAACGCCGGAGGTTGCGGCCCTCGCACCCGTCGGCGGTGAGCTTCAGAGCTTGCAGCCGTTGCCAGAGGATGGTACGATTATTGATCCAAATCTACTGCTGATAGGGCTGCTGGTCCTTGGCATCGCTGGCGCCGGTGTCGTGTGGTTCAGGCGCAGGCCAAGGCGCAAGGACAACGAATAACAGCGCATACCGCGCCCAGCCCTTGCCCTTCGTGCGGCAGATAGATCCGTTCGATTCCCCTTCAGAGCAGAAGGAAACCCGTCGTCGACGACAGCCAGCGCGTCAAGTAGGACGCACAACCTGGAGTGCCGGTACGGCTGCGCGCCAGCCTGTGTTCACCGGGGCACTTGGATTGGGCACTTTTCTGAGACGTGAGCGTAGAAGGAGAGTCGACGTTGAGAGGAACACATATGCAAGCTGATGATGGTCAATGTGGTTGGTCCTTGCCGCCACGGCAGGGGCTCTATGACCCCCGGTTCGAGCACGATGCGTGCGGTATCGGTTTTGTTGCCCATGTTGAGGGACGGCGCAGCCACAAGGTGTTGGACATGGCGCTGGAAGCCCTCTGCAACCACGCGCATCGTGGCGCGGTGGCCGATGACCGTAAGACCGGCGACGGCGCCGGCATTCTCACGCAGTTGCCCCACGAGTTTTTTGCCCGCGAGCTGCGGCGTATGGGTATCGAGCCGCCGCCGCCCGGTGATCTGGCCGTCGGCCAGCTCTTCCTAAACAAGGCCAATGGCGAAGATCGCGCGCGCGCCCGCGACCTGATACGCCAGATCCTGAGCGAAATGAAGATCGAGGTGCTGGCTTTTCGCTCGGTGCCTGTCATTGAGTCGGCCCTGGGACAGCGCGCCCTGCACAGCCGGCCGTGGCTTGGCCAGGTCATCCTGCGCCGCACCGATGAGGCATGCGAAGCCGGCGACGCCTTTGAACGGCTGCTTTACCTGGCCCGCAAACAGATCGTCAACGCGGCACGCGTTACGGGCGTACAGCGGCTCTATATTGCCAGTATGTCGAGCCGTACCATCGTATACAAGGGCCTGGTAATGGCTGCGGAGCTGGTCCATTTCTATCCGGACCTCAGCGACCCCGACTACAAGACGGCCATCGCGGTCTTCCACCAGCGTTATAGCACCAATACGTTTCCCACGTGGGAACGCGCGCAGCCCTTCCGCCTGCTCTGTCACAACGGCGAGATCAATACGCTGCAGGGCAATGAAAACTGGATGCGCGCCCGCGAGGCAGACATGTCCAGCCCTTATTGGCCCGAGCCGGACAAGCAGCTGCGCCCGATCATCGCCAAGGATAGCAGCGACAGCGGCAAGCTGGACAATGCGCTGGAGCTGTTGGTGCGCAGCGGTCGCGATATCCGCCATGCGGTCATGATGATGATCCCGGAAGCCTGGGAGCGGCTGCCTGAGGGCGAGGTCACCCCGGAGCGCCGGGCCTTTTACGAGTACCACAGCGCCCTCATGGAGCCGTGGGACGGGCCCGCGGCGGTTACCTATACCGACGGCCGCATCGTCGGTACGGCCATGGATCGCAATGGCCTGCGTCCGGCACGCTATGTTGTGTTGGACAACGGCCTTGTGATCAGCGCCAGTGAGGCTGGCTCAGTCGGCTACGACGAAAGCCGGGTGATTCGCAAGGGGCGCATCGGTCCCGGCCAAATCTTCTGCGTCGATACCACCCGTGGCGTCATCATGGACGACGAGGAAATCACCCAGAAGTTTGCGGCGCGGAAGCCATATGACCGCTGGATCAAGGAGAATCTGGTTTACCTGGACAGCCTCCTGAAGAAGCCGGAAGAGCAGGGGGAGACCGAGGCGGGAAGCGCAACCAACGGCCATTTCGGCAGCAATGGCGCCCATGTAACCAATGGGGCCGGGCAGGCCGCTCACGCTGTATTGGGCACGCCGCTTTCCAACCGCCAGGCCTCATTTGGCTATACCTCGGAGGAGATGATCGTTGTCTTGCGCCCCATGTTGACGACGGGCCAAGAACCGGTGGGCGCAATGGGCGACGATACGCCGCCGGCCGCCATGAGCAAGATGCCGCGACCCCTCTTCCACTACTTCAAGCAGCGCTTCGCTGAGGTCACCAATCCTCCCATCGACCCCTTGCGTGAGGAGCTGGTTATGAGCACGCGCGTGCTCTTGGGGAAGCGCGGCAACTTGTTGGATGAGTCGCCGGAGGCGGTGCGCCTGCTGGCGTTGAAGTCGCCGGTGTTGTTGCCTCATCAGATGGCTGCCTTACGCACGCTGTCGCATCCGGAATTCCGGACGGTCACGGTTGATGCCCTGTGGCAGGCGCCAGCGAGCGGCGACCTTACACCAGATGCGGCCGGCGCGGCTCTGGCCGCGGCCGTGGAAAAGCTCTGTCGCGATGCGGAGGATGCAGTGCGCAGCGGCGCCCGCGTTCTTGTCATCAGCGACGAACAGGCCGACATCCACACTCTACCTATCCCATCCCTGCTGGCCATCGGGGCAGTGCATCACCACCTGATCCGGCAAGGCCTGCGCATGCGCGCCAGCCTGGTCTCTGCCAGCGGCGAGCCGCGCGAGGTTCACCACTTCGCCTGCCTTATTGGCTATGGCGCCAACGCGGTGTATCCCTATCTGGCCTACGAGACGGTCGCCGATATTGTCCACGAAGGGCGCAAGACGGGCAGCCTGACGGTCGATCAGGCACTCAAAAATTTCGTCAAGGCTGCGGACAAGGGCCTGCTCAAGGTGATGAGCAAAATGGGGATCAGCACGCTGGACGCGTACTGCGGCGCCCAGATCTTCGAGGCGCTCGGCATTGGTCAGGAGTTATTGGACGTTGCCTTCGTCGACACGCCAAGTGTGCTCGGCGGCGTGGGCTTCGCCACCGTTGCCGAGGATGTGCTCGCCTGGCACCAGTATGGCTATCCGGAGAGCGACACCAGCCACGCGATCAAGTTGGTGACGTGGGGTCTCTACAAAACACGTCGCGGTGGCGAGCTCCACGAGTGGAGCCCGCAGATCGTCCATGCCCTGACCCAGATTGCCCGGCCCAAGAAGACGGAGGATATTCCGGCCAACTACCGCAAATATGCGGACATGGTCAACTCGATAAATGTGGCGCCGCGCCACCTCCTTTCCTTCCGGCGCACACGCCCCTCTATTCCGGCGACGCAGGTAGAGCTGGTGGAGCGGATTCTGCGGCGCTTCTCTACTGCGGCCATGAGTCATGGCGCCCTGGGCGCGGAAGCGCACGAGACGCTGGCCATTGCTATGAACCGGTTGGGTGGCATGAGCAACAGCGGTGAAGGCGGTGAGGACAAAGATCGCTACTTCACCGAGCGCGCCAGCAAGATCAAGCAGGTTGCCTCGGGCCGTTTCGGCGTGACCCCGGAGTATCTCATGAGCGCCGAGGAACTGCAGATCAAGATGGCCCAGGGTTCCAAGCCTGGCGAGGGCGGCCAGTTGCCCGGGCACAAGGTGACGGCGGAGATTGCCGTGTTGCGCCATAGCACGCCGGGCGTCGCGCTGATCAGCCCGCCCCCCCACCATGATATCTACAGCATCGAGGACCTGGCTCAACTGATCTGGGATCTGAAGGCCATCAATCCCAATGCCAAGGTCAGTGTGAAGCTAGTTTCAGAGATGGGCGTCGGTACCATAGCCGCCGGCGTCGCCAAGGGGATGGCGGATGTCATCCACATCTCTGGGGCAAGCGGCGGCACGGGCGCCAGCCCCCTTAGCAGCGTCAAGAACGCGGGTTTGCCATGGGAGATCGGTCTCGCTGAGACGCACCAGGTACTCCTGGCCAATGGCCTGCGCACCCGCGTAACAGTGCGCACCGACGGCGGCCTGGCCACGGGCCGCGATGTGGTCATTGCGGCCATGTTGGGAGCTGATGAGATGAGCTTTGGCACCAGCGCCATGATCGCGGAAGGATGTATCATGGCGCGGGTCTGTCACAAAAACACCTGCCCTGTAGGCGTAGCGACCCAGGATCCGGAGCTGCGTAAGAAGTTCACGGGCACCCCGGAGCAGGTAATGAACTTCATGACTGCCATTGCCGAGGATGTGCGTGAGATCCTGGCCGACCTGGGTTTCCGCAGTCTGGACGAGGTCGTGGGCCATCCCGAGTACCTTGAGCAGGTGATTCACGGTCGCGAGGCTGGCTTCATGGACCTGTCGCCGCTGCTCTATGTGCCGGATACGGGCACGGCGCGGCGCAATGTCTTCCCGCGCAACGAGCTTGTGCCGCCGGATGAGACGTTGAGCGACCGCATCACAGAGCAGGTTCTGGCGGGGCTTCAGGCCAATCCCGACGCGCCCATCCGGTTGGTGCACAAGATACGCAATACGGACCGCACGGTGGGCGCCCAGGTTTCGGGCCAGCTTGCCCTGCGCTACGGCGATGCTGGTCTGCCCGAGGGGCAGATTCGCATCGATTTCGAGGGCACTGCGGGCCAGAGCTTTGGCGCCTTTGCCATCCGCGGGCTCTCGCTGTATCTCAAGGGCGCGGCCAACGACTACGTGGGCAAGGGTCTGGGTGGAGGCGAGATCGTCATCTCCCCGTCCGAAGATGCCCGCTTTGTGCCGCACCAGAACGTCATTCTGGGCAACACGGCACTGTACGGCGCCACGGCAGGCAAGCTATTTGCCGCTGGCGTGGCGGGCGAGCGCTTTGCCGTGCGCAACAGCGGCGCCATCGCTGTGATCGAGGGCGCGGGCGAGCACTGCTGCGAGTATATGACGGGCGGCTGTGTGGTCATTCTGGGCGAAACGGGACGCAACGTCGCCGCAGGTATGACCGGTGGCCAGGCTTTTATCTACGACGTCAACGACAATTTCGAACGCCGGTACAACAAGGAACTCGTCAATATCTCGCGGCTGCGCGGTGACGGCTACGAACAGTACCTGAAATCGCTGATCGTCGAGCATTACGAGAAGAGCGGTTCGCAGCTGGCCCACGCGCTGTTGGAGAACTGGGAGACGCAGCGCCAGTTCTTCTGGCATCTGATGCCGCGCGACAATGTGGTGCAGATCGAATCGGCCACAGAAGGCTCGGTGGAAAGCGAGGATGAGGAGGAAACGGCAAAGGCGTAAGGCTGCATTTGTAAGGTAGCTAGCAGTGTGGGCATGCAAGGCCGTCGAGACTGTGGTCTGGATGGAGCCTGCCACGCGGTCGTTGCCGCGGCTGCTGGCGTGCTTACCCATAAAGATACTCAAAGACACTTGAATACTTCGCGGGAGCGAGGAAGTGTGCCTGCTTTCGCTGGGGAGGAACTGCCAGTGTGCGCCTCCCTGGCCAGGTCATTTCCTCACCTCGCCAATTGTGGGAGTTTGTAATGGGAAAGACCCTGTTTGAAAAGGTATGGGACGCACACGTGGTTGCCCAAGACGAGGGCGCGCCGGCGGTGCTATATATTGACGCGCACCTGATCCATGAGGTGACGTCACCCCAGGCATTTGGCATGCTGCGCGAGCGTGGCTTGAAGGTACGCCGGCCCGACAAGACCTTCGCCACCATGGATCACGCCATTCCCACGCGGGACGTGGAGATCGATCTATGGCCGTCAGATGCCGCGACCCAGGTACGCACACTACGCCAGAACTGCGAGGACTTCGGCATCACACTCTGGGATATCAACGGGCCAGTGCAGGGGATCGTGCATGTCGTTGGTCCGGAGATGGGCGTGACCCAGCCGGGCATGACCATCGTCTGCGGAGACAGCCATACGAGCACCCACGGCGCGTTCGGCGCCCTGGCCTTTGGGATTGGCACCAGCGAGGTGGGCCATGTGTTGGCGACCCAATGTCTGCTCCAGAAGAAGCCCAAAACCTTTGCCATTACGGTAGAAGGGGAACTCGGTCCCGGGGTCACAGCCAAGGATATTATCCTGGCCATCATTGCCAAAAACGGCGCGGCTGGCGGCGCCGGCTATGTCTTCGAGTATCGCGGCAGCGCCATTCGCAGGTTGAGCATGGCCAACCGCATGACCATTTGCAATATGAGCATCGAGGGCGGCGCTCGTGCCGGCCTGATCGCGCCGGATGAGACCACCTTTGCCTATATCAAAGGGCGGCCTTATGCCCCAGCTGGCGAAAAATGGGAGCAGGCAGTCGCCTACTGGAAGACTCTGGTCTCCGATGCGGACGCCCACTTCGACCGCGAGCTGTTCCTGGACGCGAGCCAGCTTGCGCCCATGGTTACCTACGGCACCAATCCCGGCCAGGGGATTCCCGTGACCGGGTGTATTCCCACCGTCGATGAGCTGGACGATCCGGCGGAACGACGCAGTCTGCTCAGCGCGCTTGAGTACATGGGGCTCAAGGCTGGCCAGAAGATGGAAGGCCAGCCGGTGGATATCGTCTTTATCGGTTCCTGTACAAATAGCCGGATCGAGGATCTGCGCGAGGCGGCAGCCATTGTGAAGGGCAGGAAGGTGGCCAGCAACGTCACGGCCATGGTCGTGCCCGGATCCAAGGCCATCAAAGCCCAGGCCGAGGCCGAAGGGTTGGACCGGATCTTCAGCGAGGCCGGCTTTGACTGGCGGGGCGCAGGCTGCAGCATGTGCCTGGCCATGAATGATGACAAGGCCGGCGCGGGCAAATATGTCGCCAGTACCAGCAACCGCAATTTCCAGGGCCGCCAGGGTCCTGGCGCCCGCAGCCTGCTCATGAGCCCCATTATGGCCGCGGCGGCCGCCGTCAACGGACGTGTCGTGGACGTGCGGGAGATGCTAAACTAGGCGACGGGTGACCGTGCGTGTGGCGACCAGACCACATGCGTGATCCCGCAATGCAAAGGGTAACGAGATGCAACCGTTCAAACCATTAGAAGCCACTGCCGTGCCGCTGCGCATGGAGAATGTGGACACAGATCAGATCATTCCTGCCAAATACCTGACGGCCGTGACCAAAGATGGTATGGGCGCAGGGCTCTTTTCCTGGATTCGCTATGATCGAGACGGCAAGCCCAAAGAGGACTTCGTCCTCAACCGTCCGGAGTTTCAGGCCGCCAAAATCCTGGTCGCCGGACGCAATTTCGGCAGTGGCTCCAGCCGCGAGCATGCGGTATGGGCGCTGACCGACTATGGGTTCCGTTGTGTCATTTCGCCCGGCTTTGCCGATATCTTTTACAATAATAGCCTGAAGAACGGGCTCCTCCCGGTCACATTGTCCGAAGAGACGGTGAATATGTTGTGGGATCTCATCGAAGAAGATCCCGCTACGGCCCTTGTGGTCGACCTGGAGAGCCAGACGGTGACGCTGCCCGACGGCCAGCAACATACCTTTGCCATCGACCCCTTCCGGAAGCTCTGTCTGCTGGAAGGGATAGATGATTTGGGCTATATTATGTCCAAGGAGATGGCCATCGAGACTTACGAACGGACACCTCTGTATTAAAAACCTCCCCGGGCACAGCCTTGCGCCAAATACGGTGCAGGGCTATGCCTATGGTGGGAGGTTCCTGCGTTAAGGGAAGAGCAACAAGCGCACGATCCGCTCACCATACCCAGCATATGGACCATCGCGTGCCCCCATGGCGACATTGTCAATTTCCCTGCTTGGAACCTTCCAGGTCCACGTCGATGGAAAACCGATCAACGACTTCCGTACCAGCAAGATCAGCGCGCTGCTTGCCTATCTTGCGGTGGAGAGCCGAATTGCGCACGCGCGCCAGGCCTTAGCCGCGCTGCTATGGCCGGATGACGACGAACGCAGCGCGAGCCGCAGCCTGCGCCAGGCCATCTATGTGTTGCGCTATGCGCTGCATGATAACGACCCGGCGCCGGCGCAGCCGCCATTTCTGCTCGTAACTCGTCAAGAGCTGCAGCTGAATCCGGCCGCTAAGTGGTCGGTGGATGTTGTTGACTTTCTCGCTGCCCTTCGTCAGGGCAGACTCGAGGCCGCAGTCGATCTTTACCAGGGCGAGCTACTGTCCGGTTTCTCCTGCCATAGCTGGGCCTTCGAAGAGTGGATCACCTTCAAGCGTGAGCAGCTCCACCGGGCCGTCCTGGACGCGCTGGCGCAAATGACGAACCTGTCGCTCCAGAGAGGTGACCTGAACCGGGCACGTGCCTACACCGAGCGGGAACTGCGCCTCGAGCCATGGCGTGAGGAAGCCCACCGTACGTTGATACAGTTTCTGGCCGCGGCCGGGGACCGTGGCGCGGCGTTGGCGCAATTCGAAACGTGCCGCCAGATTTTGGAGAGCGAATTTGGCGCGGAACCGTCTGCTGAGACCATCGCGGTTTACGAACAGATTCGCGATGGTAGCGCCCAGGAAGGCGTAGCAGTCCGGCACAATCTGCCGGCGGAGAGTACGACGTTTGTGGGCCGGCCCGACGAGCTGGCACGGATTGTCACAAAACTGACCGAGCCCGCATGCCGGCTCCTGACCATTGCAGGGCCAGGCGGCATTGGCAAGACACGCATTGCGATCCAGGCAGGGAAAGCCTTGATGGCCAACCAGGTTGGGCGGCGGCGATTCTCAGACGGGATATACATGGTCCACCTGGCTGGCATCGACGCCGAAGGGCTCTTGATACACGCCATTGCCGATGCGGTCGCGCTCGACGTCTACAACAACCGCGATCCGAAAGCACAGCTGTTGAACTACCTGCGCGGCAAGTCCATGCTCCTGATCCTGGACAATTTTGAATATCTGATTGAGGCGGCTCCGCTGCTCTCGGAGTTGCTGGACGCTGCCCCCGCGCTCAAGCTTATCGTGACGTCCCGGCAAGCTTTAAATCTGCGCGAGGAATGGTTCTTCTCCATTGGGGGCCTCACCTATCCCGGGGATGGCTCTGCGGAGACTGACCTGCTCGCATACAGCGCAATCGAACTGTTCACCCAGCGGGCCCAGCAAGCTCGGCCAGCCTTTGTCCTGGCCAGCGAGCAAGAGCATGTGATCGAGATCTGCCGGCTCGTGGCGGGTATGCCTTTGGCCATCGAACTGGCCGCGGCGTGGGCGAGGTCAATGTCCTGTGCAGAAATCGCCCACCAGCTGGCGCAAGACATCGACCTGCTGACGTCGCACCTGCGCAATGTGCCTGACCGGCATGTTAGTCTCCGCTGTTCCATGGAATATTCGTGGCGGCTCCTCACTGAGGTCGAGCAGCTGGTCCTGCGGCGGCTGGCGGTGTTTCGCAGCGGCCTGGATCTGGCCGCCGGCATCACGGTGACCGGCGCGACATTGTCGACGCTAACCGGATTGGTCGAGAAATCCCTCGTGTACCTGGAGAATGCGGGCCGTTACCAGTTGCACGAGCTGCTGCGACAGTTCGCGCTGGAGAAGCTGAATGGTGAGCCTACCGATGCCACGAACACGCTCGATCGACACAGCGCCTATTACCTGAGTCTGGTCGCCAGGCAGGCAGAGGCCCTGCACTCAGCGCGCCAAAAGGATGCGCTGGAGGAAATCATGCGTGAGCTGGACAATGCGCGCGCGGCGTGGGAGTGGGCGACCACGCGCCGGCAGCAGGAGCGCATCGCGCCCGCACTGGACCCGCTCTGCGAGGTTCTTGATTGGCTAGGGCGCTACAGCGAAGGTGTGCGTGCCTGTGAAGGGCTGCTGGCGACGCTGCCATCCGCTGACGCGGCAGAGGAGCCCGCGCCCGCAAGCCCGGAACGGACCAACGAGTTACTGCTGGCCGCACGCGCACATAGCTGGCTCAACGCCTTCTTGAACGCAACCGGCGCCACTGACGCCGCACAGCAGCACGGCCGTCTGGCACTGTCCATCCTCGATCGGATCGAGCCTGTTGATGCCCGCCGGGCGCGTGCCTTTGCGCTCTTCCAGCTTGGCAACCTTGCCTGGCAGAGCGAGACTGCTGCGGCGCGGCCGTATTATGATGAAGCGCAAGCGCTTTATGAGGAACTGGGACTGCACTGGGAGCGTGCCGCTGTGTTTGGGGCACTGGGCAAGATGGAACACGCTTTGGGCAACTTCGCAGCGTCCATGCGCCAGTACCGTGCCAGCCTGGACCTGTTTCGCAAGCTCGGCGATCATCGCCAGGCCAGCGTTGTTCTTTCCGACCTTGCTGGCGTGTTACGCTATGCGGACCAGATCGGAGAGGCCTTGCAGATTAGCCAGGACGCGGTAGAGATCGCCCGCCGCCTCGGCAACCGCGCGCTGCTGGCGCAAAGCCTGGCTGGACTGGGGTTTTCGTTGCACATGGTGGGCGATTTTGAGGAGGCACTTGCGGCGCTATCGGAAAGCCTGGCGCTGGCGCAAGATCTGGGCAGCATCGATCACCTCATCACAGCCCTCATCCATCTGAGTGTCTTGACTGCAGATCTGGGAAGGTATGATGAGGCCAGAGCACATGCTGAACGAGCATTGATGCTGTCAGGGCCAGCACACCGCGCCTACGTAGGCGGTATGTCGTTGTTTCAGCTGAGCAACATCGCACTGGCCACGGGCAACTACAAAGAAGCCAAGCGCCTGGCAGAAGAAGGCGCAGCGATTTTCGACGATTCCCAGCCCCGCACAGAGCATTCCTATCTGTTGATCTCCTGGGCAATGGCAGCTCGAAAATTGGACGACATAGCGGCAGCGCGCGCAGCTGTCGTGAGAGTGCTGGAGCGGGCGATCCAGCATCGTGGGGGGCTCGTGCTATTGACGGTGGTGCCATTTGCTGCGCTGCTGCTAGCCGATGCGGGGCAACGTGCCTTCGCCGTGGCGTGCTGGCAGGATTTCAAGAGACTGGTGAGCGCGGCGGAGCGCAGGCAACTACTCATGGACATGGTTGGCAATGAACTGGTCGCCATTGAGCAGGAATTGGCAGAGCCATTGCCCTCGCAGCGCGCCTCACAGGACCTGTTGTCCATTGCGGGGCGCCTGCTTGCAGCCATGCGCGCGTCGGGATGGAGAACCAGCAATGCGACTGCGGCAGTTTAGGCAGGATCAGCTGTCTGTTGATTGACGGTGGGGCGAGTGCGTGTTACCATGCGCCCTACCGCATACGAATTCATCAGGCGCTGTTTGTAAGGCTGCAACGTTGCACCATTCCTCGTTTTCGCTTTGCGCTCAGATGAGCACGAAGATGATGCCAATCTTGAATGGCGGACTCGCTCAGGTGTGTTGACATAAATCTGCCTGGTGACTGTTTCACCTCGAAAACAG
>JACFMY010000102.1 GCA_019455155.1 Caldilineaceae bacterium
GGCCTGGAGAGGACGGAGCACGCGCTTGCTGGCTTTGGCGGCACGCGTTTTGCCTTCCAGTCACCCCTAACGCCTACTTTCACACCCACCGCGACCTGGACGCCATTCTTCTTTTTCACGCCGGCGCCCTCGTTCTTGACGCCGACACCGACGATTGACATGCGCGTCGCGAACGAGATCACCGAGCCGAAAAGCGGCGACGCGGTGGCTGGCTTCACGGCGATCGTGGGCACGGCGCTGATCGGCGATTTTTCCCGCTATGATGTCCATATCGCATCCGCTGGCAGTGAGAATTGGCAATGGCTGGCAACGAGCCGCAACGTGGTGCGCAACAATGTCATCTACGTGCTCAATACCTATGAGTTCGCAGATGGGCACTACGATCTGCGTGTGCGTGTCCTGCGCCGGGATGGCAACTACACGGAGAGCTTCGTGCGCAACCTGGAGATTCGCAACGCCAATCCCCCGACACCAACACCAGTCTTCAACGAACTGGGCACACCCCAACCCGCATCGCCATTGTTGCAGATCTCGCCTCTTGAGCCTACGCCTACGCCAACGCCGCGTTTTCGCAGCTATGTTCCCAACGGCCAGGGCATCTTTGAGCCTGAGAATGGCGACATTCTCCGCGGCCAGGTGGCGGTGGTTGGTACCGTCAACGGTAAAACGATCTACAACCCGTTCCTGCGTTACGAACTGTACATAACAGAGAGCGGGAAGGACGATTGGGGTTGGCTCTATACAAATGACCAGCAGTACTGGCAGTCCGGGATCTATGTGCTGGACACCACGCAGTTGCCCGACGGCCTGTATGACCTGCGTCTACGCATCGTCTATCGGGACAGTAACTATGACGAATACTACGTAACTCTCCTCCGCATTGCCAACCAGGCGCCTGCGCCTGGCCTTCGGGATAGTGGCGTAGCAGACGGCAAGGGGGCCGGCCTTTATTTCCCGCGCGACAACATCGAGCTCACGGGGGTGGCGGACTTTATCGGCACCACGGCGGTGCCCAACCTCCTGCGTTGGGAGATTTACTGGTCGCCCGCGAGCCAGGAGAATTGGCAATTCCTCTTCAGCGATACCAAGCCAGTGAGGAACGGCACGCTGGCAAGGCTGGACTTGAGCTTGCTGCCGGCTGGCTCGTATGATTTCCGTTTGCGAATTGTCCGGAATGACTATAGCTACTCAGACTACTATGTGCGGAGGGTTCATGCTGTACCGCCTACGGCGACACCCATTCCAAGGCCGCCGGGGCAGTGACAGGATGGCAGGAAGGCAAAATGGATATGTGGCCTCAGGGTGTCCATTTTGCGTCGGTATCACCCACTTGTATAATAGGCTAATTGCGCCACACACGAAATGGCTGAAAGGACCTGTAGCTTGGCGCGTTGAGGTGAAAACAATTGGGTTGTGATTAGCTTCGTTCATTTGTTGTGGTTCATCTGTTTTGAGACAGCGCTCTTGAACCTCAACCAAGTATAGCGGAACATTCGGAGGTTATAGTATGACTAAATCAAAGTGGCAACGGTTGATTGCGGCACCGCTCGTCGCAGCGTTGCTGGCGACCTCCTTCGCTCCGGCCGTCCTGGCCGCGGATCAGGCTGCCGTTGTGCAGCAGACGAAGGCGTCCGAAATTACCGGTATGATCCCAGGTGGTCAATTTGCCAAGATCTGGCTTGAGTTGACCCCAGTCACCCCGGGCAACGTAACAGTGTCGGCCGAGTGGGATCGCGCCAATCCCGAGGACAGCGGCCTGGGCTTCTATGTTCTTGACGAAGCTGGCCTGACCGCTGTGATCAACGGCGGCGCGTTGATCGATAACAACATCAGCGCGGGCAGCACGACGTTTTTCTTGAATGGGCCCAACAATCTACAAGGTGCAGCGTTCCGAGCCACTGGCACGAGCTACGCGGTCATCATCTACAATGATTCAGCCGACGATGCCAATTTCAGGATGACTGTGACCAACGCGATCCTGGTCGATGAGTCAGATCAGGTGAAGGCTGAGGGTGTCGTCACCGAAGAGGCAACCGCGGCGCCTGAGGCGACGGAGACTGCCACCGAGGCAGCGCCAGCGGCCGAAGCGACAGAAACCGCTGAGGCCACCGCTACCCCGGTGGCAACGGCTGCGCCGGTCGCAGCGCCTGCGGTGCCGGCTGGTCCCGTGCGCGCCCAGACCATGAAAGGTGAACTGCCTGAGCAGTATGACCAGCACTATCTGGGTCTGGAACCTGAGGTGCGTGACGCCGAAATCAAGCTGACGCTGACCTTTGACCCGCAGGACAGCCAGGAACTGGCACGCCGCCTGAATTTCTGGGTCCTGGATGACCAGGGATTCCGTCGCTATCAAGCTGGTGAGAATGCTGGCGACGTGGCGGTGGCCGCGGGCAACCGCGCCGACGACAACGACGTGCGCTCCGCCAGCTTTACGTCGTCCGGCCTTGGCCCCTATACGGTCATCGTCTACAACAACTCGCGTGTGCCGGCTACCTATGAGCTGGGTGTCACGGGTGGCACGTTGGTAGATGATTCGTTGCAGACGATCACTGCCCAAGAGAGCGTTACCGTCACCGCACCGGCCGCCGTTGCTGCGACCGGTGTCACGACCCCGACCGCCACCACGACGACGACCGAAACCACGGGTCGCGTGGGCGAGCCGGGCGGCACCTACACGGTGAAATCCGGCGACACCCTGGCCTTGATTGCCCGCGACATCTACGGTGACTTCCGCCTGTATGAGCAACTGTGCGCGTTCAACAACATTGCCGACTGTAACGTGATCGAGGTGGACCAGGTTATCAAGTTGCCGACCACTGAAGAGATCGGCGCGACCACGCCGACCACGGCTGCGGCCACGCCAGAAGCGACAACTGTTGCGACCGAGGCAGCCACCGTCGAGGCCACGGCAACAGCCACCGTCACAGCCACAGCCGCCGTTACAGCCACGGCTGTTACGACCGCTACGGCCACGAGCACCCCTGCCGCTACCACGGCGGCGACGGGCAACTCGGTGGCATCTGTGGCCGCTAGCAACGCCAACTTCAAGATTCTGAGCGCGGCCCTTACCGAGACTGGTCTGGACACGACGCTTGCTGGCGCCGGCGAATACACTGTCTTTGCACCGACTGATGCCGCCTTTAACGCGCTGCTCAGCCAGACGAACCTGACCCAGGCGCAGCTCCTGCAGGCTAAGGAGCTTGCCGACATCCTGCGGTACCATGTGCTTAGCGGTAAGGTGCTGTCGACTGACATCACCGATGGCCTGCAGGCGACGACACTGCAGGGCAAGCCGGTGAACTTTGAAGTGAAGGATGGCAGTGTCTATATCAACGGCGCCAAGGTGACAATCACCGATATCGAGGCGTCAAACGGCGTGATTCATGCCATCGACGCCGTGATCTTGCCGCCGGCCCAATAAGGGAGCATGGCAGGCAACCGGGCCGCTACAAGGGCGTAGCGGGCCATCAGGTGGATATGGTAGACGGGCCGGACAAGCTGTCCGGCCCGTTACGTTTGCCGGTTTGGTGTGCCGCACATTTGTGCTATGATTGCCAGCATGTCAAACGCTCATTTATCCCCCCGTTCCAGCCGTGAAGTCGACGGGATCACCTACGAACCGGTTGACGACGATCTGCTGTCTGAATACCCTGATCATGTGCTGAAGGAGCCGCCGCCAGACGCTGAGGGTGTGGCGTCCGAAGAGATGCGCATGCGCGAGCTGGCCGAGAGCGATCTCAGCCAGCTTCTGGGACCTGAGGGCGCCCTGGCCCGTGAGCTGTATGGCTACGAGATGCGGCCGAGCCAGCTGGCGATGGCTGAGGCCGTGAAGCGGGCCATTCTCGCACAGTCTCACGCGCTCATCGAGGCGCCGACCGGTACCGGCAAGTCCATTGCGTATCTGCTGCCCGCCATCCTGAGTGGGCGAACCGTTGTCGTCTCTACGGCCAACAAATCGCTGCAGAGCCAGCTGTTTCAGAAGGATATCCCCTTCCTGCGCAAAGTGCTGGGCAAACCGATCCCTGCCGTTGTCGTCAAGGGACGCAGCAACTTTGTGTGCAATCTGAAGTGGGAGAAGGAGCTGGCCGAGCAGAAATATATCTCGCTATACGATCGCGAGGATGAGCAGGTCAAGTATATGCGCGGTTGGCTGGACGAGACAGAGAGCGGCGATGTGGACGAACTGCCTTTTCTCCTCAGCGGCGACCTGCGGCCGCGCGTGGTCAGCTTTCCCGACGACTGCCTCCACGGCGACTGCCGGTACTATGACGACGCATGTTGGGTCAACCGCATGCGGGCGGAAGCCGCGCAGGCTCAGGTCATCATCACCAATCACCATCTGCTACTCAACGCGCTGGAGCTAGGCTATGCAGGCGAACGGATCCTGCCGCCAGCCTCCATCTACATTGTGGACGAAGCTCACCACCTGGAACAGATTGCCACGGCGGTGTTCGAAGTCGCGGTCAGCGACTACACCGTTGAGCAGCTGCTGGCGCGCAACGTGTTCAAGGAACATGTGTCCGAGCCAGATCTTGACGAGCTGCGTTATTTGAACAGCCTGGCCTTTCAGGAGATCGCAGAGCTGAAGCGGGATAACGCCTTTGAGCTCGAAGGAGACCTGGAAGGAGTACTCAAGCTGGCCAGCAGATTGAGCAAGCTGGCCCAACAGCTGAAACAGACGAACCCCTATACCGCTGCAGTGGAACAGGCGGCGCGCGAGGGAGTTCGCCCTGACGAGGAGACAGCCGAGCGCAACCGCTACTACGAGCTGGCTATAGAGGCGCTCAACAGCACGGCCACCAAGTTTCAGGCCATCGGCAGCAGTCGCAAGGACACGGAAGTCGTGCGCTATGCCGTGCGGGTCTTCGACCGCCGTCGCGTGAGCCTGGAAGTACATGCCGCCCCCGTCAATCCGGCCACATTGCTTGGCTCCTATCTGTTCCATCCTGAGGAAGAAGGCCGGGCGGTCGCGCGAACGGTTATCTGCACCAGCGCCACACTCTCCACGGATGGTCACTTTGCGCATTTTCGTGCCCGGTGTGGCATCCGGGAAACGGGCGAGGAGGCGGTGTTGCCTCCTGTGTTCGACTACCCACAGCAGGCGCTGCTCTACCAGCCTCCTCTGCCCGCCTACAACTATCGAAACACCGATGCCTACTACGACGCGGTTGCCAGCGAGATCGAACGGCTGCTGGAAGTAAGCCGCGGCCGCACGCTCTGCCTGTTTACGAACTGGAGCGGCCTGCAGCAGGTCAACGACCGGCTTCAGGCCATTGACGGTGGCGTGATCTGGCCTGTGCGCGCCCAGGGAGATGCGCCCCGTGAGGCGCTGCTGGCCTGGTTCAGGGAGACACCGTATAGCGTGCTGCTGGCCACCCGTTCCTTCTGGGAAGGCGTGGATATTCCCGGCGACGATCTGAGCCTCGTCATCATGGACAAGATGCCCTTTCCCACACCTGGCGACCCGCTCCACGGCGCGCGCATGCGCGCCATCGAGGATGAGGGCCGTAGCAGCTTCGACGAGTATATGGTCCCATTGATGACGCTCTCTCTCAAGCAAGGCTTTGGCAGGCTGATCCGTCGCAGCGGCGATCGCGGCGTGGTTGCCATTCTTGATGAAAGGCTGAGCAGCAAGGCGTATGGCCGGCGGGCGCGGCAGGATTTGCCACCAGCGCGGTTTACACGCCTCTTCAAGGATGTGCACCGTTTCTACCAGGACGCGTTGGCTACGCCAGCCGAGTTCGCACTCAATGTGTGGGCCATGACCGGTACAAGCGATCCCCAGTGGCGCTGGCAACTGGTGCGACTCCAGGATGGGCGTGCGGAAATGGCCACGGGCCACGGCCCATCTGCCGACCATGTTCATCTAGAACTCCACGCCGCGCTGCAAGGACTCCATGATCTGCAGCAGCGCGTCGAACGGGCCGGTCATAGCCCGAAGCGATATGCTGTCGAGCTACGTTGCAGCCGCGCCACTGTGGAGGCCCTTGAAAGCACGGTCGACCACCGTGAGCTGGCGCGCCAGTGGGCCGCTACATCCACACACTGGCGCGCACTCCACCTCATCCCAATCGAGCGTTGATGTATGCTACCGATGTAGCCTGTAGCATTGTCGTTCCCTACCAACAGACCTAGAATAGTAAGTAAATATGGTGTTGTACAGCGATGCCTCTCAAGAAAACTGGCAAGGAATGTTCCATGCAGCGATCTGACGACCTGACTATCGTTATCCCTCGTCGCCGGGGAGGAGTCTCCACTGCGTTTGGCATGCTGGTCCTGGCCGCTGGCGGCTATATGGTGTTCCGTTATGGCGAGTCCTGGCTGCGGAACCTGCTGCTCTACCTGTCCCAGGCAGGCTGGGCGCGCAGCGTGGTCACCCGGTTTCCGCCTGCATGGAGGCTGGCTAGCCGCTTCGTTGCCGGCGAATCGGTCGATGAAGCGATTGCCGCCACGCAGGAACTCAACGCGCGCGGCATGTCCGTAACACTCGACTATCTGGGCGAAAGCGTGACGGACGTGGAAGAGGCCATCGCGGCCCGTAACCAGATCCTATACCTGCTCGACCGCATCCATGCCGCAGGCGTAGATGCCAATATCAGTGTCAAACTGAGCCAGCTCGGTCTGAAGATCGACGAGAACCTGGCCATCAGCAATCTGCGCATGATCTTGGCGCGAGCGCAACAGTACGAACGCCGTGTGCGCGTGGATATGGAAGAGAGCAAGCTGGTCGATACGACGCTTGATATCTTCCGGCGTCTGCGGGAAGGTGAAGGCTTTCGCAACGTCGGCGTAGTCATCCAGTCTTACCTCTATCGTAGCGACGAGGATGTGCAACGTTTGGCCAACGAGGGCGCCTGGGTGCGCCTGGTCAAGGGCGCCTATAAGGAACCGGCGAGCGTTGCCTATCCAGCCAAAGCCGATACCGACGCCGCGTTCGTGCGCCAGATGCAGGTGCTGCTGAGCGATGAGGCACGAGCCCGCGGGGTTTACCTGGGCGTAGCCACCCATGACGACAAGATGATCGAGGCCACGCTGCGATATGCGCGCGAACACAAGATCGACCCGAAGGAGTTTGAGTTCCAACTGCTCTACGGGATCCGGCGCGAGCGCCAGCTACAGCTTGTGGCCCAGGGCTACCGGGTGCGCATCTATGTGCCCTACGGCACCGCGTGGTATCCCTATTTCGTGCGCCGCCTGGCCGAGCGACCGGCTAACCTCTGGTTTTTAGCGAGCAACTTCTTCAAGAAGTAGGATTGCGGGAGCTGCGCGCCAGCGTAGCGCGCCGGAGGGGTGTCCCGTGCGGCGCGCGGTTCTGGTCGCTCTGGCGAGCATAGCTCGCCCCGTTGTGCCCTGGCCGTTGGTGTTCAGCGCGTGAACTGTACAGGCGTCAGGTGAGGCGCGCGGTTGAGGTAACGTATCGCGACGAAGCCGTTGTCGAGAAAGTCGATGCGACTGATCGCGGTGTTGATGTGGTTGAAATAGAAAGCAGAGTCGCCGTTTACGCCCAAGAGAGCCTTGATCAGCTGGTCCATGAAGGTGCCGTGCGTCACGAGCAGTAACACATCGTCGGGGCGTGCAGGCGCCCAGTGGCGCAATGTCTGCGCTACCCGTTGCGCCCGCACGGTGCAGGCGCTCATCTCTTCGTAACCGCCGCTCCACCAGCCGCTTTCGGTCACCTGAGGTGGCAAGCTAAAGGCACGAAAGCGCGCGGCTATTTGTGCCCGGCTCAAACCCGGATAGCTCACTACTTCTCCGTTGCGGGGGTCGCCCGTGAAGAGACCGCCATGTTCGTGGATCTCCACCCACACCTCAGGGCTCATCCCCAGTGTACCGGCAAGCGGCGCCGCTGTCTGCATGGCACGTAGCATGGGACTGGTGTAGATCGCGGTTACGGGCCGCTCGGTGACGCTGGCTCCTCTCCCGGTCTCATCCTGCGCTGTCGCCTGCAAGGCTCCCATGTAAGCAGCCAGCTGCTCGGCCTGCTGCCGGCCGGCCGGCGTCAACTCAGGCTCGTGGCTACGGTTTCGTATATATTCATCGTAGCTCCGTTGGTTGGCCAGCTGGTTGTTGGTCGATTCTCCGTGACGAACAAGCAATACTCTCACGACAGGCTCTCTCCAATCTCAATGTTGCGTAGGCATGGGTTGTCCGCGGCCGCCCCGTTTCGGTGGCAGCTACGGCCGCAATGGCGTCGCGGCAAGCTAATCAGGCCACCATGAGACTGGCGACCCAGCCAGTAATCAGGTCCAGGATGCCAAAGAGATCAAAAATGGAGATAATCACGACGGCAATGAGCAAGCGGCGTACCCAAAGATTGGCATTACGGTAGCGGGTCGCATAGCGTGCTGCCAGCCAGGCCCCAATGCTCTGTCCAATTGCCATCAAGCCGCCCAACCACCAGTCGATGAGCCCTTGCTGGACGAAGATAAGCAAGGCCAGCGCGGTCACCACGAGCACGATCATAAGCTTGACGGCGTTGGCGTGCACCAGAGAGTATCCCTCGCGCAAGACCAGGGCCGCCAGGATGAGAATGCCCACAGAAGCCTGAATAAAGGCGCCGTAGGCGCCAACACCAAAGAAGATGAGCAGGGTCAGGGTGCTGGGCCGGCCAGGCCGGATCACCGAGATCTCACGCAGCCACTTCTCTGGTTTGAACAGAATCACAAAGAGCATGGCGACCATCACCACGCCAATGACGAGCTTCATCTGGTCCGCCTGGAGCTGCGAGGCCATCCATGCGCCCACCAACGCGCCCGGAATTGCGGCGCCTGTGACCCATAGACCGCCGTTGAGGTTGAGCTTGCCGCTGCGTTTGAAGGTTGTGATGCCGACGATATTCTGGACAGTCACGCCGACGCGGTTGGTGGCGTTGGCGATATTTGCCGGTAGACCCAGGAACATGAGCATGGGCAGCGTCACCAGCGAGCCACTGCCGGCCAGCGTGTTGACAACACCGGCGAAGATGCCGGCGGCAATTGCCAGAAGATAGATGAAATAGGATTGGTCCATGGTTTGGTCGTCTGGAAGTACGTTGAGGTTGGGCTGTTGCTGGTGCTGCAAGTCGAGGCCGGAAAACGCGTTCCGGCGCAATCCGGCCAGCGCAGGAAGCGGCTACAGCCTGGGGACTATTTTCGCCATGCGGTCGACCATCTTCTCGAGATCGGCTGTGCGTTCGGCTATGCTGAAGCGGACGTGGCCCTCGCCGGCCGGCCCAAACGCGCTGCCCGGTGTGCCCACGATCAACCCCTCATCGATCAATGCCTGCGTGATTTCCAGGCTGTTCTTCTTCGTGGCTGTGAAGCGCGGGAAGACGTAGAACGCGCCCTCTACCGGCGTGCACTCCAGGCCCGGTATTTCCTCAAAGGCGTCCGATACCAGGCGCCGGCGCTGGTCATATATAGCAACCATCTCCTTCACGCACGTTTGGGGGCCGTTGAGCGCCGCTACGCCGGCCGCCATGGTAAAGCTGGCCGCGGACTGGGCGCTGTGGGTCTGGTAGATGCGCGCGAGCCGGGCGATGGGCTCGGGCCCGGCCAGCCAACCAAGGCGCCAGCCGGTCATGGCGTAGGCCTTGCTGAAACCGTTTACGATGACCGTGCGTTCGGCCATGCCGGGTTCGGCAGCCAGGCTGTAGTGAACATGGCCTTCGAAGAGAATGTGCTCATAGATCTCGTCGCTGATGACGTAGAGATCATGGGTCGTCGCGACGTGAACCAGGGCATCGATCTCCGCCCGGCTTAGCACACGCCCTGTGGGGTTATTGGGGCTGTTGACCATGAGCACCTTGGTGTTAGGCGTCACGTAGCGTTCCAGGAGATCCGCTGTGACCTGGAAGTGGTCGCCGGCAGAGAGGGGCACACGCACCGGAACGGCCTGGTGCAGCATTGTCATAGGAGCATAACTCACCCATGATGGGTCCAGGATCATCACCTCGTCGCCTGGCTCGACCAACGCGGCCAGCGTGGCGAAGAGCGCCCATTTTGCGCCCGGGGTTACCATGATGCCAGCGGGTGTTATATGGTGCACGCCGTTCTCGCGCTTGAGTTTTGCCACAATGGCGTCGAGCAACGCCGGGGTGCCAAAGGAAGGCGGATAGTGCGTATCGCCCGCCTCGATGGCGGCATAACCGGCCTCGATAATATGGCGCGGAGTATCGAAATCGGGTTCACCGCCCGCCAGACTGATGACATCTTTACCCGCCGCCTTGAGCTCGCGGCCCCGTTGCATCATCATGGTCGTCGGTGACGGTGGTACAGACTGGACAATGGTCGATAGTGGCTTCATGGGATCACGCCCTTGGCAAATAATGCGCTGCTGGCTGGCAGAAGAGAAACGAACGAAATTAGTTTACCATAGGCACACGACGGAGCATCTTTCCCGATTGCCTTTGTTGGAACCAGATCTCAAGACTAAGGGCCGGCGCCTGAGCCAGGCGGCGCAAAGCCAGGCGGTAGCGGCGCGAGATAGCTACGGGCCGGGTCATCGCCCGTGGCTGGAAGCTGGATTTTCCAGGCATGGAGCATCAAACGTGGGGCGGAGTTGGCGTCGCCGTAGAAACGGTCCCCAAGGATCGGGGCCTCGAGGTGGGCTAGGTGAACGCGCAGCTGGTGGGTACGTCCCGTCTCGGGCCAGAGACGTACCCATTGGCGTCCAGCCTCTTCGGCCACGACTGCATAGCGGGTAAGCGCCCAATGGCCGCCTTTGGTGACCGCGACCATTCTATCAGCGCGCTGGGGATGGGTGTCCAGGCGCACCTGGATGGTGCCTGCCGGTGCGAGCCGGTTGGGTGTGGCCACCACGGCAATGTACTCTTTTTCTACCAGTCGCTGTTGAAAGGCCGCGGCGAGGCGCCTGTTTATGGCGGCGCCACGGGTTAGCAGCACAAGCCCAGAGGTGTCGCGGTCCAGCCGGTGAAAGAGCGTGACGGGGCCAAAGCGTACCCTGGCCAAGTCAAGCAAATTGGCGCTCTGGGTCCAGCGCGTCGGCTCTGAGAGCAGCCCTGCCGGCTTGTTGACAGCGACTATGTCACCGTCGTCGGCCAGCAGCCAACTATCGTCAAAGCTGGTGGGCGGCTCGGCCTTCCGTTCCGGCAACTCATCAAGCTCGACGCGGTCGCCGTTCCGAATCTCCCATGAGCTCAGCCAGACAGGACGCCCATTTACCTTGACTTTGCGCCGGCTGATCAACTGCTGCACGGCTTGCCTGCCCCAGGCCGCATCCTGCTGCCGCAAGAAGCGGTCCAGACGCGTGGGACTGACGAGCCCTTGAGCAACGATGGTACGGACAGTCACGGTCAGCGCGCGGCCCCGGCATTTCAGGCGCGGCCGTCGCCCAATACGTCAGCAATGGCGCTGCACAGGTAGTCCATGTTGGTCTCGGTCATGCCCGCCACGTTGATGCGTCCCGAGTTGACGATGTAAATGGCATAGCGCTCGCGTAGCGCCTTCACCTGGTCGATATTCAACCCCGAAAAGGAGAACATGCCACGCTGGTGAAGGATGTAGCTGAAATCTCGCTCCACGCCCTTTTCCTGTAGCGTTTCTACAAAGAGATGGCGCATAGAGTTAATGCGCGTGCGCATTGCCGTCACCTCTTCCTCCCACTGAGCCCGCAGCGCGCTGTCGTTCAGGACGGTGGCCACGACGGCAGCGCCGTGTGCAGGTGGGTTGGAGTAGTTGGCGCGTACAACGCGCTTGATTTGGCTCAGCGTGGTTGTGGCAGCTTCGCGCTGTCCGGCGACCAGGGTTAGCGCACCGACGCGTTCGTTGTACAGGCCGAAGTTCTTGGAATAGGAGCTGGCAATGAGCAGTTCTGGACAGATGCGGCTCAGCACCTGGAGCCCAGTGGTGTCTTCGTCGAGACCGTTGGCAAAGCCCTGGTAGGCGAAGTCGAGCACTGGCAACAGGTTTCGCTCCACCAGCATCTCAGCCAACGCTTCCCATTGCGCCGGATGCAGGTCCACGCCCGTTGGGTTGTGACAGCAGCCGTGCAGCACGACCACGTCCCCTTCAGGCACGCTGCGCAATGTTTCCACCATGCCGTCGAAGTTGACGCCCTGAGACTCCTTATCGAAGTAAGGATAGGAGGCTGTTGGGAGGCCGGCCGCGCCAAAGACGCTGGGATGGTTGGGCCATGTGGGTTCGCTGAGCCATACCGTCTTGGGGCCGATGGTGGAGGCAATGAAGTCGGCAGCCACGCGCAGCGCGCCCGTGCCGCCCGGCGCCTGCACGGTCACTGCACGGCCCTCGGTCACGATGGCGCTGTCGGGCCCAAAGAGTAGCCTCTGGGTGGCCGCGTCAAAATCCGGGTTACCGTCGATGGGCAGGTAGTTCTTGGTGTTCTCCTCGCGCAGCAGGCGTTCCTCCGCTGCCTTCACCGCGTGGAGGACCGGTGTGCGTCCCTGGGCATCCTTGTAGACGCCGACGCCCAGGTTGATCTTCCGGGTATTGGGGTCCTTTTTGAACGCCTCCGTTAGCCCCAAGATTGGGTCGGGCGGCGCCGCCACAATATGGTCGAACATGCGCTATGATCCTTTTTTGGGTCGATTAAAGTCTTGCAAAAAAACGGTTATGGTCCAGGGCATACCTGGCAGCATTATATGGTAGTCTGACAGAGTCACGGCAAAGATGCAAGCGTGCACACGCACCAATTTCTGCGGCTCTTCTGCGGCCATTCTGCGCGTGTGGCCTCCTGATGACTTGCGGGTTTGCGCAGATCGCGTGAGGCCATTGCCCCGCCAAGAAGTGGGGCAGCTGGCGACGCTGCTCTGGATCCCCTATTCAACAAACAGATCGACGAACTTGAACTGCTCCACATCGACGAGTCCCTGGTCCGTCAGTTTGAGCTTGGGGATCACTTCCAATGCCATGAAGCTCATGGCCATAAAGGGATCGTGCAGGTGTGAACCCTGGGCCCCGGCCGCGGCGATGAGGCTCTCATACCCCTGGCGCACGGCTTCGATCGGGCAGTCGCTCATGAGACCAGCCACGGGCAGGGGCAGCGACGCGCAAACGGTCGTGTCGTCGGTCACGACAAGACCGCCACCCAGCTCTGCCACGGCCCTGGCCGCCGCCAACATGGATGTGTCGTCGGCGCCGATTACAACCAGGTTGTGATGATCGTGGGCGACCGTGCCCGCCAGCGCGCCCCGCTTGAGCCCGATTCCCTGAATAAAGCCGAGCCCGACGGCGCCACTGGCCTTGTGACGGTCAATGACCGCCATCTTCAAGATATCGTGTTCGGGGGCTGCCACGGCCTGCCCATCGCTCACCTTAATGGGTAGGAGTCGTTCTTCAGTCACCAACTGCCCTTCAATCGCGCCAATGACACGCGCCAGGCGGCCGCGCGCTTCGATCTGGAAGCTGAGCTGGGACCAGTCTACATTGACTGTGCCAGCCACAGTGGGAGGAATCGTGACCGCATCGCTCGCAGCGGCGCCGGTCAATGATCCGCCCTCGGCCACCAGCCGCCCGCCTGCGTAGACCTGGCGCGGGCGAAAATCCTCCAGGCTATCGAAGACAATCAGGTCAGCCCGGCGTCCCGGCGCCAATGCCCCGCGATCGTGCAGCCCATACCACTCCGCGGGATTGAGGGTAGCCATGCGCAGCACAGTCATGGGGTTGATCCCGAAGCTGATAGCCTCACGCACCATATAGTCGATGCTGCCCTGATCGAGCAGATCGGCGGGCATACGGTCATCGGTGCACAGGCAGATGCGCCTGCTATTCTCAGGCGTCACCAGGGGCAGCAGGGCGTGCAGGTTATGGGCGTTGGTTGCCTCGCGGATGAGAATATAGAGGCCTCGTGCCAGCTTTTCGGCCGCCTCCTCCACCGACGTACACTCGTGTTCGCTGCCGATCCCGGCCGCGACATAGGCGTTGAGCGCCTTGCCAGTAAGCGCGGGGGCATGGCCATCCTGCGGCCGGCCCGAAAACAAGGCTAGCTTGGCCAATACGCCGGCATCGCCGTGAACCGTCCCCGGGAAGTTCATCACCTCGGCCAACCCGTGGACAGTGCCGTCCGCCAGGAGCGACGCCAGCGTAGCGGGGTCTAGCGTGGCGCCATTGGTCTCCATGGTGGTGGCCGGGACACAGGAAGGCGCCATGATCACGACCTGCAGCGGCAGGTTCTGGCTATTGGCGTGCATGAAACGGATGCCGTCTACGCCAGCCACATTGGCAATCTCATGGGGATCGGTGACGACGGTGGTAACGCCGCGCGGCACGACGGCATAGGCAAATTGGGCTGGAACACAGAGGCTGCTTTCAATATGCACGTGCGCGTCGATGAGGCCTGGGGCCACGTACGCGCCCTGCAGATCGAGGCTCTCGGCTGCCTGGTAGCCCGGTCCAATCCCGGCTATGCGGTCGTCGAAGAGAGCAATGTCCGTCTCTTCGATGCGACCGGAGAAGACGTTGACGAGGCGCGCGTTGCGCAGCAGCAGGTGAGCGGGTCGCTCACCACGGGTAACGGCGAGCAAATCGGCCAAAGACATGGTGGTTGTCCTTTCTGGTCTGCGGTTTGGCGCATTATACATCAACCCAGTTCTGGATAAGCGCTAGGCAGGCGCCGGCGCGCGCCCAGGAAGGCACACCAGAGCGTCCAGGCCGCCGCAGCGACCAGCAGGTGCCAGGGGAAGGGGAGGAGAAACGGGGTCGGAGCCATGAGAAGCCCTGCGACCAGGCCGAAAGCGGTCCATCTTCTAGGGAGGGGAGCAAGACGCATCAGGTCGGCCGCCACCCAGGCGGTGGCGATGCCGGACATCAGGCATCCGCCGCCCAGGAGACCCAGGGCCAGGCCATCGACGATGGGCATGAGCTCGCTGGCAGTTGTGAGCGGCAAGGCTGCAGGCAAAGCGCCCATCCAGGCAATGGTGCCGGTAATGGACAGGGTGGCGCCGATTAGGATCAGACCAGACTCGAGCATGGTGGAGATGCGGTGGGCTGGCAGATAGTGCCACAACAGGGAGATCAACACCCACATCCAACAAAAGATGGCGACCATCCAGAGCCAAAGGCCCAGCTGCCACAGGGCCGGATTATCAAGCAGCCAGCCCTGGCGGATGAAGAGCACACCAACCAGGCGTAGACCGGGTCGCATCACGGTCACCGCGTAGAGGGTTACGACGACCGTCAGAAGTGCGGATAAACGAGCAGCAAGCGGTGTTTTCATAGGGCATAGTCTACACAAAATGTCGCATTTTTGAGAAAAAGACCGAAAATTCTGCTTCTCTGCAAAAATCAGGGGTTGAATTAAACTCAAAATGCATTACAATATGCAAGAGGAATAACAATGTGTGTGGCAACTGATTTTGCTACACACGTCGGCCGGCAGCGGGTTTGGTTAACCCACTACTGGCAAGGAACACAGCGATATATGCGGATCACTTTTTTTGGTGCGGCAAGAGAAGTGACCGGCTCCATGCACTTGATCGAGGTCAATGGGCAGCGTGTGCTGCTTGAGTGTGGCCTCTATCAGGGCCGGCGTGCCGACACCTACGAGCGGAACCTGCATTTCCCCTTTGACCCGGCGTCCATCGACGTCCTGGTACTGAGCCACGCGCATATCGACCACAGTGGCAACATCCCCAATCTGGCCAAGCAAGGTTTTTCTGGCAATATCTGGTGCACGTCCGCGACGCGCAATCTGTGCACCTACATGCTCATGGACAGCGGCTACATCAACGAACAGGATGTCCGCTATGTTAACAAGAAGCGCGCCCGCCAAGGGGAGCCTCCTGTTGAGCCCATCTATACCCAGCAGGATGCCCAGGCCTGTCTCGACCAGTTTATCGGCATCGGCTATCACCGCACGGTGACGGTGGCTGACGGCGTGGATGTGACCTTTTTCAACGCTGGTCACATCCTTGGTGCGGCGTCAGTGCGGCTGGACCTCCGCGAGACGGCAACCGGCAAAGCATTCCGGCTCGTATTCAGCGGTGACATCGGCCGGCCCAATAGCCCGATTCTCAAATCGCCCGAAACCTATGATGGGGCTGATATCGTCATCATGGAGAGCACCTACGGCGATCGCCGGCACGAGAGTTTTGCCGGGGCGCGTAAGCATCTGCGCGATGTTGTCAATGAAACGGTCCGCCAGCGCGGCAAGGTCATTATCCCTTCATTCGCCGTGGGGCGCACGCAGGAACTTGTCTATGCCCTGAATCAGCTTGACGCCCGGGGGGATATCCCACCTGTGCCTGTCTTTGTGGATAGCCCGCTGGCTGTCAACGCGACCGATGTCTTTCGCATGCATCCTGAAACCTGGAACGATGAGGTCCAGCTCTTTTTGGAGGAAGATGAGCGCAAGAGCCCCTTTGATTATGCCGAAGTCGAGTATGTGCGCAATGTACGGCGCAGCAAGCAGCTCAACTTCATGAGCGAACCGGCCATTATCATTAGCGCCAATGGTATGGCGGAAGGTGGCCGTATCTTACACCATCTAAAGAATAACATCGAGGAGCCGCGTAACACGATCCTCATTGTGAGCTTTCAGGCAATTGATACCTTGGGACGGCGCTTGAAAGACGGTGAGAAGCGTGTGCGCATCTTTGGCGAGGCCTATGATGTCCGGGCGCGGGTCGACTCGATTGACGGTTATAGCGCCCATGCTGACCAACAGGAACTGTTGGAGTGGGCAGATCATTTGGAGCGGGACCGCCTGCAGCATCTCTTTCTGGTCCATGGCGAGCCTGACGCGGCGGATACGCTGCTGCGTCTGCTGCATAGCCAGGGTTTTGCCCGCGTCAGTGCACCGGAACGAGGCAGTTCGCTTGAGTTTTGAAAGGTTGGCCGTATGCACGGCAAATTGAACGGAACATTTCGCTTGCGTTCACGTCGTCAGGAGAAGGCGCAACAGTGCAGCGCTGCGGGTTGCCGCCGGCGCCATTCTGGCCGCGATTGAACATACACCCATCTCGAACAACAGGTTGCTTGAACATGCAGTCAAGGAAAGGAGTCATTGCAATGAAGTTTATCCCAGCCTCGATACGCCGGGTGAGGCGTGTCGTGCTGGCCTTCATGCTGGTGCTGACTCTACTTGGCGCGTTGCTACCCGGTGCGGCGTTGGCGGCGCCGCCCGACTCCGCGACGCCGTCAACGGTGCAGTCAGGTCAATGGGGGTGCGGAACCTACTACACTGTGTATTATGGAGATACCCTCTCCAAAATCGCAGCCCGGTTCGGCACCACCGTAAAAGCCATCATGCGGGCCAACGGAATCTGGAACCCCAACTATATTTATGTGGGGCAAGTGCTGTACATACCATGTGATAGTTACCCACCGCAGCCGGGACCAGGATACCCCTGCCAGGCCTATCACTATGTGCGCTATGGTGAAACGTTGTCAGGCATTGCCCAGTATTACGGGGTGAGCCCGCACGCGATTGCCAAGTGCAACGGTATCTGGAACTGGAACCATATCTACGCGGGGCAGAAGCTGTGCATCCCTGGCGGCTATTACCCGCCACCACCCCCCCCCCCCCCCCCCCCCCCCCCCCCCCCCCCCCCCCCCCCCCCCC
>JACFMY010000103.1 GCA_019455155.1 Caldilineaceae bacterium
CGCCCATTTTACACCCACTTGTCCTATTGCCATATTTAATTCTTAAGGTTCATAATTCGTTACTACGAGCTCTCGCGGGTCCGTAGTAGTGACTCCCGCTTCCACACCTATGGCGCATCCAGGGCATCGATCAGCGCCTGTACACTTGCGAGAGTGAAGAAGTAGCTGACGTGGTCGCACGCCAGCTCGCGGATAGCCGGTGGCGGCGTGCGGTCACTTGGCAGCGAGCGGATGCTTTCCACGCTAACCGCAATGTCGTTCGGCGCAAAGAAGAAGGCCGCGCTCAGCCCGGCATGGAACCAGCGCTTGGGGCTCAGGACACCCCAAAGGCGCTCAACCAGGCTGGGTTCTCCCTGGCTCGGGCGCGCCACGGCCGGCTCAATCAGGCCGGTGTTGCCGGCGATAACGTGATAGGGCACGCCGGGATCGACGCCCGCGGCGAGCGAACGTAACAGGTCTGAGCCGGAGCGCATCTGGTCCAGCGCCACGTCGACGGTCTCCAGGGCGCCAACCAGCGCACCGATGATCTGGCCGGGCCAGCCGACGCCGCCCAGGCCATTCAGGGCCAAGCCCAGAGCCGCCGTAGCCCAATCCTGCACAGTGGGCCAGGGTGAGCCGGCGTTGGGTGTGCCAATCATCACCAGCCGCTGCGCGATCTTGTTGCCCCCCTCGTGTTCGATGAACCAGCGGCAGAGGAGACCGCCCATGGAATGGGCCACCACGTGCAGGGTCTTGCCGTGGTCGGGCCCCAACCCCACATCGGTGAGCTGTTGCTTGAGGGCGCGGGCGTTGTCTTCGATGGCGGTATTGATACTCTCGTAGTCAAAGGCCAGCACCACATCATAGCGATCTTCTAGATGCGGCAGCGGCAATGGCTGGGGCAAGCGGTGGGGCTGGGCGGCGATGACCATGGCGTCCGTACTGCCGATGATGCCGTGCGTAAAGAGCAGTATGCGCCTGGCAGCGGCCAGCCGCTTGCGAACGATGGCTGGATCGCGGATATAGGCGGGTGGGCTGCTGGCAAAATCGACGATGGCCAGACGTGGATAGTCGAAGGTTGTGCCAAGGTATTGGCCACGGAACTTCTGGAACAGGATCTTGATTGACCCTTTCAGATCGCGTGTGCCCGTGGGTGCGGGCAAGCGTTCCAGCGTGACGGCGACGCCGCCCTCGCTGCGCTGGGCCCGTCCCAGGGGAAGGTAGAACTCGCCATCGAAACCCACAGGCAACACATGCTCGTCAGCGGCCAGGGCCGTGTCGATCTCGACGAGCAGGGGCGAGTCCGCGTTTACGGCCGTGTAGTCGGCGACGTCGAGTAGTTCCAGGACATTGAGGCCTGGCGCGCTACCGCGGCTGCTGGCAAAGGTCAAGGGTTCGGCCAAACCGGGCCGGTCGCGCAGCAGCGGCGGCGCCAGAGACGCGCCAGCGTCCCGGCTGCCCTCTTCCAGCTGTGTGAGCCGGGCCCGGGCCTGTAGCTGGGAATGGCCCATTACCGTCACGCCATAGCCGAGGCCAGCGCGCGAGCCGGGGCTGCCAATGGGGACCGCCTCCAGCGGGCGCACGGTCGTCAGCGTCAGCGTCTGGGTCGTCCAGTCATTGAGGCTCTCATTGGGATCCGGGTCAGCTTTCAGGCGGCGGTGGCCGACGCGTGCCATGAGGCGCTCGAGTGCATTGTTAGGGCTCGCCGGCCGCTCTGCCCTGCGTGCGATGATCTGCACGGGCAGATCGTCCAGCCGCAGCAGATCGCCTTCGAAGGGTTCTGTGCTGACGATCAACTTGAGCGAATCGCGGTATTCCATAACGCCCGCCTGCCAGAAATCGTCGGGCACCTCGGAGCGGATCGTGCGGCCGTCAAGCCCCCATGCTTCTTCCCCTGGCTGCAGCCGCAGGCTCCCTGCGCCGAAGAGAAGATCGGCGCCAAAATGCTGGGTCAGGTCCAACACATTACAGTACAGGGTCTGCTCTCCGTTGTTGCGGATCCGCAAACGAAAGGCCGGTGACTGCCAGCCGGATTGGGAGGGGACGTAGTGCAGTTCTACTGCCTGGCTGACCCGCAGCGGGCGCCACTCACCCTGCGGGTCCGCGGTCAGCAGATCCAGCTGGATAGCCTGGGCGGGGATGCGGCTGGCCGGATTCTCCAGCTCCATGGTGCGTTGCCAGCGCGCCATGTGCTCCAGCCGGTCCTTGGTCAATTCCGCGCTCTCTGCACCGACGCCCGGGGTCTCCACAACCAGCGTGTATTGGTCGGCCTGGCGCCGGATACGATATCCCGCGTCACTGCACTCGACGACCAGCTCGGCCGAATCCGGCGCCGCCTCCCGTACCAGGAGTGACGGCCCGCCATCTGGACCAGCTGCGGAAAGCGCGCGGCGCAGCAGACCGGTCGCAGCGCCGTCCCCTTCCAGCGCGACCGCGAGAGGCGCCAGGGGCAAGGCTTTGACAACAGCCTTGAAGGTTTGCCCTGTATCTGGCTGCCGGTCGCCGGGCAGGCGTAACTCCAGGGTACTGTGGCCTGGCAGCACCTTCATGATTCGTGCTTCGCCAATGGCCCGTGATAGGTCGCCCAGGTGCCCAGCGGGCGCGTCGAAGGCGTACAGGGCGAGCCAGGTGGTCTCCTCGCCGGCTGGCTGCGGAAAGCCGTGAATGGCGCCGCCGTCCAGGAGCCAGCCCTGCTCGCTTTCATAGGTTACGGTGTAATAATCGGGCCGCGTGCCCACGCTTCCTCCCAAGAAGGGTTGGTCGAGATCCCGTGGGTCGATTGCCTCGATCTGGGGCGTCTGGCGAGAAACGCGCATACGAACCAGGGCATCGGATCGTTTGAAGAGATCGCGGTAGGTAAGGGGGCCGCTGGCCACCTGCAATGACTGCTGCAGGTAGTAGGAGAAGGCGCCGCGGCGCTCGCCGCCGAGCATGAGCTCCTTGGCCTCTTCGTCGGCGCGGCAGGCTGCCAGCAGAATATGGCGGCCCTGGGGCAACTCATACCAGCCACTGCCGCCGGCGCCGCGCGTCGAGGGGGAATAGGCCGCGGCCTGGTCGGGCGCCAGCAGGTAAGTTTCCAAGGGCCGCAGACGATCATCGGCCGGCACGCGGCGGACAGACACATCTTCCTCTTCCGGCGCCCGCGTGCCGGAGCCGGAATGGCAGCAGTCGAGAATGACTGCCACATGGGCGCCCCGTTCCGCCACTTCGGCGATCAATTGGGCGAGCTCCTTGTCGGCCAGATCATAGTGGCCAGGTAGCCGGCTATCAAAGCAGACCAGGGTCTCGTCCAGGTGATCAGGTTCCAGGTGCCAGAGCTCGGGTGGTGTCGGCGCCTGCGAGCCGTGACCGCTGTAATAAAAAAGGGCTACGTCCGCGGGGCCCGCCTGGCGCAGGTGGCCGCGGAACGCATCGATGATGCCCTGCCGCGTGGCCTGCTCGTCGGTGACCAGCAACGGCGCCAGCCGTTCGCCAGGCCCCAACCGCGCCTTTAGAAACGCTTCCATGTGCCGGACGTCGCTGACACAACCGCGCAGCGGCGTCACCGGCTTGGGGTAGCGGTCAATCCCTACCAACAGCGCATAGATGGTACGCTCGGTCATGGGTTCTCTCCAGGTCACTCTGCAAGTATGGGTGAGTTGTCAGGATGGGTAATGGTACGGGAGAGCCGCGTGACTCCGCCGCGGTGCTGGGTAGCTAGCGCAGGCCCGGCCGGTTCGACGAGCGTTCCGTATGCTTGTCCAGGAGTTCCTTGATCTTGCGGATGGCGTCGACCGTAGCGTTCTCGATGTCCACCTGGGCGCTCTCGCGTTCCAGTGTGTAGGCCAGGCGTGTCCAATAGGTGTTGTAGATCATGCCTAGCCAGGTGATGAACTGGAGATTCTCTTCCAACGCCTGCAATGGACGCGTAACAAAGAAGGTGAGCATGGAGACGACGCCCAGCCCGCCGAACAGCACGGCATAGAGCTCCTTGCCCTGCTCGAAGCTCAGGCGTGCCGCGACCACAAAGGCGCCAATGCCAATGAGGAAGAGGGTCAGATACATGGCAACCGTCATCCAGTAGGGATACATAAAGGCATTGAGCACGCGGTTGAACATGCGGTTATTGTTCGTGAAGCCCTGTTCGATGTGGTGGCGCCACGCCTCGTAGAGCTCGGGGTCGACCTCGGCCAGGGGTCGTCCTTCGTGATCCGTTGGCACTGGCGGTGCGGGCAGGGCCGCTTTGTCCGCTGCTGTGCGTTCTGGCACGAGCCTGGTCATCTCTACCTCCTGTTGTGCTGGTTGCATGGTTGCTGCGATGGTTGCCTGCGCAGCCGCGCGCAGGCGGCGAAACTGTTCTAGCCACTGGCTGATGAGGGCTGCATAGCGCTTGGCCGCCCCCGAGCCGTTGTAGTTGGTGGCGAAGTCGAGAAAGTCTTCCCTACGAATGGCCGCCGCCAGCCCGCGCTGTTGAATAAAGCGGAACAGACCAGCGATCTGGGTGGCGACGCCGGCCTGAAAAGCCTGAAACATGCTCTGGACATCTTTGTAGCCGAGCGTGTCGAAGTTGAAGCCCATAATCTGCGGCGCGCCCATGCTGATGGACAGGAGCGCGGCCGTATCGTCGAGCCCGCGCGCAAACTCGAGCACCCGCCATTCGTCCGCCTGACTCTGGTGGAGCGCCTGCCACGGACCGTTGGGATCGGTACGCCAGGCGTGTCCTTGCCAGGGGCTGTCTGTGTCGAAGCGGAAATGGGCGTTGAACTGGTCGGAATGGGCGCTGCCCCATTGGCGATGGAAGATGTGTACTTCGAACCGGATCACAAGCCGGCCATCCGGTCCAAACGGTTCCCCGGCAGATTCCGCCAGCAGCACAGCCAGCGCGACGCCAGGCTCGATATTGAGCTGCGCCGAGAGCCGGCCCAGCAAGCCGCCATATTGATTCCATGTCTCCACGAGGGTACGCTCGTCGTGGGACGCGGTGGACAGTATGGCCAGCCGCTCGCCCTCCGCCGCGGCCAGATCCTGCTCCGTACCCGGTGCGGGCGCCACTTCCCGCCGCAGCACGTGCGCCGCAAAGATATACCCGTCGAGATCACCTGCTGTCACAAAAAGCCAGTCGCCCTCTTCGGCGAGCACGTTGACGTCGTCATCATGGGCCAACGTGGAAATGACATCGAACTGCACGCCCGGACCTGTGCGTAGGTTGAGACCGTCCGGCGCGTTCACGAAGCCGCGCCAGCGTGGTCCCTCGCTCAAGGCCGCCAGCAGCTGCCTGCGAATCTGGCGCCGTTCGGCCGCGCTCAGCGCGGGCAGCAGTGCCAGCGACGTGCCGCTATAAGGCAACTCCCGTATTGCCGAGAGGGCAGCCAGGTCCAGGCCCGCCTTCTCGAGCAGCGCCCACGGCTCCAGGCCCGCCGCAACCGCAGCATCGTGAAACGCGTTGATGAGCTGCTGGTTGGTGTAGATATGCGGGACCAAAGCCAGCGCGGTGGTCGCGGTGGTGGTCTCTTCCTCGCCGGCTGCCGCTTCCAGCGCCGGCAGCCGCACTCGGAAGCGTGCGCTTGGCTCCAGCTGGAGTGCCTGGCGGAAATCCTCGACGATGCCGGGACGGTCACTGATGGACCATTCATGCTGGCCATGGACACTCCCAGGTGGCCAGCGATAGAGCAGCAGCGCCTGAATCGGTTGGTGCGCTGGGTCAGCGTTCCAGTCGGCGATTTCCTCGTAGGCAGCGCGCACCCAGCCGGTGTTTTTACCGTCGGCCCAGCCAACCTGAGGCGTCGTCGGGTCCGTCTCGGTAATGAGCACAGGCAGCTGCCGGAAGCGGTCGGGAATGGCGAGCATAAAATCGCGGTAGCTGCGGAACTCATCATGTAAATGGCGGTAGCCGTCGGCGTTGAAGGGAATGTCGACCCGAATGCGCTCCGGATCCAGGGTGCGGGTGTAGGTGTGGATGGCAAAGCCATCACAGTCGCCCGCCGGTAGCTCAGCCAGGATGTCGGCGAAGTAACGCGCCCAGTCGCCGCTGGGGTTGCCCGGGTAACGCGTCTCTGCATTCCACGGCGCGGGTCCCGCCACCAGCACCAGGTCACCTTCGTGACCTGCCTGGCTGCGGATGGCCGTTCTGCAGAGGCGATAGCAGCGAGCATATTCCGCGGGCAGGATGAAGCGGCCATCTGGCCGTTCCGCCTTGTGATTGGGCTCGTTGCCGATGATCCAGATCCGGCAGCCGCGCGCGCGTCCCACAAAGCGTGCACATGATTCGGCAAAGGCGGGATAGCGGTCAGGCGCTGGGATGGTGCCGACAGGCTCGAAGCCATTGTTGAGCCGCACGATAACGCCGAATCCCTGGCTACTGAGCGCTGAGTAGTCGGCCGGGCTGTCGCCACCGCCATCCAGTCCAACAGATGCCAGTTCCAGCACCCAGCCGGGCCGGCCCGCTTCGACCATGAGGTGTTCGCCGCCGGCCTCGTGCAGCCCATAGATGTACTGGGGCAGCAACGCGGCCCAGGCGGGCTCGGGCACGGCCTGCGCCTGTGGCGCCGCCGGCTTGGGCGGCCCTTCGGCTCGTTTACCGCGGCGGTTCGAGTTTGATTTGCCGGCGCCATCCGGCGTTTGGCGGGAAGGAGTCACAGAGCTGTCCTTATCACAAGGGGGAATGGCACAGGTGTACGATAGTCTACTCCAAGGGCGTAATGCCGTGCCGGGTACGTAGCTCGCGCAAGGGCCAGCGACGGAAGAGCGAGCTGCGCCCGGTCGTCTGGGCTTGCTGCGCCCAGAATGCGGCTTTGCGCCGGCCGATGTCATTGGCTTCGGGGAAGTCGTTGGTGCCGATCATGGTCGTTTCCAAATACTCCCACTGGTCGCTATCGGGGGCCGTCTCCCAGGCGACCAGGGCATGTTGCGGCACAATCACGATCGCCGGATTTAGGGAGGCTGCCTCCAGCAGGCTGGCGAAGAGGAGGGTGCCGTCCATGCAGTTCGCCTGACGCTCACGCAGGCTTTCCCGCGGCAAGCGCACGCGCTGCCCGCGGGCGCTCTCTTCTGGGTTGAAGCTGATAATCGAGTTCACATAGGCAATGTCGGCGTCCTGCCTGAGCGCGCCGTACAGCGCGCGCACCTGCGAGGTTACGTCGCTTAGATAGCCGCTAAGGCGGCCGTCGGGATGGAGCCGCGCGGCGTTGCGCAGAAACTTCATGACCGCGGGCGCGTTGGGCGTTACAAACGCGCCGAAGTAGCGTGACAGATCGTTCCAGGCCCCACTGGCCGGGTCACGTACTGCCAGGGGCGCGGTGTTGCGTGACAGCAGCCAGATTGGAAAAGAGCGATGGAGCTCCACATCCTTGGCTTCGAGATCCTCAACCAGCACCGTGAGCGTGGCGCGGGTCAACTCGCGCACGCGCCGGATCTGGTCGGGAAAGAACGTTGGCAAGTGTAGAACGCTCTCTTTGCTGCGGAAGTTCAGCTCGATTGTGGTCACGGCATCGGCACTGTACTGATCGACACGCGAGGTGACGCGCACACGGCGTCGCCGGTTGTCCGTATTCTGGACCTCGATCTCGACCAATGGGTTCTCTTCCGCAGACAGCAGATGGCAAGTGGCCGTGGGCACATGTTCCATGCGCAGCCGCACGATAGCTTCGAGTTTGGTTGTGGCCGCGCCGCGCGTGGTCGCGCCCATGTCTGTGCTGGTGGTGCGCAGCAAGACACCGCTTTCGCTGCTTTTCGCGGTGGCCGTTTCCAAAGCCTGCTCCGCGGCGGCCAGCTCCGCTTGTATCTGGCCGGCCTCGGCCAGCAGTGCCTCGACCCGCGCCGGGTCAGTCGCTTCCACCAGTTCCTGTTGGACACGGCTGGCGCGCAGGCGCAGATCATAGACCTGCTGCCGCAGCGCGTTGGTATTGGTCGTCAACTCGGGCATAGCAGAACTCAATCCTGCCCTGTTTTAGGGAAGGGATAGACCAGGCCGATAAACTCCTGGTCCAGCTTGGATAGCTTGCTGTTGCTCCAGGGGATCTCGAAGCCGCCGACCGTCATGGACTTGGGCACGGGGTAGAGCATGATGGACTTGGCGTCAAAGCGGGTGAAGCGGTCCGCCTGCGACTTGTTCAGGACATTGGAGCGCGTATAGTTCTCATCCCAGCCGTTTGTCTGGCGATAGTACTCAATGACCTTCTTTTCGTCCCAGGGTATGGTGGCGGCGGGCGAGAGGTGCTCGTGCACCAGGCCCAGCGCGTGGCCAAACTCATGAAGCACAACGCGGTCGTACTCGACTTGATCCGTCGTGGGGGTCAGCCAGCCGAGGTTCATGGTCGGATGGCCCACAAGCTGGGGCAGGCTGCAGTCCGTACCCATATAGGACCATGACCCCGAATTGGGGTTGAAGGCAATGCGAATTTCGGCGTCGTTGTCATCCACGAAGGCGAACTTGATGTTGGCGTAGCGGCTCCACTCCTGGGCAACGGGGATGACGCGCTCCTGAACAGCTGGGAGACCATCCATGAACTTCACGCGTAGGGTGGCGCCATTCGGCCATAGCCGGCGCGTCTCCACGGCTGCCTTCAAGGCCTGGGGATCGTCCTCCAGCTCCACAGGATAATTGGCGGGGTTGACCTCCAGAGCATGCTGCCAGGCGCTCTCACGTAGTTCCTGTGGCGGATACATAACGGTGCAAAGCCTTATCGCTTCCACGATCTCCTCCTATTCTGGTGTGCCAGCTAGATACCCCGTAACAAGCAGTGTATCCAGCGAGCGTTGAAATGGCGTTGACACGACTGCACCGTGGCATCGTAATCTCGACATAAAGTCTACGCTTTCCAGAGCATGCTGTCAACGCCGCAAAACCGCTCGGGGAGAGCTATGCAGCTATCCGCGGGCGCCTATGTTCGCGTCTATTGTAACATTTCGGTCGCCGTCTGTTTGCCCAAGCCATTGGGGCGTGCTAGCATGCCAGCGTTGCCTACCGCCCAGGCAGCCAGCTCGAGGAGCAACCCGGCAGGGTTGGTAGCTAGACAGAACAGACGACCGTGTCCTTTCGCTTCGTAGTACATCAAACCGATGGCCGTGCCCGGCTAAGCACCTTTCATACGCCACATGGGCCAGTTGAGATGCCGGCCTTTGCGCCCGTGGGCACGCAGGCAAATGTGAAGACGCTAGAGCCGCGCGACCTGCATGAGGCAAGCGTCGAGCTAATCCTGGCCAATACGTACCACCTCTATTTGCGTCCGGGCCACGAGCTGATTGAACGCTTTGGCGGGCTGCATGCCTTTATGGGATGGGACCGGCCGATCTTGACCGATTCAGGGGGCTACCAGGTCTTCAGCCTGGCCGCACAGCGCAAGCTCGACGATGACGGTGTTACGTTCCGCAGCCACATCGACGGCAGCGTACACCGCTTCACCCCGGAACGCGTGATGGAAGTCGAACAGGCGTTGGGGCCGGACATAGCCATGGTCCTGGACGAATGCCCGCCGCCGCTCGACCGCGCCTACAACGAAGATGCGCTGGCGCGCACCCACCGGTGGGCCGAACGCTGTAAGGCGGCCCACACGCGGGGCGATCAGGCGCTCTTTGGTATCGTTCAGGGCGGTGTCTTTCCCGACTTGCGGCTGCAAAGCGTCGACTTTTTAACGCAGCTTGACTTTCCTGGCTACGCCATCGGCGGGCTGGCAGTGGGCGAGACTAAAGAGCAGATGTACGCAACACTCGACATAACGTGTCCCGCTATGCCGGCACAGAAGCCCCGCTATCTCATGGGCGTCGGCGCGCCGGAGGACATCGTCGAGGCTGTCTACCGGGGAGTTGATTTCTTTGACTGTGTGTTGCCCACTCGTATCGCCCGCAACGGCCAGCTCTTTACGCTGGACGGTCGTCTCAACCTGCGCAACGCGCAGTATGCCGAAGATCACCGGCCGGTACAAGAGGACTGTAGCTGCTATACTTGCCGTACCTTTAGCCGCGCCTACCTGCGCCACCTGTATAAGGCGGGCGAGATCAGCGCGCTGCGGCTGGGCACGATCCACAATATCTATTTCATGCAGGAACTGATGCGCCAGATCCGCGGCGCGATCGCCGCCGGCCAGTTGGAGATGTTCCGCAGCACCTTTCTGGAGCGTTTTCGCATTACCGACCAGGCCAAGCGTCACGAACAGCGTGAGCTACGGGCCGCAAATCGTCGTCCGTAAATTGGCCACTGGCGGGAGCAATCATCTAGCGGCGTGAGGTCACGCCATCCACTGAGGGAGCCGTCATCCTTGTTCGAGCTGATCAAGGCCCTGATTTTAGGCATTGTACAGGGCGCAACTGAGTTCATTCCCGTGAGCAGCAGCGCTCACCTGGTATTGGTACCCTGGTATTTGGGCTGGGAGAGCCCCAGCCTGCTCTTCGACACGATCCTGCACTGGGGCACATTGGTGGCCATTGTGATCGTCTTCTGGCGTGACTTTATTGCGCTTCTGCGGGCCTGGATCATGAGCCTCACGCAGCGCTCGCTGGCCGATCCCGACGCGCTGCTTGCCTGGCTGATCATCGTGGGTACTGTGCCTGCGGTTGTGCTGGCGCTGCTCTTCAAAGATCAGTTTGAGTCGCTGTTTCTGAATCCCCGCGCGGTCGGCGTCTTTCTGCTGGTGACAGCGGGCCTGTTAACGGTAAGCGAACGGTTGGGCCGCCATCAGGAGCAGGCACGCGGCCTGAACCAGTTGAACTGGATCGATGCCATCGTGATTGGCTTTGCCCAGGCTCTGGCGTTGGCGCCGGGAATCAGCCGCAGCGGCAGTACCATCTCCGCCGGCCTTGGACGCGGCGTCCGGCGTGACATCGCGGCGCGATTTAGCTTTCTATTGGGCACACCGGCGTTCTTCGGGGCGGGCCTCTTCCAGCTTATCGATGTGGGGCGTGCGGATATGGGCCAGATTGTAGGCAATTTACTGCCGCTGGCAGTCGGCTTTGCGGCCGCTGCTGTCTCCGGCGTGCTGGCTATCCGTTTTCTCCTGGCCTATCTGCGCACTCGCACCCTCTACGTTTTTGCCCTGTACTGTCTGGTCGTGGGATTGGTGACGATCGCCGTGAGTTTTGTACGTTAAGGCACGGGAGAAAGAGCGGGATCGTGTGGGGTAACAGGACCAGGGCCGCCGCAACTGCCCTTGCGCTATGGCTTGCCTTCGTGCTGGCGGCCTGTGAGGGCGCTTCGGTCGCCACACCGGTGCCAGTTACGATCAGGATTGCCGGGTCATCCGCCATGCGACCGGTGCTGCGCGATCTCATCAGCGCGTATACGCAGCAGCACCCCAGTGTACTCTTCAATCTGCGCGGTGGCGGCAGCACGCTGGGCGAAGAGTCGATCCGGAGCGGCGCCGTGGAGATAGCGGCCAGCACCCTCTTTCCGCCGGCGCCAGAACTTGGGCGTCCGGCGCAGCCAGGCGACGAGCGGCTGGTGCGTACGCCCATTGGCCTTAACGGTGTTGCCCTGATTGTGCATCCCAACAATGGCGTTGACGAGCTCTCCCTGGTGCAGATCCGTGATCTCTACACCGGCGCCGTATTGGATTGGCAGGCCTTAGGCAGCGATGTGGGTGAGGTGGTGTTGGTCAGCCGGGAGGACGGAAGCGGCTCGCGCATTCTGTTTGAGGAGCGTGTCATGGGCGATGAGCGGGTATCGCTCACGGCCGTAGTGATGCCGACCAGCGAAGATGTCGTGGAGTACGTGGCCCGCAATCCCGCCGCCATCGGGTATGTCTCGCGTTCCCATGTGGCGCAGTGGATCGAGGAAGAGGATGTCGAGGCCACGCCCCCAGGCGAGCCGGCGGCCACGCCAGCTCCTCCCACCGTAAAGATACTGCGGGTGGAGGGCCAGCTGCCTACCCGCGCCGCGCTCATCGATCAGGCCTATGCGCTGACCCAGCCGCTCTATCTCATCACCAACGGCCGGCCCACAGGCCGTGTGCGCCAGTTCATCGACTTCGTGCTCAGCCCGGCGGGCCAGGCCATTGTAGCCCGCTACCACGCGCCCATTCGCTGAGCGCTGCGCGGGCGTCTAACGCTGGCTTGCCGGCCGCGCGCGACGCTGTGCCCAGCTGCGCAGCCGGTACAACTCTTCCTCCATCATCGTGCTCAGGGGCACCGTGTCCTGCAGGACGTCAAGGAGGTCGTTCATCTCCAATGGCCGGCCTTTGTCGAAGGCCTCGTAGAGGCCGGCAACGACAGCCTGCTCGATTTCCGCGCCGGAGAGCCCCTCTGAGGCCATGGCCAGGGTGGTCAGGTCAAACTGTTCGGGTTCCCGGTTGCGCTTCGCCAGATGAATGCGCCAGATGTCGGCGCGTTCCGCGGCCGTTGGCAGGTCCACGAAGAAGATCTCATCGAAGCGACCCTTGCGCACCAGCTCGGGCGGCAGCTGCGCGACGTCGTTGGCCGTAGCCACCACGAAGACCGGTTTCTGCTTTTCCTGGAGCCAGGTGATGAAGCTGCCGAAGACCCGCGCCGCGGTGCCCGCATCGCTCACGTTGCTGGAGCCGACACCGGAGAATCCCTTCTCGATCTCATCGACCCAGAGCACGACGGGCGCGATATTCTCGGCCACCTTGATGGCCTGGCGCAGATTTTCTTCGCTGGAACCCACCAACGACGCGAAGAGCCGCCCAACATCCAGGCGTAACAGGGGCAGGCGCCACATATTGGCCACGGAACGCGCGACCAGGGACTTGCCGCAGCCCTGCACGCCCACGAGGAGGATCCCCTTGGGCGCAGGCAGGCCGAAGGCGCGTGCCTCATCGGTGAAGGCGCGCACGCGCTTGCGTAACCAATCCTTGAGCGTCTCCAGCCCGCCAACGTTTTCGATGAGCTCGGTGTTGTCGTAGAACTCGAGCAGACCACTCTTGCGGATGATCTGCTTTTTCTCGGCCGTCACCGCCTCGATGGCCCGGCCATCCAGTTTGCCGTCAGCCTGTACGATGGCTTTGGCGATGGCGTTGGCCGCCTCGTTCTCTGCCAGTCCCAGGCAAGCCTGAACCAGCCGCGCGCGCTGGCGCCTGTCCAGGGAGACCTGTACCTGTCCCGACTTCTGTACCGTTTCGATAATGCTGTCGAGCATCTGCTGGAGTTGTTCCGCGGTGGGTAGGTCAAAGTCGACGACCGTGACCTCTTTTTCCAGCTCTGGCGGGATCTTCAGGACCGGGCTGAGCAGAATAATCGTACGGTTGCTGGCTTCCAGGTCAAAGGCGACCTCGCGCAGCCGCCGCGCCACGAAGGCATCCTTGAGAAAGGGGTGAAAATCGCGCAGCACCCACAAGCACGCGCCCTCGTCTTCCTGGATCTTCTGGAGCACAATGTGCGGGTCGGGCCTGCCCTTCTCCTCGCGGTTGGCAGCCGCGGGGTTGACGAGCCCGCTTGCCGCGCTCCAAAGCATCACGCGTTTGCGCTGTTCTTTGGCCAGCATCTCTATCTCAGCCAGGGCTCGCTTTTCCTCGGCGGTCACCAGCCATAAGAGAGGATAGCGGGCTCGGATATACAGGTCCAGGTCGCCGTGCATCTGCTCACCGCACTCTAACAGGTAACGAATTGCCCAAGATTTGGGCCGCCAGGACAGGATACCATGACTCGTCCGCCAATGCAGCAAAGGCATTGGCGTGGCACCGACCGGCTGTTTGTCATAAGTATTCACTTCCGGCCTGGGCCAACGCGGCAAATCGGGCGCCGCGCGGCGCTACAGGCCCAGGCTGGTAATCGCCTCCCGCACGACTGCCGCGCTGCGGCGGAGAGCATCTTGTTCTGCGTCGCTCAAGGGCTGAGGAAATGTGGCGAGAATGCCGTCGCCGCCAACCAGGCGGGGCAGCGCCACCGTGACGTCTTCGACGCCGGCGACCTGCGCGGTGGGTGCACAGAGTGTGAGGATCGAACGCTGGTCACGGATGACGGTATCGACAATGCGCGCCAGCGCGCTGCCGATCCCGTAATAGGTGGCTCCCTTGCCTTCGATAATGCGGTACGCGGCGCGGCGCACGCCATCGTCGATGCGCGCCCGATCTTCCCCCGTAAAGCTGATGCCCTGGCGCGCGCAGAATTCATCCAGAGACATGCCGCTGATGGTCACCTGTGACCAGGCCAGCACTTCGGAATCTCCGTGTTCGCCGAGGACATAGGCATGGATATGGTGCGCGTCGACCCCCAGCGCTTGCGCCAGCAGGGAACGGAAGCGAGCGCTGTCCAGGGTGGTGCCCGACCCAAAAACGCGCTGCACGGGCACGCCCAACTCGCTGGCCAGGCGAGCCGAAAGATGGGTCATCACATCGACCGGGTTGGTGGCCACGAGAATACGCGCGTCGGGCGCATGCTGGACGATATTGGGCACCACCTGGCGGAAGACAGCTGCGTTGCGTTCCAACAGCTGGAGGCGAGTCTCGCCGGGTTTCTGGTTGACGCCCGCGGTAATCACGACGACGCGGCACCCGTGCAGATCTGCGTATTCACCGGCGCGAATGTTCATGGGGTAGGCAAAGGGAACGGCATGAAAGATATCTTCCGCCTCGGCAATGGCGCGCTTGTGGTTCAGGTCCACGAGCACGATCTCGCGACCTATACCGCGCATGACCATGGCGTAGGCTGCAGACGCGCCTACAAAGCCGCTGCCGACGATGCCGATTTTTGCTGCACTGCTCATTAGTGAGTTTTGTCCTCTGTATGGAATTGGGATGGTACTCTGTCAACGATCAAACTCGATAACTGAAGTAATGTCGTAGTGTAGTAGTGTAGTAGTGTAGTAGCGACGTTAGTCGGTCTGGCCAGGTGAAGAACGAATGAATTCGTTACTACGGTCTCACCTTGGAGCGTAGTGGCGACGTTAGTCGCTCTGGGCAGGCGAAGAGCGAATGAATTCGTTACTACGGTATTACCCTGCCCCGGTGGGCTCCCGAGCCTCGTGCTGGAGCAGGCGCCGTGTCTTCCAGCCCCGGTAGGCGAACAGGATGGGCAGGCCGATCCACATGCCAAGGCCGACCAGCTTCCACAGCAAATTGGGGCTGAGCTCGGCCGTGACATCGTCAATGACCGCGGTGCGATCATCGTCCAACGGCTCGAAGGCATGGACATGCTCCCAGCGGGCAAATGGTCCCGAAAGCTGGCGATCGACAAACCTGCGTTCTGTGAACTCTTCGATGCGGGCGACCCAGCGCACAGGCAGGAATCCAAACCACATGGTGAAGTCCATGACATCACCCGCGCGCATGATCTCGGGCGCCCGATGGACGCGTATGACGAGGGGCGGCGGGGTAATCGCACCCATGCTGGCCGATTGGCTGTGGAAGGCAGCCACAACCGCCAGCGGAGCCTGAACGACAAACCGGTGGTGATAGTGCACGATTTTATGATCCTGTCTCGATGCCGCGCGACGAGATGCTTAGCTTTCGCTCTTTTCTTCCGTTGTGGGCGGCGCGGGCTCTGCGCTTGTTGCAGCTTTCGCTGCTGGCGCCGATGGCTGAGCTACGGTTTCGGCGGGCGTGGTCTGCGCCTTGTCGCCCAACAGGTCTCGCACCGCGGCCTGGGCATGCTCGAATTTGAAGGTGAAACCAAGGTCGAGCAGTTTCTTGGGCACAACGCGTTGGCCCTTTAGCAACATAACGGACATTTTGCCGAAGGCGGCTTTGAGGGCGAAGGCCGGTGCAGGCAGAAAAGACGGGCGTCCCAGGGCCTCGCCGATCCGGGCACCCAGCTCTTTGTTCGTGACCGGATTGGGGGCGCTCAGGTTGACGGGTCCGTTCGCAGCTTCGTTGGCGAGCAGGAATTGAATGGCGCGGACTTCATCGTCGATATGGATCCAGGGCACCCATTGGCTGCCACTGCCCAATGGCCCGCCCACGAAGAGCTTGTGGGGGAGCACCAGCTTGGGAAAGGCGCCGCCATCATTGCTCAGCACGACGCCCGTACGGATGACGGCCCGGCGTACGCCCAGGCGGGTGGCCGCGGTCGTGGAGATCTCCCAGTCGAAACAGACCTTGGAAAGAAAATCGCCGCCTGGCGAGAACTCCTCAGTGACCATGGCGTTGCCCGTCGTAGTACCGTAGTAGCCTACGGCCGACGCCTGGATGAGCACACCTGGCTTGGTCCCGGCAGCCTCGATGGCAGCCATGACCGCCTTGCCGGCGTTGATGCGGCTTTGGCGAATCAGTTGTTTGCGTTCTGGACTCCAACGTTTGTTGGCAATGCCCGCACCGGCCAGGTTCACGATGGCGCCGGCGCCGTCAGCCAGGTGGCCCCATCCTGCCGCGGTTTCGCCATCCCATTTGACCATTTCGACTCCGGCGGGCAAACCAGAACGTTTTTCGGGCTGCCGCGAAAGGACGATAACCTCCTGTCCGTCAGCGGCGAGCGCCTTGCTCAGGGCACGTCCAAGAAGACCGGTGCCACCGGTAATGATGATGCGCATTCTGCGATTTCCTCCTTTGGTCTATTTGAGTCTGGGTCTCGCTACTTTTGTTCCTGCGTCATGGTCTGGTGGCTGGCCGGCGCCGTCTCGCGGCGGGCCAGGCGCGACAGCCACTCCAGGATTAGGTAACCGGGCTGCTCAAGATGGTGCAGAGCCGCCATATAATAAGCGTCCAAATAGTGCCAAAGTTCCGTTGTCGCCATCTGGTAATGGGTGAGCAGTAGCCCCTGGATCCAGTCAAAGCTGGCCGTCAAGTAGTCCATGTTGCCCAGCGTAAGGGCAGCCGTGATATTGCGGCCGAAGGCTTCGTTGGCCATGGCAAGGAGGCGCCTGCTCATGGCGCCGTCCAATTGCTCCCAGATCTCAGCCTCGATGGGCGCCTGGCGCGTGCGGAAGTGCTCCAGCGCCTCTTTGTAGTCATAGCCGACCGCGCGCCGCGCGGGTTGGGGTCGCAGCGCGGTCATAACCTGTTCCACGTGGACCGTGGCGAGCTCGAGCCTGTCACCCAAATAGTGACCTGGAATCACCATGGTCAGGTCAGGAATCTCGTTGAAAATCAGGCCGCCAAAGGCCAAGGGTACGCGCTCATTGAAGAGCATTTCTGCCATCACCAACAGGTTGGAGGCAGTGTATAATTGTTGTGCCGTCAGGATCACAAGATTCGGCCGGACAGAGCTGAGCGTCAGCTCCAGGCTACGTAGCGGAACATTAGCGCCCAGGTAGATCACATCCCAGCCGCGACGACGTAGGAGCAGCGACAACAGGAGCGGGACAAAGGTGTGCTCTTCCTCTGGCGGGCATCCCACCAAGATGCGCCCCGGACGCGTGGGCGCGGGTGTCGATGATAGGAGCGCCTCCATGCGGCGGACAGCCAGCGCGGAGGCAAAATGCTCCTGTTGCACGGTGATGGTGCCCTGATACCATCCTTCGCCGATCTGGTGCAGGCCCTTCTGCAGCAGGTCCAGGCAGACGACTTCGGCCGGAAACAGCGCAAAGGCCTGTAGCAAGAACTGTTCGGCGCGGAATTCGTCGAAGTTGATACAGGCGCTTATCCACGCCTCGCGCAGCTGCGACATCGTATTGGTTTCGGCCAGCGTGGCCGGGTCGGCTGGCATG
>JACFMY010000745.1 GCA_019455155.1 Caldilineaceae bacterium
CTCCTGGCATTTTATTCTTCCTCCTCGTTTGACTGGCCGGCGGCACGTATCATCAGCGCGTAGGTGAACGTCATGACCGTCTCGCCGGTCTGTTTGGTGACCGTTATTTCCAGGGTCAGGATGGCGCGGCGCCCATCGGATGTCCTGCGCAGGGCACCGACCACGGCAGTGGCGGTGATGGTGTCGCCGGGGAATACGGGTGTTTTCGCGCGGACCTGATCAATGCCTGCAAAGGCCACCGTGATGTCGCGGTAAACCAGGGTGGCGGATCGTGTCCCCGGGCGTGGTGTAGCTTTCGGCGTGACGGAGGCCGGGCGGGTTTGGTTGCGACTGCTAGTGTGCCACGACTGGCAGGTCAGTGACAGGTTGGTCCAGGATTTCGCTCAGCGTATCGCGTGGCATATAGCGGGCCCGGTGCACGACCCACTCGTCGGTCTGCTCAAGCAGAATGGCCCCGACCAGGCGCCGGACCGCGGCCTCGTTGGGGAAGATGCCGACGACCTCGGTGCGGCGTTTGATCTCGTGGTTCAGCCGCTCGATGGGGTTGGTGCTGTGCAGCTTGGTACGATGCGCGAGCGGGAAGCTCATGTAGGCGAGGACGTCCTCCTCGGCGGCGTCCATCAGCGCGGCGAGCCTGGGCACGGAGGGGCGCAGTTGGTCGGCCACTCGGCGCCACTGCTCGCGGGCCGCTGTGGCGGTGTCCTGAGCGAAGGCCGTCGCGATGAAGGCGGCGACCACCCGCTTGCCACGCCGGCCCGCGTAGGACAAGACGTTACGCATAAAGTGCACGCGGCAGCGCTGCCAGCTGGCCGTGAGCACCTTGGAGACCGCCGCCTTGATACCGCTGTGGTTGTCGGAGATCACCAGCTTCACCCCACGCAGGCCGCGGTGGGTCAGCCCGCGCAGGAATTCCTTCCAGAATGCGTCCGCCTCCGAGGCACCGACGTCCATGCCGAGCACCTCGCGCCGGCCGTCTGCGTTCACGCCCACCGCGACGATCACCGCCACGCTCACAATGCGACCTTCCTGGCGTGTCTTGACGTAGGTGGCATCGACCCACAGGTACGGCCAGTTACCCTCGATGGGGCGGTTCAGAAACGCCTGCACGCGTGTATCAATCTCCTCGCACAGCCGCGAGACCTCGCTCTTGGAGACGCCCGTGCCACCCATAGCTTGCACCAGCGCGTCCACCGAGCGGGTTGATACGCCCTGGATGTAGGCCTCCTGGATCACGGCGGCCAGCGCCTTCTCGGTCATGCGTCGCGGCTCGAGAAAGCTCGGGAAGTAGCTGCCCTGGCGCAGCTTCGGAATGCGTAGTGCCACGGCACCGGCGCGGGTCTGCCAGTCGCGGTCTCGGTAGCCGTTACGCTGCGCGAGCCGCGCGCTGCTCTTCTCGCCGTAGCCCGCTCCCGTGCGGGCCTGCACCTCCAGCTCCATCAGCCGCTGGCTGGCAAAGCTGATCATCTCGCGCAACACGTCGGCATCGGCGCTCTTCTCAAGCAGCCCTTGTAGTTGCATCATGTCATTGGTCATCGGTGGTTCCTCAGGTCAGGTCAGGTATACAACCCAAACCCTAAACCCGAGCACTGCCGGTGACCCCAGTTACACCACTACCAAGGACACAATCTCAGACCCATGTCCGGATAGCCCAGTGAGGCGGCAACTGCGTAGCCTGAAATCGCCACTGCCGGGAAGCCCGCCTGCTGGGCCAGCAGAGCGTCCAGTGCATCGCCGACCCCCGGTACCATCAGGGTTTCCCCGGCATCCAACATTTGCTTCAGTGTTTTTTTCATTGCTGTTATAATTCTGTCTGACAGAATGTGGTTCTGTTAAATAGAATATTAGCCAGTTT
>JACFMY010000104.1:0-9076 GCA_019455155.1 Caldilineaceae bacterium
TCCTCCAGCAAGGGTCCCCAGGCCGCGCGGCCCGAGCTCATAAAATTGTGCAGCAACGTAAGCACAGGCGCCTGCCCACTGTCTGGCGCCTGTGACTCGATTACTTCGTAATAGATCTCACCTGTGCCCGTTGCAAAGGTGAACTCAGGCATAGTCGGGGCCCTCACCTGCTGAACTTGGCTGTGTGGGCGGCGTAACCCGGCGGTCCCGCCCTTCTATCGCGGCTCCCATGACCTGGAAGACTTCGGCAATATCGTCATTGGTAATCACGCCCAGAAACTGGTGGCCTTCTTTGACTGCCACCACGCGACTGCCAGATTGCCCCATCTTCTCCCAGACTTCTGCCAGATCCGTGTCGGGTCCACAGACCGGTACGTCGGCCGCGGGCAACATCACGTCTACGATGCGCGCGTCGGGTCCCAACTCGCGCAGGGCGTGGACCAGCCGCGGCCGCGTCAGGACGCCCACAAACTGGCCCGCCAGGTCGAGCACGGGGTAGTCGGTCTGATATGAACTCATGATTAGGTCCAGCGCCCGTGAAACGCGTTCGCTGTTATAGAGGCGGACCGCGGCCGGCGCCAATGCGCTGCGCGCACGGACTGTACGGAGCACAGCACGGCTGCTCACCGCCTCCAGCTCAGCCGAGCCGCCAACATAGACGAAGAATGCGATCAACAGCAACGAAATCGCGCCCGTGAAGATACCGAAGATTGCCATGGCGACAGCCACCAGCCGTCCTACCAACACAGCGTTCCAGGTGGCCTGGGTATACGGCATCACCAGAGCCAGGAGCGCACGCAGAATGCGCCCACCATCTAGCGGGAAAGCCGGTAACAGATTAAAGATGCCCAACAGGACATTGGCGGAGACAAGGAAAAGCAACAGGTTTGCGACGCCTGGCTGCTGTACATTTGCCGACAGCGCCTGGAATCCCAGATTGGCAGTGCCCCCTGCCGCCAGCCACGTTACCGGCAGCAGAAGCAGCGCAATCGCAAAGTTGACCAGGGGGCCGGCGATTACAATAGCCAGTTCCTGGGCAGGTTTTTCCGGGATCCGCTCCAGGTTGGCTACACCACCAATCGGTAGCAGCAGAATGCTGCGCGTACCAACGCCGAAGCGCCGCGCAGTCAGCGCATGGCCGAACTCATGCAGCGTCACGCACAGGAAGAGCAGGAGAAAGCTCAGCGCACCATACATACCGCCGATCAACCAGCCAGCCGGTCCTGTCCCATAGGCGAACGCGCCAAAAGCAAGCACCAGTATGAAGGACCAGTGTACCTTGACCTCAATGTCAAATAGTTGAAACTCAGCCAGGTTTCTATTCATTATGGCTCCTTAACCATGCTCTACCCGTACATTGCTGCGTCGATCGGACCTCCCTCCATCATGGTAGGCGCTGCTCAGGAATGGTGTCAACCATCCTACAATGTTTGTTGGCGTTTGGTTAGAGTTGAGTCAGGGCCGGGCTGGAACGGGTGAGGATTGGCCCCGTTCCGCCCGGCCAATCAGAGACGACCGCTAGACCAAAGCTACGATACGCGTCATCCCGCCTGTGGCGCCGGCAATCTTGGGACCGCCTACCAGCACCATAGCGCCGGCTGGCGGCAGCTCACCCAGATTGGCCACGCACTCAATGCCCCATTTGCTGGCCGGCAACCACCGGTAGTGCACGGCGAAATCTGCGGATATGCCGTAGTCCAGGCTAAGGGTGTCTACGAGAATACCCTTGGCGTTGCGCTCCTCTAGCAACATCTCAATCGCCTCGATGTGGAAGCCGGGAAAATGCATGACGCCGTCAGCATCCGCGTTGCGGAACATATCCGACCCAACGTGGGCGTCCCAACCACTATTCATCGCCACAATGGCGCCGTCGGGCAAGGGTCCATATTGGCTTTCCCAGGCAGCGATATCGTCGGGCGTCAACTGGGCGTCAGGGTTCTCCTCGGCCTTCTGGCGGATGTCAACGACGGCCAACGGTCCAAAGAGATCCTCCACGGCAATTTGGTCGGCCGTAGGGCCATCTGAGAAGTGAAACGGCGCATCCATATGCGTGCCGGTATGTTCGACCAACAGCCATCGGTACATGTTGTAGCCGTTTTCGGCCAACGTAACGATTGTCTCCAGCTCAAGCTGCTGCTCCCCACCGAATGTGGGGAAGTCAGTCGTCATGGTGTGGGTCAGGTCCACCAGACGGCTGAAAGAATAGGTCTGGCCAGCCATGGCGCGGCTGCCGGCGGGAGGTGTAGCTGATATGGGCGCGCACCCCACAGCCGCAGTGGCAACAGCCAGGCCGGCTGCCGAACGCAGAAAACTGCGGCGGCTGATGTCATGAGCAATCTTGCGTGTACAGGCAGGAACACACACGGGCAAGCCTCCTTTGGATCAAGTGAGCAGATGGCAACGAGTGATCGTAAAAGCGGCGCGATTATATTCCAAACGCTGGTAAGGTCGCAAACGCCTCATTAACACCCGCCGTGACCTCTGGCGGCCCCGAGCGCGTTGAGATTCTGGCTCTGCTGATCCTGCCGGGAAGACGGCACGAACCTGGGCCTGCCGCGTTAAGCCGCGGGCACTCTGGCGACCGCTGTGGGCAGGCGCAGGGTATTGAGTACAGGACATGTCTCTTCGACAGCCACGTGTAGTCGCTCAAGCACCTGCGTCTCGGCCGGAGAGCTGATCCGGGCTTGGTAGGTGATCTGCTCCATCTGAGGGGGCGACGAAGCGGGCAGGCCGACGACACCACGCATATCCAGCGCGCCCTGTACCTCCACATCGACCTGATCGAGTGGGATATCCAACAACGCCGCCTGGATCAGGTAGGTGTGGACGAGACAGCTGGCCAGTGCCCCCAGCAACATCTCGGGCGCCGTGGGTCCCAAGGCATTGCCGGCAAGGGCTGGAGCGGCATCGCTGATGAAACGGGTCTGTCCCATCTGCACAGGGCGTGCACCAGTCGTGCCGGCGACCCATGAGGAAGCCGTGAGGCGCACCATCGCCTTGTCGGGCGCGGCAACATAGTCGTTAGAGCGCTCGGCCAATACACGCTGTTTACGTTCCAAGTAGGCATCCAGAAGCGGCATTTGCGGTTCCTCTTTCCTCTTGATGATGTTTGTTTGGTGATGATGTTTGTTTGGTGTTCTGTCCGTGTGCCGCAGCGACCGGAGCGTCAGATCAATCCAGGATCAACGGAGGTGCGCCCTCGGGGCTACACTCCGCACATGGGCAGGCTGCCCGTAACGCAGTAAATGGAAAAATTCCCGCACCGTGTCCATCCTTCCATGTGAAGCGGATGGCGTAGTGGCCGACGAACTCGGCGCCCGCGATCTCGATGCTGGGCGGCGGCGCGCTGGTCAATTTGAGCGGATCCGAGTTGGCGGCTGCCTGCCACCGTTCCTCGCGACAGGTGGCACAGGGACAATTCGCTCGCAGCCAAGCCAGCGTGTATTCGCTGGCATGACCGTCCTGCCAGGTGATTTGCATCGTACCAGCCTGGCGATCCACGGTGATATTCTGGGGTCGGGAAGAGATGGTGCTCATGGGTATGCTTCTTGATGTCGTTTGCGCAGCACAGTGCCATCATCCAGGTGTTACCCACCGGTTATGGCCCGGCATGTGCGGTCCAGGTCGATTATAACACCGAGCGGACCTGTGTACAGCGCCAGCACTGGCTGTGCACGAGCGCCGCGGGTGGCCACGACAGCTACGGAGAGCGGTGTCACCACGGCGACCACTCAAAGATCTGGTAGCGCTGCTCCGCGTGCGCTCCGTGGGCTGTCCAGAAGGCAGCTGCCGGCGAGCCAGGTAACAGGGGGCCGCAGGTGACGCTGCGCCAGGCCGCGGCGCGGGCATGGTCCAGCACTTTCTGTAGCAAGGAGCGTCCTATCCCGCGGCCACGCCAGTCCGCGGTCACGGCGCCCAGTAACAGACGGCCGGAGGACGTTGGGTGGCGCTTCCGCCAGGCAGCATACCACCGCCAGGGCAGCAGGCGGCCGCCGCGGCTTTGCCGCATGACGCCAGCGAGGTCATTCTGGACCAGCACAAAGCCCACGGGCGCGCCGTCCACCTGGGCCAGCCAACCTGCCAGCGGGTATGCCTGCAGCCACTTGAGGAGGAGCGCGGCCTCACCGGCATCAGGCGCTGGGAACTCGGTTTGGGGCTCAAATGCCTCTACCAGGAGGGGCAGCAAATCCGTGGCCAGTCGCGCCGGGTCGAATGGATGCACCTCAAAGCCTGCGATATTGGGCAGCGCAGGCTTGACAGCGTTGCCCACTTCCAGGCAAAATAAGCTGCTTTCTTGAACCGGACGCATGACCGCTGCCAGCACATCGGCCAGATAGGGCGGATTGTATGGCGTATGAAGGGGTGGCAGCCGGTCAAAATGAGTGAGTAGGGCACCACTCTGCCAGAGCGGGGTCAGACCGGTAGGGCCAATGAGACGAGCACATCCGGCTTCGGCGAGCGTCTCAAAGACCTTATAGAGAAAGCGCTCCAGAGTCTCTTCATCGTTACCACATCGCAGCAGACTCAAATAGGCAGCTGAATCACGACGACGACCGTCGAACTGAACCAGTGCGGCCGCCACTGGCTCTTCGAAGAGCGCGCCGGCCAATGCAGGTGTCCCCTGCCCTGTCGTGGGCGCGCGGCGGGGCAGAGCCTCCATGTAGACTGGCTGGGTACTGAGCCGGGCAAGAAAGGGCGAGCCGCGCTGGAGCAGGCGAGCCAGCGTGTTGTAGTCCGGCGGGACCCAGCGGTGGTCCGTGGCATAGAGGGACCACCAGGCACGTAGAAAACTACGGCGGCCCCACCAGTCGTCGGGCCAAATCGTGGAGTAGTTGTAATAGGGCATGGCTGGTCAGGTTGGGGTGGCGGGCACATTAACAGCGTGAACAGAAGTTATCCGCCGGCGCTGGGAACCGTTTGATGTTAACAGGATATTAAACGGCGGCGCGGGGCGACAATATTTCATGACGAAGCTGGGGTATACACACACAAAGAATCGCAAAAATTGGTCCCAACTGTGGATAACTCTGCGGACTACAGCAAATGGCTGGAGAAAACTGTGCATTTTATATTGGGGACAAGTATAACAGAAGTTTAACAATTGATCTGCAAAATAGTATTTCACCTTAAAGTTATAGAACCGTTGCAGAATCCCCCACATTCATAAATAGGGTGCGGAGACGTCCAAATCCTCTACATATTGCGTAGCACATATGTTCCCCGATTACAACTTTACCATAATTGCCACGGAACGGTGCCCGATGCCGCCAAGCAGACATTGTCAATTTCCGGTGATTCTGCTACACTGTGAGCCAATGGAACGACGAAGTTCAGCCTCGTTTGCAGCAGCGCCAATCGGAGCACTCATTATGGTACGGCCTGACTTCGACGCATGGATGCCTCCTCGCATCCCCATCTAACTTCTGCACAGCATGACGACGGTTGTGCATTCGTAAAGATTACAACGAAATAATCTGATAGTCATTGCAAAGCGTATGGCGACGTGGCATGCGCTTTATTTGTCCCTGGGTTAGATCACTGCCGCCAGGTTAGGCTCGACGCGGCCTAATCCCATCGAAGGCCCAATGGGTCATAAGGAGGGTTCGTGAGTTCTAAAGTGCCGCTTTACGTACGCAGCGGCGGTTCCACTGTCAATCGGTATGCCAGTCACAGTAGTAGCGCACAGGATGCTCGGTCAGACTATTGTCAGGTATCATTTATGAATTATCCGGATTCCGAAGAGAACCGATCGGGACGTCGCCAGAAGGGAAGCCAACACACCGTACCACAACAACAACCCAAACTGGATGAGCGCGAGCAGGCCGCACCACCGGCGCCTGGCAACGGCTCGTACGATGCCCAGCTGCTGGAGCTGGAGCGTGAGCTGGGTGATACGCGCGGCTCACCGGGGCGTGAGTCCACTGCCTTTGACCCCCATGTCATCTGGAAGCAGTTATTGAGCGAGTTTGCGCTCGAGCTGCAGCCCGACCGGCTGGATGCGTGGATCCAAGAGAGCTGGATCATTCATTACGAGGACGGACAGTTCATCGTTGGACTGCCCAATGCCTTCTATCTTGATTGGGCAGAGAGTCGCTTACGCCCGCGCATTAAGCGCAAGCTGGCGGTCATTATGGGCCGGGCATCGGTGGACGTAACGTTTCGTGTCCAACCTAGACCTGCAGCCGATACACGGGGTACCAAACCGGCGCCGCTTTACGATACCCACCCAGCCAGCGGCCAGGCCGTGCCAGCACCGGCTGTGAAAGTGACGCCTGTTAGTGGGGCCCAAGGTCGTCGCCCCACCTGGGGCGCGCCCATGAATACGAAATATACTTTTGAGAGCTTTGTCGTTGGCAACCACAATCGCATGGCTTTTGCCGCCGCGCAAGCCATTACCGAAGCGCCCGGACAGCGCTTCAACCCCCTCTACGTCTACGGTGGCGTGGGCCTGGGTAAAACGCATCTGCTCAACGCGATTGGCAACTGCCTGATAGAGAAAGACCATCGCGTCATCTACTGTTCGGCGGAGCAGTTTGCCAATGATCTCATCGAGGCAATCCGGGATCGTACGACTGATCTCTTTCGGGGCAAATACCGGGAGGCAGATGCACTCCTCATCGATGATATCCAGTTTATTGCTGGCAAAGAGAGCACGCAGGAGGAGTTCTTTCACACCTTCAACCACCTACATGCGGCCGGCAAGCAGATCGTCATCAGCAGCGACTGTCCTCCCCGCAACTTGCCTCACCTGGAAGCGCGGCTACGCAGTCGCTTCGAAGGTGGCCTGCAGACGGATATCGTGGCGCCCGATTTTGAGACGCGCGTTGCCATCCTGCAGACCAAGGCGAGCCGCCAGGGGCTGAATGTGCCGGCTGAGGTGCTCATGCTCATTGCCGAACGTGTCAGCACCAATGTGCGCGAGATGGAAGGTGCGCTCAACAACGTGTGGATGCAGGCAGCCACGCACAACATGCCCTTGACCCTAAGCCTGGTCGAAGGTCTCCTGGGCAATCTGGCCCCGCGCCGCGCGCCTTGCCCACCAACGCAGACGTTGCAGCTTGTCGCGGATCACTTTGGCTTTCGGGTCGAGGAACTCACGGGCCGGCGGCGTACGGCGGATATTGCGCAGGCGCGCCACGTGGCCATGTACTTGCTGCGTGAGGAGAACGGCCTTTCGCTGCCCGCGGTAGGTGACTATGTGGGCGGCCGTGACCACAGCACTGTCAGCCATGGCGTAGAAAAGATCGGCAAAGATCTGCAGCGGGACGAGGTCTTGCGCCAGGTAGTCATGAGCCTGCGCAATCGCATGTACCAGCCGTAAATCTCTGGAAAGAGGCCCTAGCGACTGATCGATTGCCCGCGTCGATCTGCCTCTTTCCAGAGATATTTTTATGGAACCATTTGAAGCTCCCCCCGTTGCAAACGCTTTTGCATCTTTGCCATCCTTCCAGTAAACTATAGGCTAACGCTATAGTATCAGTGAAACGTGTGTAAGCAACGTTAACGCTTTCTTATACCGGCGCATACAGCGACATGCCGGTCCACGGTAAAGCACGGTAAAGGCGGAGAGTCGAATGAGCAGAGAAGGTCGCCAGAGAGCTCTCGAATCTACCCTGGCGGGCCTCAACAAGCGCTATGGCGAAGGCATCGTCATGAAGCTGGGGGAGGCGAGCCGGCTGAACGTGGAAGTCATCCCAACGGGTAGTCTGAGCCTAGATATTGCGCTGGGTGTGGGCGGTGTACCGCGTGGCCGCATCATTGAAGTATATGGACCGGAAAGCTCAGGCAAGACAACGATCTGTCTGCACGTCATTGCGGAAGCACAGCGGGCGGGCGGGATTTGCGGCTTTGTCGATGTTGAGCACGCCCTTGATCCGGCCTATGCCAGCAGGATCGGCGTAGATGTTAACAATCTATATGTGAGCCAGCCAGATACCGGCGAACAGGCGCTGGAGATTGCCGAAGCCCTGGTGCGCTCCAACGCCATGGATGTGGTCGTGGTAGACAGCGTGGCTGCACTGGTGCCGCGCGCGGAGATTGAAGGGGAGATGGGTGACAGCCACGTCGGCCTCCAGGCGCGGCTCATGAGCCAGGCGCTACGTAAACTCACGGGCGTCATTAAATCCAGCAATACCTGTATGATCTTCACCAACCAGTTACGCCAGAAGATCGGCATCATGTTCGGCAATCCCGAGACCACGACGGGCGGGATGGCGCTCAAGTTCTACGCCAGTGTCCGGCTGGACGTGCGGCGGATTGAGTCCATCAAGCAGGGCGACGGGGTTGTGGGCAATCGCACCCGGGTCACGGTTAAGAAGAACAAGGTAGCGCCTCCCTTCCGCCAGGCTGAGTTTGACATCATGTACAACGAGGGCATCAGCACGTACGGTGATCTGTTGGACTTGGGCGTCACCTACGACATTCTCAGCAAACGCGGCGCGTACTACCGGTATAATGAAGAGATGATTGGCCAGGGGCGTGAGGCGAGCAAAGAATATTTGCGCCAGCATCCCGAACTGGCGGCTGAGATTGACAGTCTCATACGTACCAAGGCTGGCTTGCCCCCCCGCCAGGGCTCAGGCGGTGCTGGCATGAACGGCAGCGAGTAAGGCCAATCCAGATAGGTCTGCGTTCCAGGACACGTTTCATCAGCACGAATACGACGGCACGCTGTGGAGGAGTCTGCTGCCTTCCCACGGTGTCTGCGTCTATGTTGCGCTGTAGCGTCATGCTGCAGCGTTTTTTATTCAGACGAACGACGAGGTCGATGACGTATGGTGGAGAATCTCATCCTAACGATCGCATTGATTGCCCTCTTTGCGGTCGTCGCGGCCGGCGTTGCTGGCTACGTAGCCTATGGCCGCGGCCGCGATACAGGCATCCGGGCAGAAAAAGAACGGCAAGAGACGCTGCGCCAGGGAGCCGAGGAACAGGCGGCCCGCATCATTAGTGATGCCGAAGCGCAGGCCAGACAGATGCAGCTTGCCATCAAGGAAGAAGAAGTGCAACGGCGCAAGGAAATGGACGCGGAAAGCGCAAGGCGCCGTAGCGAATTGGAGAAGATCGAGGAACGCCT
>JACFMY010000104.1:9086-17405 GCA_019455155.1 Caldilineaceae bacterium
CCGTCTCCAACAGATAGAGAACCGCGAGCGCAAACTCAACCAACGCGAGAGCCGCATCAACGAGCGCGAGACAAAACTCTCCACGATGGAAGAAGAGTGGCTGGCCGAGTTACAGCGGGTGGCCGGCATGAACCAGGAAGAGGCTCAACAGGTATTGTTGGCCCGGGTTGAACAAGAAACGCGTAAGGAGATGGCGCGCAAGGTACGCGAGGTGGAGGCCGAGGCCATGGAGGAAGCGGACCGCCGTGCCCGCGAGGTCGTCACTCTGGCCCTGGAACGTATTGCCAGCGACCATGTGAGCGAGTTCGCCGTCAGTAGCGTGGACCTGCCCTCCGACGAAATGAAGGGTCGTATCATCGGCCGCCAGGGCCGCAATATCCGAGCCATTGAACAGGCGCTGGGCGTGGACCTGGTGGTAGACGACACACCTGAGGCCATCATCATTAGCAGCTACGACCCGATCCGCCGTGAGGTGGCACGCATGGCTCTCAGCAAGCTGGTGGCTGACGGCCGTATTCACCCAGCCAGGATCGAGAAGGAAGTCGAGAAAGCCCAGCAGGAGATTGAGCGGATCGTCATGGAATCTGGCGAACAGGCCACGATCGAAGCGGGCGCGTCCGGCATCCACCGTGAGATCCAGAAGCTGATCGGCAGGCTCAAGTTCCGCACCAGCTACGGGCAGAACCAGCTGCAACATGCAGTCGAAACGGCCAAGCTGGCCGGCCTCATCGCGGCCGAGCTCCACGCAAACGTTAAGGTCGCCAAGATGGGTGGTCTGCTCCACGACGTGGGTAAGGCAGTGACGCACGAGATCGACGGTCCACACGCGATCGTTGGCGCCGAAATCGCCAAACGATATGGTGTGCCCGACGTGGTGGTCAACTGTATTGCCAGCCACCACGGCGAGGTGGAGCCGGAGTCCATCGAAGCGGTCATCGTGGCCGCGGCCGACGCCATTTCCGGCGCCCGACCTGGCGCCCGCCGCGAGAGTCTTGAGACCTATATCAAGCGCGTAACGGAATTGGAAGAGATCGGTAACAGCTTCAAGGGTGTCAGCCAGACGTACGCGATCCAGGCTGGTCGCGAGATCCGCGTGCTCGTGCGGCCGGAGGATGTTGACGATCTGGCCGCCATCCAGCTGAGCAGAGATATTGCCAAGAGAATTGAAGATAACCTCCAATATCCCGGACAGATTCGCGTGACGGTTGTGCGCGAGACACGGGCCGTGGAGTATGCGAAATAGGTACTGCCACTGCGCGCAGCGCGTAGAGTCTACGCGCTGCGCATCGACTCACTCCGTTTCATCCGTTTTTCCTCTTTTTTGCGCTTTCCCGTAACTTTTCGCCTCCTCTTGCGTCTTGACTCCTAGACAAGTGAACGGAGCTTCGTCCCCCTAGGCCATTAGCTCAACACAGCGATTCATTGACCCAACAGGAGGCTACTCTCATGGCGGAACTCATCAAGGTCTCTGCGCAATCACGATCTACAGCAGTTGCGGGAGCTATTGCCGGTGTTATGCGCGAGCACGGGTATGCGGAGATTCAGGCAATCGGCGCCAGCGCCATCAACCAGGCTATCAAAGCGGTGACCATCGCGCGTGGCTATCTGGAGCAGGACAACTTCGATCTGGTGCTTGTCCCGAGCTTCACGGAGGTTGAGATCGAGGGCAACGAGCGCACTGCTGTTCGCCTGGCCGTCTTCAAGCGACCAGCTTCTCTGTTGCCGCCGCCAAACGGCAAGGTCTCGTCGCATCTCACCGTTTGATCGTTGCATGCTCTGAGATCGATCCTGGGTCGCTGTGAAAGGCAGTACCCCGAAGCGCGCCTGACGAGCGTGGCAACGTGTGGCCTCTTGATCGAAGGAGACTGTTTGATCGAAGGAGACTGTGCTTGCGCTGTTTTGCCTTGTACATCTGACCATGTGACGCCTCGAGACGCCGCTTTGCCATAAAAGAAAAGAGATGAAGCTGGCCAGCTTCATCTCTTGTGTTCTTCGGCCTAGTCAGACCGGCTCGATTTTCGGCGGCGACGGCGCCGTTTTCGAGACGATTCCCCTTCTGCACGGTTCTTGGCTTCGGCGGCGACCGCCTCACTGTCTTGGGCATCGTCGGGGCTAGCCGTGCTCGCGGTACGCTTTGCGCGGCGACGGCTCGCCGGCTCGCCACGGACGCGAGCATTGTCCTCTGCTGCGCTGGCACGGCGCTTTGCCGTGCACCCTCCGCAGGTACTGCAGCTATGCCCGCTGGCCGTTTTGCTGGAAATCAGTTCGCCCACGGGAACTTCAACGAGGGCGTGGTTCTCCAACATCACTGTCACCGTCTCTTTGAGGGGATGGATATGGCGCACGCGGCCCGTGCCGTGAGGCGTCACCACCTCTGAGCCCAACTTGGGCATCTTCTTGTTCTGCTCTCGATACAACTCATCTTCATAGGAGAGACAACAGAGCAGGCGGCCACAGACGCCGCTGATCTCGTCGGGGTTGAGCGGGAGCTGCTGATTCTTGGCCATGCGAATGCTGACCGGGGTAAACTCGCGTAGCCAGCTTGTGCAACAGAGTTGGCGGCCACACTTGCCCACCCCATCGAGCAGCTTGGCCTCGTCGCGCACGCCGATCTGGCGCATTTCGATACGTGTGCGGAACACACGCGCCAGATCGCGCACAAGCGCCCGGAAATCTACCCGATCCTCAGCTGCAAAATAGACCAGCAGACGCCCTCCATCAAAGCTGTACTCGCAGCGCACTACTTTGATGTCAAGACCGTTCTCACGGGCCTTTGCCTTGCAGATTGCCAGCGCTTCCTTTTCCTTGTGGACCCATTGGTCGCGCTGCACCATATCCCAGGCCGACGCTCGCCGGATTACTTGCTTCATTTCGCCCACCACCTCGTCGTCGCCGATCTGGTGGGGCGGCTGGATCACCTGTGCCACTTCCGGCCCCCGGGCCGTATCGACAACCACGTAGTCTGTGGTTGCCAGATTCAACAAGCCATTTGGTGCGAAGTGATACACTTTGGTGACAGGTTTGAACTGCACTCCAACGACAATTGGCATACGGTTCTGTCTCCTTGACTCGCCGGCCACGGGGTATACGGCCGGCTACGATCTATGTAAACAGGCGTCGAACAGCATGGAGCTGGCCCGCCTGTCAATCACCCGAGCGTCCTTCTCTTCACTTGTTAATGTACGTACCCCTACGCGCGTTGCCGGGCAGGGGATGCTTCAATCGCGCGCAGAGGCCAGCGCCGGCAGCCGCAGCAACACAACGTCCAGGGCCAGGCGCACGTTGACCGTATGGCGCAAATAACCTTCGATGCGCGTTAGGGTCTTTACATACTCGCGCACTGTTTCACTGTCGATGGCTCGTGCATGCGCCGCAATGCGATCCTCGTGATCGATGTTGCTGCAGGCGTCGCCGCCGCCGGACTGAGCCAGCAACACATCCCGCCACCAGGTCATCCAGACTTCGATGAGGCCAAAGAGCTGCCGGCTGTTGCGGCCTGCAGCCAGGTTATTGGCGTAGGCAAGCCGTTCAACCCGGTCGGCATCCATCAGGCGCCACAAGGTTTCAAGGTGTTCCTGGCGCTGGCTCAAGGCATCGGGGCGAGCAAGTTGGCCCACAGCCCAGCCCAGCTTGCCATTGGCAAGACGGGCAAGCAGCTGCGCCTGTGAGCCGCTGGCTTGCCAACCTGTGGACAGCGCCTCCGCCACTGTCTTCTCATCCAGTGACCGCAGCTCTAGCACCTGGCAGCGGCTCACAATAGTGGGCAGGACGGCAGAGCGATGCTGTGCCGTCAACAACAGGACAGCGTGCTCGGGCGGCTCTTCCAGAGTCTTCAGAATCTTGTTGGCAAAGTAGGGGTTAGCTGCGTGCACATCCTGGATCAAGAAGACACGGAGGCGGCCCTCAACCGGTCGCAGCGCGACTTCCCGGATCAGGTCAGCTGCTTGTTCGGTACGCAGTTCGCCTTTGTCCCGGTCGGGGTTGCCGTCTTTGTCCAGGGGTTGGAGTAACCGAAAATCGGGATGGTTGTTCCGCGCCACCAGCTGGCAAGCCCGGCACGTACCACAGGGATGTCCGACTGCAGTCTCGCACAAGATAGCCTGCGCGAAGGCGCGTGCAAAGGTAGTCTTGCCGATCTGGGGCGGTCCCAGGAACAAATACGCATGGCTCAAATGCACCGGACGCCCATCGGCGCCAGTGTTGGTAAGAGCCTGCTGTAAGAGCTGGACTGCCCAAGCATGGCCAAAAACGGGCCAAGCGCCGGGCGCGTGTGTGGGGGGCTTAACCTCCATAACAGCGAAATTGTATCACAAGGGCGTAGCAGAATACAAGTTTATGTTGAATCGAGGGTCCGTGAAAGCCAGCAAGGGGAGAGGAAATAGACAAAAAGAAAGGCCTGTGAACAGCGCTGCTGGTACGGGCAGCGCTGTTCACAGGCCTGAACGAGCAAAGCCGTCGTCTACTTGACTTCGACCTGTGCGCCTTCGGCCTCGAGTTTGGCCTTGGCATCCTGGGCGGCCTCTTTGCTGACCGCGGTGAGTACGGTGGAGGGTGTTCCCTCGACGACATCCTTGGCTTCCTTCAGGCCAAGGCTGGTGAGTGCACGGACCACCTTAATCACGTTGATCTTCTTGTCGCCAGCGCCTTTCAGGACGACATCAAACTCGGTCTGCTCTTCGACAGGGGCAGCCTCGGCGGCAGCCGCGCCAGGCATTGCGGCCATGGCTACCGGCGCAGCGGCGCTCACGCCCCACTTCTCCTCGAGCATCTTCACCAGCTGGGACGCTTCCAACAGTGTCAGGCTGTCCAGCTGTTCGGCAATGGCATTCAAATCGGCCATGAGATAAATCCTCCTATCGAAATTCGATTCGTTTCAGACGTAAGAACAAACAGTACAAGACGATGTGCCAGCGCGATACCGGCATCCGGGCATCGCGTCGATCAGGCAGCTTCCTGCTGCTTGTCGACCTTTGCATTGACGACACGGACCAGGCTCGAGCCGGGCGCATTGACCATCTGCACCAGCGTACGGGCCGGGGCACTGAGCGCGGCCAGCAACATGGCGCGCGTCTGATCTTTGGTCGGCAGGTCGGCCAACGCTTCGGCACCCTTGCCGTCCAGTACCGACGATTCCATGATGGCGCCGGTGATCTCGACAACCTTGGCGTCCTTGATCCAATCCTTTAGAGCGGTAACGCTCTTCCCTACATCTTCACCACAAAAGACAACGGCATTGGGGCCCTGGAGCAGCTCTTCGGGCGTGACGCGTCCAGTCTCCTTGAGCGCGAGCTCAAGCAGCGTGTTCTTGACGACAACGCATGAGGTGTTGACGTCCTTGAGCTTGGCACGCAGCGAATTGATCTGCGAAACCGTCGTTCCCTTGTAGTTGGTAAAGACTAGAGCGGGCGACTGTTCGATCAGTTCTTTATACTTGGCGACAAGCTCTTCTTTCTTCTGTCGGTTGATAGCCAAGCGGCATCCCTCCTTTCTTGCGAGAATAACAGGCCAGGAGACTCGTACCGATGCCGGAGCCGGCACGAACCTACCTGCGATAACCAACAAAAACGCCCTTCTGGGATGCAGAAGAGCGCGACAGGCAGAAAAGTGTTTCACATTGCCCACCAAAATGGGCAACGATCAACAACCGACTGTTACTTGCTTCGGCAGGCTGCCGGTAGCCGGCATTTACGCTTGCACCTGCTGTCTTCAGCATCGACACAGAGGTCGTTTGTATTCAGTTCCGACAGCACAGTATACAGGATGAACCATCGCTGGCCAAATCAAGGGCCGTCTAAATGAACAATTGGCCAGCGGCTCCGGGCGCGCGTCACAGCGATTCAGCGGCGTCGTTCTGCGCGTGCTCGAGCTCCTCAAGGATCGTTTCCAGCGCCTCCCGATTGAACACATAACGTTCGTGGCAGAAGTGGCAATCCACCACAGCCTCGTCTTCCACCAACATGGTGCGTATTTCAGCTGGCCCCAACAGCTTGAGCCCCTGCCGCGTACGTTCCCAACTACATGCGCATTGGAACTGCAGCTCACGGCGCTCGACGATGGCGTAGTCCACTGCGCCAAAGATAGCGGCCAGAACGCTCTCCGGCGTCTCGCCGTTGGAAAACAGCTCGCCAATCTGGGGCAAATCGTCCAGCCGCTCGGCAAGCTCCGCCAGGGGATTCACATCGCTGCCCGGCAGTGTCTGCAACAGCAGCCCGCCCGCGACACGCAGCATACCATTGACATCGATGGGCGCGCCGATCTCGACCAATGAAGGCACCTGTTCCGAGTGCATCAGGTAGTAGGTCAGGTCGACATCCAGCTTGCCGCTTTGAAGCGGTACCACCCCTTCATAGAGATCCTTGAGACGCAGATCCTTGACTACGGTGAGTAACCCCTGGTCGCCAATGACGATGGGAATCTCTCCCGGACCAATGGGGGGCGCCAGCGCAACATTAGGATTGCTGACATAGCCACGCAGGTTGCCGGCGCTGTCGGACTCGACGACCAGTTTGCGGAGCGGGCCGACGCTTTCCACCTTGATGGCCACACGCTGGTTCGTTTTGAGCAGGGCGCCCATGAGGGCAGCCGCGGTCAATCCATGGCTCAACGCGGCCGTCGCGGCAGGTGAGGCGTTGTGGCGCCTGGTGGCTTCCCTGGCCACGCCTGTCGTGACACAGGCGAGCCCACGAACACCGGCCTCTTGAGCCAATACACGGACAATATAGTCACCCATGAGTCAATCACCTTGGATGGACGAACAGTGGCTTCAGAATTACCTCATGAAACACGCGCCACATAAAATAACGGAGCCAGGTGATTGCCTGGCTCCGCATTCTCCTGCTTGGCACTGCCGTGATCAGGCAGCGACGGCATCAGACTTTAACGCTGAAGCTGCGGCTACGTCGGTCCTGACGCCGGGGCCCATGGTGCTCGTCAGCGTGACGCGATGAATGTAGTTCCCTTTAAGCGCGGACGGTTTTGCAGCCATAAGCGCCTCCATGAGTGTGGCCAGGTTTTGCAGCAGCTGCTGCTTGTCAAAGCTGGCTTTGCCAATGGGCACGTGAATGTTGGAGGTTTTGTCCACACGGAACTCTACCCGGCCCAGGCGCGCTTCTTGAATCACTCGCGGTAAGTCTTCGGCCGGCACGATCGTACCTGTCTTGGGGCTGGGCATTAGGCCGCGCGGACCCAGAACCTTACCCAGGCGACCGACGATACGCATCATGTCGGGCGTTGCCAGGACAATATCAAAATCGGTCCAGCCCTTAGAGATCTGGTCGGCCAGATCCTCGGCGCCCACATAGTCGGCGCCTGCCTCGCGGGCAAGGGTCTGGCCATCGGGGCTAGCAAAGACCAGGATACGCACGGTGCGGCCGGTGCCGTTCGGCAGGGTGACTACACCACGCACCTGCTGGTCGGCATAGCGGGGGTCTACCCCCATACGCAGATGCACTTCGACGGTCTCATCGAACTTGGCCGTGGCCAGTTCCTTGACGAGTTCCAGTGCTTCTTCCGGTCCGTAGAACTTGGTGCGGTCAACCTTACTGATCTGGGCTAGAAAGCGTCTGCTATGCTTGGACATAATTCACTCCTTAGTGGTTATAGCGGGCCTTGAGCCCTCCCACGAATTGCTTCTTTCGTAACAATGTCACTTCAATCCGGCAGCATTCGCGCCAGGCAACGTCCTGGCCAAGTCGAGCAGCGCATAGGCAACTCGACCACCGGTCAGAGACTTACTCGACGACTGTAACCCCCATACTGCGGGCGGTGCCTTCGATCATTAGCATAGCGCTCTCAAGGCTAACACCTTCCAGGTCCTTCATTTTGATCTCGGCGATCTCACGAACCTGGGCCTTGGTGATCTTCCCCACCTTGTTCTTGTTGGGCTCAGGGCTGCCCTTGGGCACGCCCGCGGCTTTCTTGATCAGGTCACCAGCCGGTGGTGTCTTGGTGATAAAGGTAAAGGAGTTGTCGCTGAAGATCGTGATCTCGACGGGGATCACCTGCCCCATCTGTCCCTGCGTACGTGCGTTGTACTCTTTGCAGAACGCCATAATATTGACGCCCTGGGGACCCAGCGCGGTACCGACAGGCGGCGCCGGATTGGCCTTGCCAGCCGGCAGCTGCAGCTTAACAATTGCTTTGACTTTCTTTGCCATGTTTCACTCCTTCTGAAGCTGGTGTGCGCCGCCGGCGTCGCTGGCAACTGACGCCTTAGCTCCCAGATTCAGCGTAAATATGAATATGCGAACTGAACGATACCATGAGAAACGTGCATTCAGCACGGAAGCCGGTACCCGTTGGTGAGTAGACTGCTCCGAG
>JACFMY010000105.1 GCA_019455155.1 Caldilineaceae bacterium
ACCACGTGGGATAGCCGGCCGTCCACAGCACCACAATGTGGCGGATGATTTCAGGTTCGAGCAGGATCGCCGATGCGATATTGGTAGCGGCGCCGATGGCCGCCACATAGAGCGGCCGCTCGCGGCTGGCAAGCGCGCGCTCGATAAGGTGCCGCGCTGCTGGACTGTCGACAGGGCGGTTGGGCGCTGGCAGGTATGCAGGCGAGCCCCGGAAGACGAGTCCGGCCGGATCCATGCCAAGCTTCGCATAGACAGCCAGGATCTCTTCGTAGGAGCGTTCCATCCCTACGTCCGGACCGTCGAAATGGATATCTTTGGGATCGACTCCTTGCCTGGCAAGCCCGGCCAGCCACCCGTGGAAGCGCTCGACCAGCCTCGCATCGACCTCGTTTTGCAGCACGGGCGTGCGTGATAGATCGTAGGCTCGCGCCAGCGCGGCGGCAAAGATCCGAAACGAGAAGGGCGCAGCATAGACCCCTTCTAGATCGAGCCGCTCACCAGAGAGCAGCGCCCAGGCCAGGGCAAACTGATCGTCGATCTCGTTCTTGGCATCTGTGTCGATGACGACGCGCACGCGCCCCTCGGGCAGTTGCAGCCGTTCTCTCATTTCGCGCTCGGTAAGCTTAGGCAAAGATGGCACAAGGATCATCCTTTTCTGGTGAATTGCTTAGAACAGCGCGGCCAGCGCGTCTAGTTCACGTTGCGTCGACTCGTAGTTCGTCACAATGATTTCCGTAAGCTGCAGGGCCAGCGCATGCATATCGACTTCTGGATTCGCGGCAGTGACGGTTTCGATCCAATCCTGTGGAATCGCGCCAACGCCGTGGAAAGCCCCGGCCAGCGCGCCGCCAACACTGGCGTAGCTGTCGTTGTCGCGGCCATACATGACGCAGCCGATCACGGTTTGGCGGAAATCCATGGCAGCCGCCGCAAACATGGCCAGGGGTACGACGAGCGTGTGTGTCGCTTCCGAGAAAAGATGGCCCCACTCGAGCAGGTCATAGAGCAGGGGCTGGAGCGCATAGATATCACGTTCCTCTTCGGCAACGGCGAGGGCCGCACGTAGAAACTTCACGTTGGGATCATAGCGCCAGTCCAAAGAGTGCAGATGGGGACCTTCACGCCGCCGCGCGAAGTGCAGGTGCGCGTCGATGGCCGCGGAGACGATCCCGTCCAGCGTAGGCGCCGGCGCCATGGCAGCTGCAATGGCCGCCGCCATCATTGCCGCGGCTGTCTTGGCATACCCGTCGGTGGGAAAGGCGAGATCGAAGGCTGCCTGATACGCCGCGTGGGGACGGCAGGCGGCCATGATCCCCACAGGTGAGTTGGCCATGATGGCGCCGTTGGTCGGCTCACCGCTGAAGATCACCTTGTCGCGCCCCCAGATTGCCTTGAGATAGTACTCTTCCACAAACCCTTCGTGGAGCGGGTCCGCAGCGTGGTGGTACGCGTAGGCCAGCACGCGGGCAAAGTCGCCTGGCCGCGGCATGCCGCCGGCCTCCACGATGGCCTGGCATAGAAGATGTTTTAAGCGCGTGTCATCAGTGTAGGCGCCGATGCGCTCACCTTCGCCAAAGTGGGCGTGGTAGCTCGGCCCGCGCTGGTACGGCACGAAGCGGCCCAAGTTGCCGCCATAGGTGGCACGGATCTGGTCAGGTGTCCAGCCTTCTACAGGGCCGCCCAGCGCGTCGCCGATCGCACCGCCCATGAGGCACCCATAGACTTTCTGAAATAAACGAGTTCGTTCAAGCGCGTGCATAGGTTGCATCCTACTCTACGGGCAGAAGCCAGGTACGTTTTGGCGGCAGATATAATATGACATTGTCTCCTGTGCTGGCGGTGGCCTCAGCGGGGCCATTGGCGCGCCATACCCGGCCGTCCACCTCAAGCAAGAACTGGGTATATGTGCCCATATAGACCGTCGAGACAACCCGTGCATCCAGCGTATTCTCTGCCGCGTCCTCTCTGACACTGATTTCCTCGGGACGTACAGTCAGGAGCACGGGCCCATCGGGCAGGCCGCAATCTGCTGTGATCGTAATATTGCCCGCGGCGGTCTCCACAGTCTTGCCGCGCTTCCGGCCCCGGATGAAATTCTCGTTACGAAAGAAGCGTGCGACTTCGGCTGTCTTGGGCCGTTCGTAGAAGTTGCGCGGGATGTCATACTGCTGGATAACGCCATCGAACATCAGGGCCACCCTGTCCGCCAGCATAACGGCCTCTTCCTGGTCATGGGTCACGAAGATAGAGGTGATGCGCAATTCTTGTTGGATGTTGCGAATCAGCTCGCGCATCTCGAGGCGCAGATTGGCGTCGAGATTGGCCAGGGGCTCGTCCAACAACAGCACGGCCGGCCGGATGATCAGCCCGCGGGCAAGGGCAACGCGCTGCTGCTGGCCGCCAGAAAGCTCGTGCGCGCGCCGGTTTTCAAAGCCCGGCAGGCGCACCAACTCGAGCATCTCACGGACGCGTGCGGCGATTTCGTGTTTGTGCATGCCGCGCATGCGCAGGCCAAAGCCGATATTGTCGCCAACACTCATATTAGGAAACAACAGGTGTTTCTGGAATACCATGACTGCCCCACGCTTCTCCGTGGGGACGCCCAGCACGGACTTGCCGTCAAAGAGGACATCACCGCTCGTCGGCATGAGCAGGCCGGCGATCATGCGCAAGGTCGTGGTCTTGCCACAGCCAGAGGGACCCAGAAACGCGATCAATTCGCCGGAGTCAATCTCGAGATTGAGATGATCGACCGCCGCCACCTGGCCAAAACGCCGTGTCAGTTCTTTCAAGACTATCGTTGTCATACACTATCTGCCTTGATGGATTCTCTGTATCTGCATTGGCAGCCCGAAGACCGGCGACGCCGTTCCCAGCTGCAGCCTACCCTATGTGGGGCGGGCAGGTATGGGCTAGCGCCAACTGTCTGCCTGTCACTGTGCGTTCGCCCCATGAGAAACGCTACAGGCGGCCGAAACCACCCATCACCGATGACTCTTTGGCCAGGGACTTTGACGTAAAGACGAGTACAACGATCGCTGGCGCTACAAACACCAGACTGATCGCGGCCGCAGTTGCGTTGTTGGCGCCGCTGATGAAGGGGAACAGGATCATGGGTAGGGTGATGATGCGGCCGCCTCCAATCAGCAAGGTCGTCACATACTGGCTCCATGAGATGAGAAAGGTGAACATCGTGGCGATGAGCAGGCCAGGAAAGATGCCCGGCAACGTTACGTACCAAAAGGTCTTGACGGCGCTGGCGCCCAGCGTCCGCGCAGTTTCTTCGAGCGCCGTGCCGTAGTTGGCGAAGACACTTGTCATCACCAGGATCATGTAGGGGATGCAGGGAATCAGGTGGACCAGGGCAACCCCCAGATAGGTGTCGGTCAGGCGATAACGGATGAAGACGATATGGATGCCCATGGTGACAACAATGCTGGGTACGATGATGGGAACCATCAGGAGCCATTCGATCACGCCCTTGCCCCGAAATTCGTGTAGGGCAAGTGCCCGTGCGGCCGGTAGACCGACGAGAATGGAAAGGGCAGATACAAAGAGGGCCAGCACCACACTGTTGAACAGCGCTTCACCCACGCGTGAAGAGGATGTGAACACATACTGCCATGCCTGGAGTCCCCAGACACTTGGCCACAGGCTGGGAAAATGCCAGCGGAAGGCCAGGGACCAGATGATTTGTACGAGTAACGGCGCCATCACTGTGACGATGATGAAGGTGACGGCCAGCCAACGCCAGAAAAGTCGCATGGTTCACCGTTGCTATCTATTTCACTGCATATCTTGCCAGCCGCCGGTAGGAGACCAGCAAGATGATTGAGATGACGGTCAGGATGACGCTTACTGCCATGGCTTCAGGACGTAGATTGAGGTCTGGGTCCTGGTAGTTTTGAAAGGCCCAGACCGGCAGCGTGGTTGGGAAGCGCACGCCCAGCAGCAATGGAATCTCGTAACTGGCAAAGCCAAAGGCAAAGACAATGATCGACGTAGACAGAATGCCCGGCAAGATGAGCGGCAGCAGCACATACCAGAAGCGCTGCCAGGCGTTGGCGCCCAGCGTCTGGGCCAACTCCTCGTACTCGGTGCCCACGCTCTTGAGAATGGCCAGAACGACAAGCGCGGTAAAGGGCACTTCTTTCCACAGGTAGGTGAGTGTGATGGCAATGCCGGCGCGGTCGAATACCATGACAGGGAACTGGCTTGGTTCCTGTAGCAGGCCGGCCGCGGCAAGGAGCCGGGCCAGGATGCCGCTTTGGGTAACCAGGGCCACGATGCCAAACGCCGCCACGAGATGGGGGATGGGGATTGGAATCTGGAAGATGAAAGTCGCAAACTGGCTACCCCGGAAGACCTCCCGCAACACCAGCGAAAGCAGGATAGCAATAACCGTCGAGAGAAAGGTCGAGACAAAGGCAATGCGAAATGTTAGCCAGAGCGATTGCAGGAAATTGCGATCTGTCAAGACATCCCAATAGTGCTGGAGGGTGAATTCCTGCCGCCCAATGACGGGCATGTAGCCCAGGCTCTGTCCAATCCCGACGATCATGCCGCCACTGAAGAGCACAAACAGAACCAGCAAGGCGGGCAGCAACATCAGGGGGACTTTCAGTCGTTCCAGCCAGATTCGTCGTTGCATGGTTGCCTCAAACGATGGTCAACTCGCAGATGGAGGGGTTGGGGGCGCCTCGGCTCCACGTTGCGCCCCCAACCGGAAGGGTACTTGACAGGCTCTTATTTCTGCAGCACGTTTTCGATCCAGCCCTGTTCCATGGCGGTAACCCAATCGCCTTTGGGTTCGGGCAGCGCGTTGGTGGCCAGTACGTCAGGAGGAAGTGTGGCCACGCCCAGCGTGAATGATGCAAGCTGCTCCTGCTGTTCCGGCGACATGCGCGCCGGATCGATGGTCATCAGCCAGCCCCAGCGTTCTGAATCCGCCATGATCAGCTGGAACTCGGGCGACACGATGTAGTTGGCGATGACCATGGCGCCGGCCGGATTGCTAGCGTTGAACGGAATCGCGACATAGTTGTTGTTCGCCAGGGTACCGATATCAAAGACAAAGGTGCGGATCGTTTCGGGATAGATTCCCTGAGCAATGTTCAAGGAAGCATTGGCCGGACCATATCCCATGTTGAAGGCGATCTCTTTGTTGGCGAGCAGGTCGGTCATCGCGCCCGCTTCCGGGTAAGTCTCGCCCTGCCGCCAGAGTGATGGCTCGATGTCGTTGAGATACTCCCAGACTGCGGGGGCATATTTGTCGAACGTCGCCTGGTCGAAATCCCCCATGAACTCTTCGGGGCCGCCGGCAGCCCAGTAGAATACGTGGCGCAAGAAGACGCTTCCAGTGAAGTCCGGAATCGCAGGATAGGTGAATTTCCCAGGGTTGGCCTTGATCCATTCGGCCAATGCCTCGAAACTCGTGGGCGGGTTGTCGCCGACCTGCGCCGTATCATACTCGATGACGAACTGAGCATGGCCCCACGGGGACTCGTACCCATCTACCGGCGTGCCAAAGTCATTGGCCATGGCCGGATCGTCCCAGTTGACATATTGGTTGTTGGGGAGCAGATCGACAAAGGGGCCGTAAAGCAAGCCCGCGTCCTTGAGCGTCTTGAAATTCTCGCCGTTGATCCAGAGCAGGTCTACGCTGCCGCCACTTGTGACACCCGCGGCGGATTCATCCAGCAGTTTGTTCACGGTTTCGGAAATATCGGCCACCGGCACGCGGTTTAAGGTCACCCCGAACTGTTCCTGGACAACCTTGCCGATATCGTTGTCTACATCTGTGTTGATCTTGTCCGAGCCGCCCCACATGTGCCAGGTGACGGTGGTACCTGAGGCGGCAGCCAGGACCTCATCCCAACTGGCGTAGGTGGGTGGGCCGGCCGCTTCCCCCGGCGCGGCAGCCGGGCCTTGGGCCGGCGGCTGCGCCACAGGCGCTGCACAGGCCCCGAGAATTACGGTGAGAACTACAAGCAGTGCTATCCAAAGTTGAATTCTTCGCGCGAACATATCTCCTCCGTGGAAAGAATAAGATGAACCATCCAAGCCAACGATGACGATCTGTGGGTCTTTGCGCGCTCTATTGTCCCCGGCTTGGTATCCGGGGCGCCTCCTTTCCCAATCGCTAAAGTACGTTAACACCTTCAAGCTGCAGGTAGTCCTGGTAAGGGACCTTCTCTACTGTACGCAGCTTGAGCCAGGCCGCGATCTCGAGGAGCTCATTGCTGACGTTGCCCTGGCCAACGGCATAGTGATGTTCATGGCCCCGTACCAGCAGTGTGTTGATCAGGTCCTGGATGGAAACCGGTTCCTGGTTCAGGCGAAACTCGCTGAACCAGCCGCGCGTGCCGTCGAATCCCTTTTGGGGCCGCTCGACGATCTGGGAGGTCAGGACAAGCAGGCGCTGTGCATCGTCGCCAATGTAGGTGATCGTCGCTTCCTGCGCACGAAAGACCAGGTCTCCAGCCACGCCGTAGCGGTTTTCGCTTTTGCGTCCCAAGGTCACGTGGTCGACCCAAATGATGCCGTCGTCGTTGGCCCAATGGCGCGGGCTGACGCCACAGTGCCACATGAGGGCTGTGGCGGCGTGGGGGTCGATTGCAGTCAGGTCGAGCAGCGTGGCTGAACCAGGACGGCCTGTCAGGTAGTTCAGGAGCAGCATGCTGGCCGCGCCCAGGACATCTCCTTCGCAGGCTACCGCCATACCATCTTCCGAGCCCAGCCAGCTGTAAGCCATACAGGGGGCGACGTGGTACAGCTCCTGAAACTTCGGCCAGCATTCCACCGCCAGCGCGCTGTAGCCATTCTGGACCGCTAGCTCTTTGAGCGCATGGTAGAGCCGGGCGCCTTTCTCGAGCGCCGGGTCTGTGGTCTGCACCGCGCGGGCCGCCAGCTTCAACTCGCCTACTGTGCTGCGCGCGTCTCGCTCATTTACCCGTTTGGCCAGCTCGATGACCTCGCCCAACTCGTGTGCCTGGACGCGCAGCCCAAAACGCGCCAGCAACTTGCGCTCGTCAAACATCATATTATAGAAGCCTGGCGAAAGGCCGCCGATCCAGCCGATCCGGGCCGTAGCCATTTTCTTGATGGCCGTGAGCGAGCGGATCGTGATAGCCAGCCGCCGCCTGAACTCCTCGTCCTCCACGTGACCATAGAACCATTTGAACGGCGTCTCCTGGTGGCGTAGATAGCGCTTCAAAATGGAGGCGTAATGGCTCATGGACACAAACGAATGGAGCTGGATATCGCCTTCCTGCCGTGGATCGGGCGTGGCCCAAAGTCCAAGGCGCGGGGCCGCCTGGGCAAGGTGGAGAATCTGTTCACCCAAACTACAGGCCGCGTTCTGAATGAGCAGGAAATCAACTTCCTGCGCGCGCAGTTGCCTGGCAGCCTGTTCGGCCATGGGGACATCGGTCAGCCCGTACGGAATGGCCACCAGCTCAAAATCCAGCTCGCGGCTCAGCTCTTCCAGGCCCTGAATGGCCCGGCCATACTGGTTATGCTCCTCGGCAAAATAGCTTGCCAGGGCTACGCCAACGTAGCCAACGCGCAGTCGTTGCATCTGTGCCTCCCAGTCAAGGGTTTGTTGCGTTCGTACAGACAACCTCGGACCATGCCGACAGCAGCAAGGCGATTGACGTCGCGCCTGCATCCTGGAATCCTATCGCGCGCGGGCCCAGGAAGCGGGCGCGCCCCTTGCGCGCTTCCATGGCAGTCGTTGCCTCAGCGCCCTGGTGGGCGGCGGCGGCCGCAACCTGCATCACGACCTCCAGGCTCTGCTGTTGGGCCACCGCTGCTTCCGCGGCGCGTAGGGCGGCAGCCAGGGCATCTACCATGGTCTTGTCACCTGGCCGCGCCTTGCCCCACTTCTGAACTTCCTTGAGACCACTGCGTAGGACTTCGACATATTGGGGCGCGTCGATGCCGGCCTTTCCAGCCGTCCCCAGGGCCGCGCCCCGGAAGAAGGCGCCAAAAATCACCCCGGCCGCGCCACCCATCTCAGTCGCCAGGGTCGACCCTACCTCATTTAGCACGGCTTCCGGCGCCGGTTCTGGTAGCTCGGTCACCGAAGCGGCCGCTTTGGCCAGGGCCGCCGCAATATTGGTGCCGTGGTCGCCATCTCCGACCGTGGAATCGAGCGCGTTGAGATCATCCTGCCGCTTACCAATCGCTGCCGCTGCGGCTGCTATCATCTCGATCCATCTGGTCCCTGCAATGACACATAGGCCACTCATGGTCGCGCCCCCAGGCTCTTGAACGCGGCGCCGTTGGCAGGAGCGTCGTACAGCGCCTTGAGCTGGTCGTCGACGCGACAGAGCGATAGGCCAAATCCGGCCATTTCCTGGGTTGTAGCGTAGGAGCCAAGCCAGGCGCGATAGACGCGAATGTGCCGGTCGTCTAGAATCTGCTGGACGCGCCGGTAAAGGATGGACAGTTCCATCAGGGTCATGCTCCCGCTGTTGTTGAGCAAGACACAGACATCGTCGCCGGCCTGAAAGGGTAGGTCTTCCAGAATCAGGGGCAACATCTGGTCAATGGTGGCGTCCGCGCTCAACAGCGGCACACGGCCGGTTCCAGCCTCACCGTGCACACCCATACCGATCTCCATTTCGTCCTCGCCAATATGGAACATCACTTCACCCGTGACGGGTTGGCGGCAGGAGGTCAGGGCCATGGAAATCGTGCGTGTGTTGTCACGAACCTTCTCAGCCAGCTCCTTGCAGGCGGCCAGGGGAGCGCCCGTCTCTGCAAACGCGCCCAGCATCTTCCATACAAAGAAAAGCCCGGCGGTGCCACGGCGGTCAGGCTCACGGCCACGGGGCGCCGAGGCGACATCATCGTACAGAACGACCATCTCCACGTCGGCCATGCCTTGGTCGTGGGCCTCGGCCAGAGCAAATTCGGCTGTCATGAGGTCACCCGCGTGGTGGGAAACGCACACGAGGACGCCGGCCCCGCGATCGGCGGCCTGAATCCCCTCCAACAGCTTAGCAGGTGGGGGCGCCGTGAAGACGGGCCCAGGAACATTTACGTCGAACAATCCGTACCCAACCCAGCCAATCATGGCGGGTTCATGCCCGGAGCCGTTTCCGATCACGAGACCGACTTTTCCGGCGTCCTTTGGCGTGCGCCGGACGATCAATCCGCCTTCGGTCAGGCGAATGATGTCGGCATAGGCGGCAGCATAGCCCTCGAGCATCTCCTCAACCAGATCCGAACGCTGGTTAAAGAGCTTTTTTGCACGCGTAGACATGGGATGCTTCCCTTTCGTCAGCATACGTTTTCTCGTAAAAAGGTTAGGGCACGGCGGATCTCGGTCTCCGCATCTGTAACCAGGGGACGCCAGGTATTGACCGTTCGACCCGTCTCGACCGCGGGATTGGGAAACGATTCGATCACGAGCCACCCATCGTACTGCGCATCATCCAGCGCGCGGCGCACACCGAGCCAGTCGATATGGCCAGGTCCCGGCGGTTTGCGGTTGTTCGCCGCACAGTGGAAGTGTCCGATTCGCGCGCCGGCCAGCCGGATGGCCGCGCCCATATCATCCTCTTCCATGTTCATGTGGTAGGTATCGAGTTGCAGCTTGACATGCTCGCTTCCCACCAGATCGAGATAGCGGAGCCCCTCCTCCACGGTGTTGAACATGAAGGTCTCAAAGCGGTTGAGCACTTCCACACAGATCGTGAGCCCAAGGTCGCCGGCCACGCGCGCCACTTCCTGCATGGCGGCGGCGCTTCGCTCGCGGTAGGGTTGCAGGTCGATCTCTGGCGGGAAGTAGAGCCAGGGCGCATAGGTGACGCCACCCAGGATTGGGCTGCCCACCTTGCTCGCGGTGTCGAGGCAGCGTTTGAGATACTCGGTCCCCGCCGCGCGTATGGTCGCATCGGCGCTCGTAATGTCTGTGGCAGGGCTGAGACCAGTGCTACAGAAGACTGCGAGGTCCAGGCGATCCAGTTCGGCGCGCATGCGCCGCCAGTCGAGATCAGGCCCGCTGACCAGGGAGATCTCCACGCCGTCAAAGCCAGACGCGCTTGCGCGCGGGAAGTAGCTGATCTGATCGTCTGACCAACGATCGATCCAATAGAAGATTTCGATGCCGACGCGCCTCATGATGGCCTGTCCTTGTGTTTGATGTAGTGAGTAGGATTTGCCGGACCGGGCTTAGCCGCTGTTCAAGACTTTGAGCATCCTGCGTTTCGACAGATCGGCGTGAACGGTGAGCGCACGTTTGGTTGCTGCAACGTCGCGGCGTGTGAGGGCCTCGATGAATGCCTCATGCTCGCGCCGCGTCTCATATGAATCCTCTAGCCGGAACTGCGATTGGACACGCGCCACCTGGAGGTGTGTGTCGATCTGGCCGTAGATCGCAATCAGGCGCCGGTTGCGGGTCAGTTCAATGAATCGCTTGTGCAGTTTGCGGTCCAGGTCAATATGTTCGGCGACAATCTCTGCATAGACGCCCTGCTCCAGCAGCGCCTGCATACGGCTGTGCATGGCCTGTAATTCGGTGATTTCCGCGCCGGTGATGGTGGGCACCACCAGCTCCGCGGCCGCGCATTCCAGGATGCAGCGGACGTCGAAGCTTTCCGCCACATCGGCAGGGTCAATGGAGGTGACGAAGGTGCCACGCCGGGGGCGGATCTCGACCAAGCCCTCGGCCTGTAGGCGATGCAGCGCCTCCTTCAGCGGGGTGAGGCTGACGCCTAGCTGCGCCTCGAATTCGGCAAGGTTGAAGCGATAGCCAGGAGGATAGACATGGGTCAAGATCCGTTTGCGAATGATGTTGTATACCTCGTCGCGCAAGCTGGGCAGCGCAATCGGCCCATTCGCGTTATCGGTCTCCATATGTGTTTCCATCTCTGCGGGAAAGCAGGCCACAGGCAGTGGCGGTGGATTCTCCGTTGAGCTGTTGCGCCACGCTGCTGCAATCTGATGTTTTAGATCTGAAATTTCTGGGCAGTTGGGATCATAGCAGATGGGATGAGAAAAGGCAAGGGGGAGGACTGGGGAAACACCATGGCACCATGGGCACCAAGGACACCATGATTTTGTTGAAAAGGGGGTGGCGCGGTAGCAACGTCAGGTTGAGCTATGACGTCTGTAGAGATATACAAGTCATGACGCCGGGGGCGAGGAGATTATTCGTAGAAGGTGGTTTGGGGGTAGAAGTCGCGCCAGGCCGTGGGGAAGGCAGGCACATAGGGCAGCGCGCGCAGGGCCTGGCCTTGCTGGGGACCCCGAAGCGCCAACCCGCGTACGGGATCCCAGACGCTTCCCGTTTCACGATCCACCAGCTGCTCGTTTTCCCACACGAAGGTTAGAATGCGCTCGTCTACCTGGCGCAAAAAGACCGCCACCGCCTTTGTCTCTGGATTCACCACAACCACCAGCGGCCGGCCATTGAGACTATCGTTGATCACGCGCTCATCCGCGGCCTTCTGGTAGGGGTAGGCCCTGGCTGCTCCCTGCAGCTCGACGCCGATGACATAGTTCGGCTGAAAGGTCTCGCCGCGGAGCCGAAAACCGCCTAAGCCGTTGGTCATGAGCAACGTGTCCGGATATTGGGCCTTCCAGGTTCCCCAGGGGACTGTCTGCGCCGGCAGCAACTCCAGCTCTGTCCCTTTGAGGGGTCCTTCAATGGCCCGGCCCCATACTTGAGACCAGACACTGTTCGTAGTGTGATCCCACCAAGTCATGGCGTTCATGAAGAGCGCGCCTTGGTTCCCAAAAACCTCGGTTTTACCGTTCACCGTGCGGACATGCACCATGCCCGTATAGCAGAGTGGTCACCAGGTAGCCAGGATCGGCACACCTGCCAGCTCGTCGTTGACCATTTCGCGCGAATTGAGCACGATAATTGGATAGGCCTTGGCCTGGCCGTCGATCTCGATTGCCAGTACCAGCTCACTATCGTCCAGCGGCGCGGCGTCGGCCGTAACGAACTCCGGTACATAGACAGGCAAGATCGCATCGCGCGGCAAGAGCTGGCTGTAGCGATACACGGGTTCCGTAGGGATCGTGGTAGTTGGCGGGGAGGTGGCCGGCGCCGTATCTGGCGTCGCTTGGCTCGTTGCGTCTGGCTCTCCACAGGCAGCCAGCCCAAACCCCAGCAGAGCGAGTGTTCCTAGAATCAGAAGGGTACGCATACGCATTATAGTGCTCCTGACCAACGTTACCGGCAGCGGGCCGGCTGTTTGCGCGTTGGGGGCAACATCTAAGCAGTAGCTGCCATGGTAGCGTATGCGCGGATGAAGGGTAGTGAGAGGACTTACGTAACTGGAAGCGCAGAAGCCCGGCCGTTTCAAGCAACCGGACTTCTGCGCGGTGTTCTAGTGGACCGGCGCGATCTCATGTAGATCACGCAGCAGAATGTAGGCCATAGCGATTGCCGCGAGGGCGAGTACGGGGAAGATAATCGCCTCAGCCATGGAGAACTCAACTCCCGCCAACAGTTGGCCAATCATCATGGCGATGAGCGCGAGCCCCATGGTCACGAACTTGATCAGCCCGACTGACGCCAGGAGATATCCCAGAGGTCGTCGTCTGAGCAACATGATGCCGGCGAGAAAAACCAACGGCACGATCAGCCCCAGGTCCATAACCTGAATGAAGAGCGTGGTGTTGGTCGTCAGGCCGATGGGCGGGCTCCCTGCCAGGAGCGGCGGAACGATACGACCTAGCCATGCCACCAGCAGGAAAAGGCCGGCTGCAAAGAGAAAGCTCGCGATGGTGCGCCGCGGCAAACGATCCGTGAAATGGGCGGGCAGTGAGGGCAGATCCACCGCGACAATGGCCAGGATAAATGCGAACAGACTCAGCGAGAACAACGCCACGTAGACCAGGAACAGCTCATTGTAGGCCGCGCCGAATGCCATGCTGGTGTAGGTATACAGAAAATAGGCCAGTGTGCCGGCCAGCAGTAGCTGGACCCGTACCCGCCCCTGGCGATAGATCCAGAGAGCAACCAACAGGAGCGGCACGCCGACGACCAGGGTCACAGCATCCTGGGGAATCACCTGGGCGGCCATGAGCACGGGCTCATACCGGTAGAGGCCGTGACCATACATGGTGACCGCCTCGCCGCGCAGGCTCGTAAACGTATAGCTGGCGCCTTCTCCCTGGTAGAGAACCCCGGTACCGGCTGCAATAACAGCCAACAGTGCGATCAAAACTGAAAGGACGATCAAGGTCTTGGAGGGTTTCATCGTAACACTTCCTCTTTTTGAAAGATTTCGTCTGCCCAGTTCCAAATCTCCTGCCAGTTGCGCAGATCGCCTTCCGGGGATTGCACCGCTTTGGCCATCACGCGATCCAACAGGTTGAGCTGCTTAGGGTCCAATTTGCCAGGGAAAAAGGCTTCATGCTGTGGCATAACAATGCTTCGCACAGCATCGAGGTACGCAACTCGTGTCTTCTTGCTTTCCTCATTGGCACCCAGCGCCAGGATGTGGACGGTATAAAATGCCGTCGGCACCTTGCGCAGCGCCTCCTTGTGTTCTGCGACAAATCTAACAGCCGCAGGCAACCAGCTGCCCATGCGCACTGCGCTGCCGACCACGACCGCATCGTACAGCGACAGATCCTTCACCTCGTCAATCGAGCATGCATCCACCGCTTCTCCACGTTCACAGAGACGCGCCGCGATCGCGTGTCCGATTTCAGCTGTTGACCCATACCGGCTTGCATACGCTACCAGGACTTTTTTCATGTTCCTCACCTTCCCACATCTCAACTGTCCGAAATTTACGGCCGGTGTCTGCGTGCTGAACGCCGCGACGCCGCCGCACAATAACGTGCTTGCTCCCAGTGTCCCGCCGGCCACCAATAAGAAGCGACGCCGGCTGATTCGTCGTCTGTTGACCATTGCATCCTCGCGTGATAGGTGCCGATGATTGTTCCGTGTGGCTTTCTGGTGCCCGTACTGGCTTCCCCCCTGGTGCCGGCTGGCTACTGGGCGTTTGCAGCTGGCAAAGCATCCCGTGCCACTGACAGCAGAACAACGCCCAAGCCATGAAGATGGCGAATGATACCCAGCAGCCCGGCCTGATCGGTGACAATGCCCGACAGCGTGGTAATGAGCCCCTTGTCCGCGTCGTCTGTTCTATCGATCACCACCGGGCCGTACCAGTCGACGAGTGTGCCGTCGATGCACCCTTGAACCGTGATGATATAGGTCGCCTGCTCATCAATGCGCGGCATACACATCCCCTTCCACATTACCTGGCCGCCGTTGCACGTTCATTCCTAGGATAGAGGAAAGGCGCAGCCTTGAGACCACATCAGGATGTAGTTTGGGGAGAAGATTGATGTAGGTTGTCTGGGTAGGAGATGTAGGGATCAGAAGAGCTTTGACGCCCGAGCGCGGTCCACCGCTGCTGCGCGGTTGTTTACGCCGAGCTTGCCGTAAATACCCTTCACGTGAAAGCGTACTGTGTTCAGGCTAACCACGAGCTGTTGCGCGATCTCGGCGTAGGGCAGGCCTTTGGCGATGAGGCGTAGCACTTCCAACTCGCGCTCGGTAAGGGCCTCGGCGAGATCTGGCTGAGGGGGCACGCCTGTGCCAGCTGCGGGCGCCAGGAGTGCCAGCAAGCGGGCAATATGAGCCTGGTCCATGTCACGTCTTTGCGCGGTCTGCAGTAACCGTGCCATGGGCGCACCTTCATTGACGAAGATACGTGTATATCCTTCCGGCGCTGCCAGCGCCAGCGCCCGCTGCAGGTCCTCCCGCGCGCGTGACATGTCACCGCGCAGCTGAAAGACCAGGGCGCGCAGGGTAAGGGTCTCAAGCACACGGCCCAAACGACCGGCCGGCTCCGCGGACGCCAGCAATCCCTTTGCCAGCGCCAGCGCCTGCTCGAAGTACGTTTCCTTGGATGTCTTGTGGGCCAGGTAGCAGAGCAGGCGCAGCTGCGCGATATGGAGGACTTCGTGTGTGAAGTCAGTCTCTTCCCCGGGCTGCGCGCCAGCCAGCGCCAGCACCTGCGCGGCCGTGTCCTCATCGTCCTGCGCCAGCGCCAGCGCGACCTGCTGCGCCACGATCTCCGGCAGGACCCACGCGGGCATGCCCCGCTGGCGCAATTGGAGGGCCTGGCTTAGAGCGTCAGCGGCCGCAGTGACGTCGTTTCGAGCCAGCTGGATGCGTGAGAGCACAACCGCGGCGTAGGCCAATGCCGCGACGTGACCGCCCCGCCTGCTCAGGCTGAGACATTGCTCCGCCTGCTGCCTGGCGGCTTCCAGATCACCCCATTCATAGAGCACGTAACTGTAGCTGCCGTAGACTGCGGCCAGGGCTGGTGAGCGCAAGTCGCCGGAACGGCTGGCAGCCTCGATGGTCTCCCGACAGAGTGCGGCCGCAGCACGGAGTTGGCCACGCATAACGTGCAGTAGCGCCAGGTTCGCGACGGCCAGCATGACAGCCACAGTATTGCCGGCAGCCCTGCAGAGGGGCAACGCCTCATGATAGGTTTCGATGGCCTCGACGACTCGTCCGGCATAGTTGTATGCGGTGCCCAGAAAGAAATGTGCCATACCCCGCACATAGGGATCGCTCTGGGGCGCTATTGCAACGGCTTCCTGGGCCAGGAGTGCTGCTCGCGCCGGATCTCCCTTGACTGCAGCCAGACCCGCGCGCAGGGAGAGGGTCTCGGCCAGGAGCGCGTCTGCGCCAGGATCGCCATCTAGCTGGCGGCGCTCTGCGATCGCGGCCTCGGCATCGTGTAGATATGGCTCGATCTCTCCCAGGTGGCCGCGTAGGAGGAGTGACAAGGCAAAGGCAAGGTTGGTGCGGGGCCCGGCAATGCGCCAGTCCTGTGGCAGCCTGCGCAGCCATTCCTCCACGGTCTGCGCATAGCCCTGCAAGACGACGCGCCGCGTATGGCTCTCCAGGAGACGTACGGTACGCGGGTAATCGCCGGCGGCAAACGCGTGTTCGATGGCATCGGGAGCCATACCCTGCTTTTCGTACCACTCGCTTGCCCGTTGGTGAAGCGTGGCCGCGTCCTGGGCTTGGGTGCGCTTGAACTGGTTGCGCAACAGGTCAGCAAAGAGGTGGTGATAACGAAACCATTCGTGCTCATCGTCCAAGGGGATGACGAACGCATTGGATGCATAAAGCGACTCTAGCATTGCGCGGCTCTGCGTACGGCCTGTCACCGCGTCACACAATGGTCCCGTTAACTGGGTAAGCATGGAGGTTTGGAGCAAGAACGCCTGGACCTCTGGCGAGAGCTGGCGCAGCACTTCCTCGGTAAGGTAGCTGAGAATGTAGTGATGGCTGCCCGACAGACCGCGAATGAGCTCGGCAGGATTCTCCCGGTTCTGCATGGAAAGGGCCGCAAGCTGCAAGCCGGCAATCCAACCCTCAATCTGGGCGTCGAGCTCGTCGACGGCCTGTGCATCCAGGGCCAACCCCATGACATCATTCAAGAAGATCGAGGCCTCGGCCGGAGTGAACCGCAGGTCCTGGGCGCGTAGCTCGACGAGTTGGCCGCTGGCGCGCAGCCGCGCCAGGGGGATTTGGGGATCTTCCCGCGTGAGGATGATCAGATGCATTTGCGGCGGCTGGTGGGCGACCAGATTCCGCATTGCCGCGTGCACTGACTCATTGTCGATCACGTGGAAATCGTCCAACACCAGCAAGAAATCGGACGGCAGTGCCATCAGGTCGTTGATGAGCGAGCCCATCAGGTAATCAAGCGGCGGCGCGTTGGGAGAGTCGAATGCAGCTTGCAGGTCCTGCCCAATGGCTTGCGAGGCGGGAGCGTCGAGCGCGGCCGCAACCTGTTGTAGCGCCGCCACGAAGTAACTGGCGAAGCGCGCCGGATCGTTGTCCGCCTTGTCTAGAGAAAGCCAGGCCACTGGCTCCTCCAGATCCTGTGCCCACGCGCTGACGAGGGTCGTCTTACCAAAGCCGGCGGGCGCCGAAACCAAAGTAAGCTGCCGCTTGCGGCAGCTATTCAGATGTTCAACAAGATGCTGGCGGGGCACCAGGCTCTGCCGTACGCGAGGGACAAAGAGCTTGGTAGCCAGGAGCGGCACGCTTCCTGAGCGCGCGGTTGGAACTGCAGCCTGCGTGTCCATACCCTGATTGTAGGTTGGCCGTGGAGATGCGTCAATTCAAGGGGTGAAGGCTGTCCTCTCCTCCAGACGACCGCCGTGAAGCCAATGTCTCTTGCATCTCAAGCGCCACAACAATCCCTGAGCCGAAGGTAATGGCCGCCACGACGCCGATTGCCCAACCGGCGCCAAACAGATCCGCCAGCGCACCGGCCAATAGGGCGCCCAACGCATAGCCGCCGTCGCGCCACAGGCGGTAGACGCCCACGGCCGAGGCGCGCCAGTCAGGATGGGCCACGTCGCTGATGGCGGCCA
>JACFMY010000746.1 GCA_019455155.1 Caldilineaceae bacterium
GGTTTTGAGAGCACCGGCGCGCTCTACGAAGCGGTCAAGTTAAAAGCCGCATTGCAGGAGGCTCGTCGTCTGAGCCAGCGTGTCAACCAGTATCTGAACGAACAGGCGCCATGGAAGACAATTGGCGAAGATCCCGAACGGGCGGCGACCGCTGTTTATGTGGCGCTGCAGGCCATCGATTGGCTCAAGCTCATTTGGGCGCCCATTCTGCCCCACAGCAGCGAACAGCTGCACAGCCTGCTGGGCTACGAGGAGCCTCTCTTTGGCCGCCAATTCACCGAAGAGGTGGAGGATGCACGTGGCACGCATCTGGTGCTGCGCTATGACCACGGCGCGGCGAGCGGGCGCTGGGAGGCGAATACACTCGCTCCAGGTCAGACCATGCGCACACCGGAGCCGCTCTTTGTCAAGCTCGACGACGCGTTGATGACAGAGAAGTTGGAACAGGTGTAGAGGCGCCAGGCTACCATGCAGTATGTAGATGGCAGCACGCACAGTGGCACGCGCGCCTACCGGCCTATCGCTGCCAACATCGACCTGCTCTATATCCGGCATCCTCAGCGCTACGCGGTGCTGATCCTCGTAGCGTATGTGGTGGCGGCGACCTTATTCGCCGTCACCACGCCCCCTTGGCAGAACCCGGACGAGCCTGCCCATTACAATTACATCGCCCATATCGCCGCCGGCCGTGGCCTGCCCGTGCTGCAACACGGCGATTATGACCAGAGCTACATCGGTCGTCTGGTTGGGGCAGGTTTCCCGGACCATCTACCGGTTGACTCGTTGCGGTACGAATCGTACCAGCCGCCGCTCTATTATCTTGCCGCCGCGCCCATCTATATGTTGGGCGCGGGCCAGCTGCTGCCCTTGCGGCTGTTCAATGTTGTCCTTGGCGCGGCCAGCATTCTGCTGCTCTTCGCCTGTCTCAACGCGGTGTTTCCTACTAAGCCATTGATCACCGTGGGCGCGACCGCGTTTGCGGCTTTCCTGCCCATGCATGTGGCCATGAGCGCGGCGGTCAACAACGATGGGTTGGCCGAGTTGCTCCTTTTGGCTGTGTTCCTCATGCTGCTGCGCTGGATGAAGGCGCGTTTCCATCGTGTGGAACGGACTCCAGATCGGAGGGTACTCCTGGCAGTGAGCGAACAGCAGCACTTTCTGGGTCTGGGCGTGTTGCTTGGGTTGGGCATGCTGTCGAAGATCTATGCCTATCTGGCGCTGCCACTGTGCCTGGGCGTCGTGTTGCTGGTTGTGTGGCTGCAACCGCAGATCGAGGAAGAGAATCCTATCCCGCTGCGGCCAACCCGCCATAGCTTTGCCGCCGGGATCGTCGCGTGTCTGTGGATCGGCGTGCCGGCGCTTTTACTCGTGCTGCCGCTCTGGATGCGAAATGTGGTGTTGTACGGGGCGTGGGATGTTCTCGGCTTGCGCATCCACGATGCTGTTGTCATTGGCCAGCCCATGACCTCGGCCTGGATCGCAGACAAGGGCTGGATCGAGTTTCTCGACCGGGCCGTCAGCTTCACCTTTCGCAGCTTCTGGGGCGTCTTTGGCTGGATGGGCGTGTTCATGGAGCCGCGTATCTACGCGCTCTTGATGATCTTTTCCGGCGTGCTTTTTTCGGGGCTTTTGTGGGCGTTGGTGCGCTTCATCTGTGGCCGGCCGGAGGCCGACATGGACCGGTTTCAGTTCTGGGTGTTGGGCCTCTTTGCGGTCATGTCACTGGTCGTCCTGGCCAGCTATGTTGGCTACAATGCCAAGTTCGTCCAGCATCAAGGACGCTATCTCTTTTGGGGCCTGCTTCCCATTAGCACCTTTGCCGCGCTTGCCTGGCGGGAGCTCATGC
>JACFMY010000747.1 GCA_019455155.1 Caldilineaceae bacterium
TGGCGACCGCGCGGCCGGCCGCGCACTTGGCTTGGGCGTCTTGGGCCGCGCGGGAGGCTGTTCGCCGCCGGACAGGACCTGGCCGAGCACATCAGGGGTTTCTTTACGACTGCTCATCCTGTATCGCCCTTTCTGTCAAAGCTCGATAATCTTCTGCACCTGTGGAGCTGGCCGCATATTCATAGATAGACTGGCCGTAGCCAGGCGCTTCTGACAAGCGCACGTTGTAGCGAATCGGTGAACAGAGTTGGCCCGCAAAGTGTGCTTGCAGCTGGCGCAGGATCTCCTCAGATTTCCGCACGCGGCGGTCAAAAAAGGTGGGCACAATGTAGCGCAGGAGCAGGTCGTGGTAGCGGCGGATGGCATCGAGGTTTTGTGTAAAATCCAGGAGGCCCTGCAGCGCCATTACCTCAAGGGCTACCGGCGCGAGCACTTCGCCAACAAGGAAGAGAGCATTGACAGTCAGCACATCCCAGCCGGGGGCAGTGTCGACAATGATGTAGTCGTAGGTGCTGTCGATGCTGTCAAACGCCTCGGCCAAGGTGCGCTCGCCGCCATATTCCTTGCGGTCAATTGTGCGCTTGAGCCCGCCCAGCGCACGGCCGCCCGGCAACAGCCACAGGTTCGGGCGGACCTCAATGAGCGCCTCGTCAACTGAGCTGTCGCCGTTCACTACCTCGGCCACACCGACGCTGGCCTGCACACCCAACATCTTGCCAGCTTGGCCCTGCGTATCCATATCCAGGAGCAGCACACGCCGGCCAAGCTGGGCAAGCCCTGCCGCCAGGTTGACGGCTGTTGTTGTCTTGCCGACACCCCCTTTGGACAGGGCCACCGCGATCTTACGCATGCGAACTCTCCTCTCGACTGATTGTATAACGGAACCCATTCGTTGGGGAATTGTTGGGTGCAATACCCCCGACAAGGGCGTTCTGTGGCCGTGAACCCGCACGGTGAGCGCAGCTTGAGTTTGCTGACGGCGGGAAATATGCGCTACTATTGTCGCTTGGCGCAGGTTTCCTCCGCCACACTGAAGGAGAACGAGACATTGTGGCCCACGGTTCGAAGCAACCAGAGTCCCCCTTCATGAGCTCACTGCGACGTTGGACCAGGCTGGCTACGGCCGGCCTCCTGTCCGTATTCGTTTTAGTGGGCTGCGGCGGCGGTGAAGCAACACCGACCCGCACGCCGATTCCTACCTGGACCCCCACGCCTGTCGTCGACGTGCCGGTGGTACAAGAGCAGGCCGGACAAGAGGCAGCGCCGGCCGCGCCAGGCGTGCAGGTGGTAGATCCGACGCAGGTTGCCCAGGCCATTGCCACCGACACACCGACTCCTGTTCCAACCGCGACGGCTACGGTGCCGCCCACTGATACACCGACGCCAGAGCCCACGGCCACACCCACGGAAACGCCGACACCCGAGGCCACACCGACACCCACAGAAACGCCGACGCCGACACCGGAGCCTACCTACCCGTTCGAGCTGGAAGAGACGGCAAAGTTCGCCACCGAGTCGCTGGCGCCCAACGTGGTGCGTATCTTTGCCTATATCTATTCGCCGGCTGAGTTCGGTCTGGGCGACTACAAGCTGAGTGTAATCCACAACGGTTCTCCACTCGTGGTGGATGAGGTGTCATTCGCCGGCATACCGGACCAGACGCGTGAGGATCCAGGACCTTTTACCCGCTTCACCAACTTCAGCGTCATCTTTGTCGAGCCGCAGGCCGGCGAGTGGCGCATCCAGCTGATTGATTCCGATGGGCAGCCGGCAGGGACGGAGGCCATCTTCTCGCTCACCGCGGATGAAAACACGCGCGAGCTCTATGTGCGTTATCGCTT
>JACFMY010000106.1:0-16406 GCA_019455155.1 Caldilineaceae bacterium
TGGTCGCCGGCCAGTCCGACCGCACCTGGGACGCCGGTCTCTACCAGCCTGCGCCGGAGCCTGCGGAACTGGGTGACTATGTGTGGTATGACACCAATGTCAACGGTATCCAGGACGAAACCGGCACCGGTGTGCCAGGGGTGACCGTTAATCTCTACGGCAATGGAACCTGCACGGGCCAGGCCATCGGCACCCAGCAGACCGATGCCAACGGCTTCTACCTCTTCACCGGCCTCCAGCCAGGCACCTACTGCGTGGAGTTTGAGAAGCCTGCCGGCTTCAACTTCAGCCCCCAGAACCAGGGTGCTGACGACACCAAGGACAGCGACGCGGACACCTCGACCGGCCGCACCACGGCCATCACGCTGGTCGCCGGCCAGTCCGACCGCACCTGGGACGCCGGTCTCTACCAGCCTGCGCCGGAGCCTGCGGAGCTGGGTGACTATGTGTGGGAGGATACCAACGGTAACGGTATTCAGGACGAAACCGGCACCGGTGTGCCGGGAGTCACCGTGCGGCTTTACGCCGACTGCACTGGCCAGGCGATAGACAGCCAGCAGACCGATGCCAACGGCTTCTACCTCTTCACCGGCCTCCAGCCAGGCACCTACTGCGTGGAGTTTGAGAAGCCCGCCGGCTATGAGATCACGGGACAGAATCAGGGCAGTAACGACACCAAGGACAGCGATGCTGACGTCCTCACAGGACGCACCCAGCCAACAACTCTGACGCCAGGGGAGAGCGATCTCACCTGGGATGCAGGTCTCTACCGGCCGGCTGCGCTGGGCGACCGTGTGTGGGTTGATCTGGACTTCGAGAGCCAGGATGTCCTATCGGGCGACGGCATGCAGAACAAGGATGGCCAGGGCAACTACATGGAAAAGGGTGTCCCAACTGTCACGGTGGAGCTTTACGCCAATGGCGATTGCACGGGGGATCCGCTTGCCGTCCAACAGACGGACGAGAACGGCAACTATCTCTTCACCGGCCTGAAGCCGGGCCAATATTGTGTCGTCTTCCGGCTGCCCCAGGGTGTGCTGGGCATCTGGACCACACCCAACATCGGGCCTGGCGACAGCGACAGCGATGCCATAACCCCGGACGATGCGCTGGACACCGCACGCAAGACGATTAGCATCAGCCTGGAATCAGGCGAGACCGACCTGACGTGGGATGCCGGCCTGATCCGGCTAAGCGGCCTTGGCAGCTCAGCTGTGGGTGACCGCGTCTGGCTGGATAACAACAAGAATGGCATCCAGGATGATGGAGAGCCTGACTTCACGCTGCCGCTGACCGTGCAACTCCTGACCCCAGGCGACGACACACCGTTGCAGACAATCACAACCCAAGGTGGCTTCTACCTCTTCGACGGTCTGGACAGCGGTATCTACTGCGTACAGTTCCAGATTCCTACCGGTTACGTAGTCACGAATCCGAATCAGGGGGGAAGCGGCAATGTTGACAGTGATGTCGATCCGACTGGCCGCACGATCTGCTTCCAGCTGCCGGACCTGACTACTGATCTAACGTGGGATATGGGGCTCTACACAACGCCTACGGACCTGCCCGTAAGCGAGGAACCGGCCGCCACGGACGTTCGGATCTTCCTACCGACAGTGATCCGCCAGTAACGGGCCAGGCGCCCGGAGTGAAGTGGCGAACCGTACGGCTCGCGTAAGGCGAACTCTGGAAGTGTCATAGACGAAGGGGGCAGTGCTATCACGCTGCCCCCTTCTTGTTTATCAAAGTATAGCTGGCCACGCCGGCGGCTTTGGCTCCTCGCGGGCCTTAGGTCCAATCCCCTCCAGCCGTCCACAGTAAGCAACTTCAGTGCCAGAAGCTGAGTTGCACCAACGTCTGGCACTCTAGACAAGGGTTTCCGGTACAGCTGGATCAGCGCTGGACGGACGGCAGATATACCTTTGTGCCCAGTGGTGTAGCGCTGTCGTAGATCGGTGTCATGTCCGCGCCCTGTACCACACCGACCGGCGCGTAATCCTTGTAACCAGGAAAGATCGTGCCCAGGTTCGGGTTTTCCAGCCGGCGGATCAGAATCTCGCTTAACACACGTCGATAGTCAGTCGTGATATCCAGATCGCGGCCGTCATAGAGATTCGCAGTCTGCAGACCGGGCCACTTACCATAGACTGTGCCCCCATTTACCCCACCACCCAATACCAGCATGATGTTGCCATGGCCGTGGTCCGACCCGCGACTGCCGTTTTCCTGGAGGCTGCGGCCAAACTCGCTCATGACGATGACCGTAGTCCGCTTTGTGTGGTCGGTGCCGCCGTCATTACTCAGGTCGGTGAAGAAAGCTGCCAGACCGTCACTAAGCTCGGCCAGGTGGCTGGCAAAATAGCCGGCGCCATCATCCCCCTGGTACTCGTGCGTGTCCCAGCCACCCAAATCGACCGTTGCGACGCGGAGGCCGAGCTGTAGCTTGATCATTTGGGCCACAGCCTGCAGATTGCGGCCAAAGCCGCCACCTGGATAGACGGCGCCGTTGCCCGGCGTGTAGTTACCCGGATTGGCGTTTTCGACCACATCAATGGCGTCGAGCGTCTGGATGCCAGCCTGGTGGAGCCAGGAGCTGCCCTTGTATATGGAGCGCAGGGCATAGCGCTGGCCGTCTCCGTAGCGCCAATGGCCGCCAAAATCGAAGTCGTTCGGACTGGTCATGCCAATACTCTCCCGGCTGCCCAGCAGTGACGTAGGCGACAGATTACCCACGGCCATGGCCGGCATGATGACATTGTCGGGAATGGCGGCCGAGCTCTGGAGGTGACGGGTAAGCCAGCCCGTTGTGCTCGACTTGCTATCAGGCGTGCCCAGCTCCATATATTGCATGGCATCGAAGTGGCTGCGCGTATCGCTCGTCAGGCCGGCCGCGTGGATAATCGCCAGCTTCTTGGCCTGATAAAGATCCAACAGAGAAGTACATGCCGGATGCAGGCCAAACGTGTCGTTGAGGTGCAGGGCCTCATTGGTGCCGCTGAGCGGCACGGCCAGGTTCGGCCGCTTATTCTCATAAACGGCCCGATCGGCGTCACCCAGGGGCGGCACGACGTTGAGCCCATCCAGGCCGCCGCGCAAGAACACGACGATCAGGATCTCCTGATTGGGTTCTGCTTCTGGGCTGCCAAACGCGGTAAAACTCAACCCGCCGGTCATGGAGGCGATGGCGGCTGAACAACCAACCAGGAATCCGCGCCGCGTTGTCTTAAACATGCTGGTTCTCCTTTGGCTTCTCTCAGGCAATTCAGGCAGGGGTACGGCGCGTTACCGCCACAGAAACGAGGGCGCCATGAAGATCAGGGCCACGGCAAAGCGAAGCCGTTCGGTCACCTGTTCGTCTGGCAGGTCAAAGTCGGGGTTTCGACCACCTGCCAGAAAATCTACGATTGGCTGCCGCTCCGCGTCGGGCAATGACCGGCCAAGAATGCGACTGGCCCAATAGTCGACAATCGCCGTTGGCTTGCGGATATTAGCCGGCATTTGGCTGTCCAGATCCATGCGCAGCTTATCTTTGTCGGGCCCATCGCCGCCATAGCGCCACCCGTCGATTAGATAGTTGCAGAAGCGCCAGCGTTGGAGCATGGGCATGGTGGTCGACCAGTCTTCTTTCATGTCGGGATAGCCATTGGGGGGGCGCCAGCTGAAGAGGGGCTGGCCCATGCTGTCATAGCGCCAGAAGAATGAATCCTCTGGAACGAAATCGGCGACGCCCACGCGCATGAGGCTCACAGCGTACTCGAAAGGGCGCTTGACCTTCTGCGCCCATGTGTTGCGGAATTCGCTGGACAACAGGATGGCGCGCACCACGCGCTTCAATTGGTCTGCAGCCGAGCGGTGCGCATAGAAGACGTCAGCGGCAAGTTGGACCACCGACTCAGGCGGGTTATCACTGATCAGCCGGCGACAGAGCTTGCGCGCAATGTAGCGAGCGGTCCCTGGATGATCAGCGATGCGGTCCATGACAATAGTGCCGGCTGCCGCACCCGCGTCCTTGCTGATCCACCCGTTTAGGACGTAGACCTCATACTTGTGGTGTTTGGTGTCATCGAAGCGGAACGCGCCGGTGGCCTCGTCCAGGCGCCACCCTGTCAGCGCTAAGGTAGCCTGGTAGACATCACTGTCAATATAACCCAACGGCCGTCCCTCACTGTCTTTGGGAGCTGAGCCGGGCTCACCCAGCGCGCCAAGGTAGTTCTCTGCCCCCATACCGTGGAGCTCAAAGAGCTCACGAGCATAGTTCTCGTTGGCGTTGCCGCCGCTGTTGGAGATGTTATCCAGATAGTAGAGCATGGCAGGGCTCTTGCCGGACGCTTCCAGCATCTGCCGGAAGTTGCCGAATACGTTGGCGCGGATCACATCGCGGTCGTAGTGTACCCAGGTGCCTGCCGACCACGAGTCCCAGCCATAGACGTTGAAATGGTTGTGCCAGAAGTCGGCCAGCACTTCTAGCAACTGCCGCTTACTGTATATTGCACGGATAATGGTCGCCTTTTCTACCTCTGAGGCGGGCCGGATCCGTTCCGACCATTCAGCGTCCTTTTTGGTCACATGATCGGCCCATTGTTGGGCGAGCGTCTTGGCCAAGGTTGTGAAGCCCTGAGCTGTCAGCCGAGTATCGCATTCGGCATCGTCAATAGTCGCCGGACTCAGTTGCTGCTCCACGTACGCAGTGAGCCGCTCGTCGCTGTTCTTGCCCATAGCCATGAGCGCGGCCAGATCGCCAGGTCGAGGGCCAAAGGCCATGCGATTCAGGGCGATGATCTCAGGCGCCGGTGGCGCCGGCACATCCGCAGCCGCCAATATATCCCAGTGATCAGGCCGGCGCATGGCGGGGAGAACGGGCTCATCCTGGGCGAATCCCTGTGCTGGCGCCAGCATGCTGCCAGCGAGACCCGCTGCAGCCACTATGCTACCGCGCGCCAGGAGGTCACGCCGGCTGAGACGGTCTCCGGAGCGAAACGAAGGTTCCTGAGATGTCTTTCGGGACTCCATACGGAAATTTGCTCCTTTGTGTTTCGTGTCACGGTAGACCAGCCCAACATTTGGCAACGCGCGCAGCATCGAGGCCAGCCGGTTGCGAGTGTAGCATATGTCATGGTGTGGTTGTCGCCGGAGCAGAAACGCGCAGAATCCGATTCTCGTACGGGTAACGCACGCTGCGCCACAGCGGTCCAGGCCAGTTGGAGTCCTTAGTATTGAGATTGTTGCAATTGTGAGACAAGAGACATTCGCACGAAGGTTGTCCGGCATATTGTAGAATGGCTTGGCGGCGCACCAGCATGGTGCCGCCTCTAGCCAGTGGCAAAGATGTGAAATCGGGCGCTGGCTAGGCGATGGAAGCGTCTTTCGAGGGTGTTAGGGTATAATTTGGGGAAGCGAGCCGGCAGCCCGCACGGGCCAAGCTCTCACATGCCGGCGCCACGAGGTCCGCTTTTGTTGACCGGTTCCGTGTGCTATAATTGCGAACCTATCAATCGGTATATTTGATTCCTCACTTTCATTCTATCGATAGTGGTACTGAGGAGAGATCATCCATGAGATTGCAAGACCACATGCGTGGCATCGTGGTGGTGATCGCGCTGATAGCGGGCATGTTTTTGGTGTCCCTAGTGGGCACATCGCACGCATTCGCCCAGGACCCGGCCGCTGAGACGGTCACCCCCGAGCCCACGGTGAGTACACCTGGCGTTACCCCATCTCCGCCAACACCTACCCAGCCGCAGCCCACAGCCACCTTTACCCTTGTGCCGTCAGAGGAACCAGCGGAACCAACCGCAACCCTGACGCCCCGACCCACACCTGCCCCAGTTCCCATTCCTGAGCCAGTAACTGTCGTGCTCTTTGGGACCGGTCTGGCAGCCCTGTCGGCGGCGGTTGCAGCCCGGCGTAAATAGAGCTTTCTAACTGTGTAACAAAAAGACGGCGACTGGTAGTCGCCGTCTTTTTGTTACACAGCGGGCCCCCTGACCCTGTGCAAGGAATTCGCCAGATGGTCGTAGACAAATCGTCAGCTTATTGCTATATCGGCAAATGAGCTGCGTACCACTCGACGAAAAACCGTCATCCCCGCCTCTTTAGTTCTTCAAATATATCGTGTAATATTTTCAGCTTGTAAAGCTGTGCGGTCACCCCGGCAGTCGACCGTTCGCTATCACTTGCTACGGGCCATCGTGGCCGGTGGCCGGCGCATCTGCGTGCACGGATCCGGCCTGATGTGTTGGCATCGCTGATGGGCGTTCGGGTCCATTACCTGCATTCCTACAGCAAACTGAAAGCTTAGCTTAAGCAATTATCCAACAAGGGAGGCTATACTGGCAGACAAGGAGAGCCTGAGTTCCAACCCGTTATTTCATCCATAGCGAAGCAGCCGCGTCCAAACGATCCGGCAGGGGAGAGACGTGGCATGGCACCTCTGTGGCGGTTACAGAATGACAAATACGAAACGATTCAGCAACAGGTTACCAATGAGACAGACATCGCTTCTACTCTTGCTGATCATGCTTCTTATCATAGGCTTCTCGCCATCAGCTTCGGCCCAGGACGATCCCACCTCACCAGCGGTTGAGGTGATTGGCCACGCAGATGGCACTGTAGTCAACTGGCGTGCGGGAGCTGGTGGCCAGGTCGATGCTGCGGCCGCGGCCGCAACGCTGCCGTTGGCACGCTATGACGGCTTCGATCTGCCCATCCAGACCATAACGCTGGCATTGCCGGATGGCCTGCCGGCGCAGGTCGTGGTTTCCCAACTGGAAAGCGGCGAGTTACCCGGCGGAATCGCACCGGGCGCGCCGTTGGTTCCCCAGGCATTGGATTGGGTCCCTGACCCCAACCAGCCTGCCATCGAGTCCATGACGCTTCCCGCTGCCCCAGCCTTCATTCTACGGGAAGGCAAGATTCACGGACAACGGCTCATTGTGGTGGCTCTCAGCCCCATCTACCAGGAGAATGGCCTCGTCCGCGTTGCCAGCAGCATCCAGGCGTTCGTACCGGGCGCCACTGTGGCGGGTGAACGGCAGCTGGCCGGTCTGGCCGCAGCGCAGGCGCCTGAGCCCGAGGCGGTCAGCGTCGAGAACAACGCTGCCGCGGCACAGACTGCATTCAAACTCATCGTTAGCCAGCGGGGCATGCAGGAGATTCGGCTCGGCGATCTGCCCAATGCGACCGCGCAGAACGTACGCCTCACCCATCGGGGCAAGCCAGTCGCCTTCGATATTGCAGGTGACCGGCTTCGTTTCTATGTCCCGGTAGCCAGCGACCGCTGGAACACGACAGCGATTTACTGGGTCACGCTTGACGGCTCTGGCAGCCAGATGGCGAGCATAACGGAGGCCGCGCCGGCAGGCACACTAGCCGCTGGTCAAGCCTATGAACGCGGTACGTGGCGCAACAACAAGATTTACGACTCAGTCTATGCGGGACCAGACGGCGATCATTGGTTCCACACAGGCATGAGTGTAGATGTATCCGTGACTGTGACGGACTGGCCCACCGTCACGGTGCCGGCTGTGACCGTGTTGCCGTTGATTGACGGGCAATCGACCTTTACAATGGCCCTGACCGCCGTCAGCCAGCCGCCCGCTGGCACATGCCAGCAAGATCTGGCTGGCTACAAGCTGCGGGCTACCTTTCTCAACAGCTCGGGGCAGGCACTTGACACGGCCTTGACCGCGTGGAATCCCGCTCCGTTGGAAGGCCATTCCTGCACCATGCAGTATGATTGGGAGCGCAGCTGGCAAACGGCCGCTAAGGCTGCGGTCGTGCGGCTCACCCTAGAACCCAGTGGATGGTTCACCTATCCGACGAGCATCAAACTGGATGGTCTGAGCTGGGAACGACCCGTGGCGCTGAGCTTTGGCGGCCAGGGTGCTGAGTTCTGGACCCGCGCCGGAGCCTGGTCTTATACCTGGCAGGGACTGCCCCCGAACAATCAGTGGCGGCTCTATGACGTGACCGACCCGGCCAACCCAGTCATCGTTGCCGGCGCGACCAGTACCGGCTTTAACCAGGCTGCCAGCCCGACGCCGCGGCACTATGTCTTGGCCCGCCTCGATACGTTGCCACATCCCTCGATCCAAAGCTATGCCAACAGCGGCTTCGGCACCGTGAAGACGGCCGATGCTATCTATATTGGCCCAGCCGCGTTCAAAGCGGCGCTCCAGCCGCTGCTGGACCTGCGCTCGCAGCAGGGGCACACGCCCATTTTCGTGGACATTCAGCAGATTTTCGATGTCTACAGCTACGGCTATGTGTCCGCACCCGCGATCCGGAGCTTCCTGCGCGAACAAAGTGGTTGGCAGAACCAGACCCCAGAACGCCGGATTGGCGTTGTGCTCGTTGGCGACGGCACCTACGACCCGTACAACTACGAAGCGAAGGATATTGCGGGCAAGCTCTACCCAGTGCCGCCCTATATGGTCGAGGATATCGACCCCTGGCTCGGTGAAGCGCCGTGTGATCAATGTTTTGCCCAGTTGAACGGCGATGATCCGGCGTTCGGCGACGACCCTGACGCATTGCATGCCTATGCGGCCTGGTTTTCGGCTGATATCTGGCTGGGACGTCTACCTGTACGCAACGAGAGCGAGCTGAGCGCGGTCGTCACAAAACTTGTGGCCTACGAAACCGCGAATCCTCGCCAAGAAGGATGGCGTTACAATCACGTATTGTTAGCCGACAACTATATCAAGTCCGTCAACGGGCTCAACCAGGCCGAACGGGACAGTGCCGGTGACTTTCCCGTATTTTCAGACGCGCTCGCCAGCCAGTTTGGCCTGGGCACGAAGTTCAGCCGCGTCTACTACGACCCTGCTCCGGATCGGCGGATCAAGAAGGATAAGTTCGGCCATGACGTGCCAGCGGCTGGCACCAATGGCCTCTTCGAGACCGAGCCGCGGCCCGATGTGGAGCCCTGGCGGATCGCCGAACCTACGCGAGCAAACGCAGAGACAATCACAGCGGTCAGCGCGGGTATCGGACTCTTGGTCTACAACGGCCACAGCAATCATTGGCAATACGCGCGCACCAACGAAAATGGCGGCAATTCGGTGTCGTGGCTGCTAGACATCAATGACGTCAACAGTCTGTATAACACGGGCAAGCCGTTCATTGGGCTGTCGATGACCTGCTTCACCTCTCAGTTCCCCAAGCCGGCCAACACGGGCGTGATCGATGAACTGCTGGTACGCAAGCCGGATGGCGGTGCGGTGGCCGTATTCGGACCGGCCGGGTTGACTGTGGCCCACGGTCACGACCTGCTGCAAAATGGCTTCGTCAAGAAACTGGTCAGCTCGCCACCCATGAGCCAGCCCATGGGCGCGCTGACGGAGGCGGCCTTTACTGAGCTGCTCGCCAAGGGTAGCTGCTGCCTCGACGCCCTAAAGACCTTTTTGCTGTTGGGTGACCCCCATACCATCGCGAGCATTTGGGTGGGTAACGAACACGCGGCGTTGCTGCCATTGGTCAACAAGCCCTGACCACACGCCAGCATCCCCGGACCGACACGCCCGGTGTAGCCACCGGGCGTGTGCGCGTTTGGGGCATAGAATCGATTCGCAACGAGTCCACAACAAGCGCGTGCCACACTACACGGCGCGTGTTATGGCAGTCTCTTGCCCCGGGCCCTCAACAATCGTATAGCGTGTGTGGACGCGGCCACTGATGGCAACAGAATAGATCGTTGCGGCCGTATCTGTGCCTACCGATTCATGATGGACCGGGAAGTACACTCAGATGTATAACCGGGCCGCGCACGCGCGGAGTATAGAAATCGTTTGCTTGCCCCAGACCCCAGATTCTATTGCAAGGAGCATAATGGCATGCCATACGGAATCAACTACGTCACCGTCATTGGCGCCGGAACAATGGGTGCAGCCATCGCCGGGCATCTGGCTAACGCCGGCATCCCGTCAACGCTGCTTGACATCATCCCACGTGAGCTGACCCCCCAGGAAGAAGCTGCTGGCCTCACGCTCGACGATCCCAAGGTGCGCAATCGAATCGTCCAGAGCGGATTTGAGCGCATGGTGAAGGCGAATCCGGCCAATCTCTTCACCCGAAGTGCAGCAGAGCTGATCACCGTGGGCAATTTGGAAGATGACTTTGAAGCTGCTCTAACGCGGAGCGACTGGATTATCGAGGTCATTGTCGAGCGACCAGAGCCCAAGCAGCAGCTGATGGCGCGGATTGAAGCAGCGGCCCCGCCGCACGCGGTGATCAGCACCAACACCTCTGGCATTCCAATCCACATGATCAGCAAGGGCCGCTCGCAGGCGTTCAAACAGCGTTTTTTGGGCACACATTTCTTTAACCCGCCCCGGTATCTCCATCTACTCGAGATCATCCCTACGCCTGACACGGACAATGCGATAGTCGCTCGCATGAAGGATTTCGCCGAACACGTTTTGGGCAAGGGCGTCGTGGTCTGCAAAGACACACCGAACTTCGTGGCCAATCGCATGATCAGCTTCATTCAGAGCGACCTCATGGAGTTTGCCATTGCGAACGGCTACACAGTGGAAGCTGTCGACGCGCTGACCGGTCCGCTGCTGGGCCGGCCCAAGACGGGTACATTCCGCCTCAACGATATTGTCGGTATCGATATCATGGCGCTGGTCAGCGAAAACCTCTACGAGATGATCCCCCATGACGAAGACCGTGAGATCCTGCGCGGCGAGTACAGCACAGCTGTCATGAAGCTGCTCATCGACAACAAGCTGCTGGGCACGAAGACGGGTCAGGGTTTCTACAAGACAATCGTAGACCAGAAAGGCAAGAAATCCTTCTGGGGACTGGACCTGCAGGCGGCGGCCGAAAACGGTGAGCTCGACTATGTTGAGCCCCAGAAACCGCGCTGGAACAGTGTGGGTGATGCCCGCAACCTGCCTCTGGCCGAGCGCCTTCGCGTCCTGGTGGAAGCGGACGACGAAGCCGGCGAGCTGATCTGGCACACGCTCAGCCGCACCATGGCCTATGCCTCCAAACGCATCCCAGAAATTGCCGACAGCCTGGTGGACATCGACAACGCGATGAAATGGGGCTTCGCCTGGGAGATGGGTCCCTTTGAGACGTGGGATGCGCTGGGTGTCAAAGAAACCAAGGCGCGGATGGAAGGGGAAGGCGTACAGGTCGCACCTTGGGTCGCCGACATGTTGAGTAGCGGCAAGGACACCTTCTACACCTACGCCGGGGACAAGAAGCTGGTCTACAGCCCGTTGTGCAAGGACTACGTGGAGGTGGAGCGCAGCCCGAAATCACTGACCCTGAGCGATATTCGTCGCACACGCAAGAAGCTGGAAGGCAACGAGATGGCCAGCCTGTGGGATATGGGCGACGGCGTCATGTTGCTCGAGTGGCACACCAAGGTCAATGCTATTGACGGCCCCATGGTGGATATCATGCAAGAGGCCATTGACCGGCTCCATGGCAACGCCACCGGTCTGGTGATTGGCAACGACGGGCGCAACTTCAGTGTGGGCGCCAACATCTTCGCCATCATTCTCGCCGTCCAGAGCAACATGTGGAACGAACTGGAAATGATGATCAAAATGGGGCAGGACACCTTCATGGGTTTACGCACGGCGCCCAAGCCGGTGGTGGCAGCGCCCCATCAGATGGCCCTGGGTGGGGGCTGCGAGATCTGCCTGGCCTCTGATCGAATCCTGGCCGATGCCGAGACCTACATGGGTCTGGTTGAGGTTGGCGTAGGTGTCATCCCCAGCTGGGGCGGCTGCAAGGAGATGGTACGCCGGCGCATCAGCCCGCACATGAACGCCACGAACGTCAACCCGACGCCGTACCTGCGCCAGGCATTTGAGACGATTGGCTTTGCCCAGGTCTCCACTTCCGGTATGGAAGCGCGTGACCTGGGTTTCCTTGCTGATACGGACCGCGTGATCCTCAACAGCGAGCACCGTCTGGACGAGGCCCGGAGCGAAGTGCTGAAGCTGGCGGACGCAGGCTATCGTCCGCCGGTAGTGCGCCGCAACGTGTGGGCATCTGGCCGTGATGTGCTCGCCGCGGTCAATATCGAGGTATATAGCCTACAGCAGGCCGGCTATATCAGTGAATATGATGCCCACATCGCCCGCAAACTCGGTTATGTCCTTTGCGGTGGTGACCTGAGCCAGGGGCAATGGATGGACGAGCAATACTTCCTGGACCTGGAGCGCGAAGCGTTTCTTAGCCTGGTGGGCGAGAAGAAGACGCAGGATCGCATCCAGTATATGTTGGAAAACAACAAGCCTCTGCGCAACTGAACATCTCACAGGTGGCGATATGTTGCGGACTGAACATCTCACCGGTCGCCACCTGCATCGATAGGAAAGGACAAACAACCATGCGCAATGCAGTGATTGTATCGGCGGCACGAACTGCGGTGGGTAAAGCGCCCAAAGGAATGTTGCGCACGACGCGGCCAGACGATATGGCAGCCGTGGTCATCGACGCAGTCATCCAGCGCGCCGGCGTGGACAAGAACGAGATCGAAGATGTGGTGTTGGGCTGTGCCTTTCCGGAGGCTGAACAGGGCATGAATATGGCCCGGGTTGCCGCCCTACGAGCCGGGCTTCCTGTGACAACCGCCGGCCAAACGGTCAACCGCTTCTGTTCCAGCGGGCTCCAGACCATCGCCAGCGCCGCCCAACAGATCATGGCTGGCATGGGCGACGCCATTATCGCCGGTGGCGTAGAGAGTATGTCCATGGTCCCCATGATCGGCAACAAGTTCGTGCCCAATCCCTACCTGGCCAGCGAATATCCTGGCGTCTATTTGAGTATGGGACTCACAGCCGAGAATGTGGCACGGCAGTTTGAAGTACCACGCGAGGATCAGGATGCGTTCGCCCTGCGCAGCCACCAACGCGCGGCCGCAGCACAGGATGCCGGCAAGTTCGCCGAGGAGACCGTTCCTCTGAATGTTAGCGTCAAGGTCGGTGACGGCACGGCAGTTAAGGAGATCAACACCGTCTTTGACAAGGACGAAGGCATCCGCCGCGATACGAGCGTGGCGGCATTGGCCAACCTCAAGCCGGTCTTCCATGTTAAAGGGTCGGTAACTGCCGGCAACAGCTCGCAAACCAGCGATGGCGCTGCGGCCGTGCTGATCATGAGCGAAGAGAAGGCCAAGGCCCTGGGCCTAAAGCCCCTGGCGCGCATGGTTAGCTTTGCCGTAGGCGGTGTACCGCCCGAGCTTATGGGCATCGGCCCGATACAGGCAGTGCCCAAGGCGTTGAAATATGCCGGCATGGACCTGAAGGATATCGACCTGATCGAGTTGAATGAGGCCTTTGCTGCCCAGGCCCTCGCCGTGATCCGCGAGCTGGGCATGGACGAAGAGAAGGTGAACGTCAATGGCGGCGCCATCGCCCTCGGCCATCCCCTGGGCTGCACCGGCGCCAAGCTCACCGTCCAGATGATTCACGAGCTACGGCGACAGGGGAAAGAGATCGGCCTTATCACCATGTGCATCGGCGGCGGCATGGGCGCAGCAGGCATTATTCAGTTGCTGTAAGCTCGCGGGCGGCGACACCGCCCGCCTCCCATTGTCTGTTCACCGGCAGATCAACGGACCGCACGCACAGGCCGCACGGTCGTCACTGTATGGAGCGACGCTCCTAGCGCAGTGGCCGGTCGTGCGGCCTTGCTGATCCTGCTGCACGGCTGTTCCCCAGTTCACTCTACGCAACCAGCTCCCATACCCTACAGTCAGAGACCGCCGAGGATAGTGCGCCGGATGCACGGGGTTCCAGCGCTGCACGCACTGCTGGCGTCTGCAAGATTGGACAGGTCGCAGAGTGAGAGCAGCGCCGGACTCTATGTTATGATGACGGCCATTAAGGGAGCGCTGCTGCCGGCCGGCCAGTTGTAGCGCCAAAGCCACCGTGCCGTTCGTACCGCGTACGCCCCTGGCTGCAGGGTAGATCCAGCAACCGGCAGCGACACAGAGTAGAGGTATGCGCTTTTCAGGGAGCAGCCCACTGACTGCATGGCCACCAACGACCTTTCGCTGAAAACTGTCGTCTTCACAGCTGGTCTTGTCACCTTAGGGATGGAGCTGAGTGCATCTCGTCTCTTGGAGCCGGCCTTTGGCAACAGCCAGATCGTATGGGCCGCGCTCATTGGCCTGATCCTCCTGAGCCTGGCCGTGGGTGCGTGGCTGGGTGGCGTGCTGGCTGACCGCTTTCCCCGGCGCCGAGAGCTCCAGATCACCCTGACCATGGGCGCTCTGGCTGTGGCGATGGTGCCCCTGCTTAGCCCCTGGGTGCTACGCATGGCCGCGTTGGGCCTGGCTAGCTTTGCGCCCGGCATCCTTGCAGGCGCGTTGCTGGCGGTGACAATCCTTTTCGCCATCCCCGCTGTGCTCTTGGGCACTGCAACACCGTGGGCTGTACGTTTGAGCGTCCAGGAGGTGGCAACCGCAGGCCACGTGGCTGGCCGTCTCTCGGCCATCGCGACGGCGGGTAGTCTTCTGGGCGCCTTTCTGCCCGTGTTGTGGCTCATCCCAAGCTTTGGCACTCGCTGGACCTTCTATTTGCTGGCGTTGCTCCTGCTCGGTGTCTTGTCCATTGATGCCATGCGCTCGCGCCAGCGCTGGGTACCGCTGCTAGCCCTGGCGGTGGTCCTGGCCCTGGCGCTATTTGCCCGGCCCCTAGGCGTGCGCGCCGGTTGGGATGACGGGCAGACTGGCCAGATTATCTATGAGGATGAGAGCGCCTACAACTACATTGCCGTACGCCAGTGGGGCAGCGAACGCCATCTCAAGCTCAACGACGGCATTGGCATCCACAGTGTCTACCATCCAGATGCATTGCTCAGCCAGGGAATCTGGGATTACTTTCTGCTCGCGCCGCTCTTTCGTAGCGCAGTGTCACCGGCCGCTGACGACCCTGGCTGGTATCCGCAAAACCTCGTGCTAATCGGCGCAGCCGCTGGCACAATCCCAGGGCTCTATACCGCGGTCTATGGGCCGCTGCCCATTGTCGGCGTCGAGCTCGATCCTCAGATTATCCAGGTTGGGGCCCGCTATTTTGAGGCGAGCTGGCCCAACTACCAGGCGGTGGCCGCGGATGGCCGGCGCTGGCTTCAGCAGCTACCTCCCAATCGCACCTACGACATTGTCGCCATCGATGCCTACCGGCCGCCCTATATTCCCTTTCATCTGACCACTGTTGAGTTCTATGCGGCAGTCAAGGCTCATTTGGAGGGCAACGGTGTGGTGGCAGTCAATGTGGGTCGCACGCCAACAAACTTTGCCCTGGTAGATGCCATTGCTCTGACCATGGGCGAGATCTTCCCCAGCGTTTTCATCGTCGACGAGCCTGGTCCACCGGATACCCTGGGCAACTCGCTGGTCGTCGCCACAGCACAGCCGGCAACACTGGCTACCTTTCGCGCCAACGTGGACAGCCTACCGGCGACACTGCCGGCCGAAGTGAAGGATCTGATCCACAAGGCCGCGCGCTTTGCCCGCCCCGCCCAACCTCCGGCTGGGACGCCCATCTTTACCGACGATCGTTCCCAGGTAGAACAGATCGTGCATGGTCTCATCCTCGACTTTCTCCGTTAAGTGAGCATGCCTTATGCCAACAGCTACCATTACGAAGAGCCTGAAAACGAGTAACGCTATGGATCACCAGCTGCCATCCACACTTCTGGAACGCGCCCAGAGCCTTCCTGTCAAACCAGCCCCCGTGACATTGAGCGGTCGCTTTGTACGGCTAGAGCCGGCCGATGTCGCGTCCCATGCAAGTAGCCTCTACGCTGTGTCGAACGGCAGTGCCATCGAGCTTGGCGAGCGCCAGTATCCTCCCTACGATGCCGAGGCCCTGATCTGGCGTTACCTCTTTGAGGGACCGTTCGACAGCCTGGAAGCGTTCCGCGACTATCTGCAGGAGCACATCGCCGCGGCCAATGCGCTCTGTCTCTGTGTGGTGGAAGTAGAGAGCAAGAAGCCGCTAGGTGTGGTGAACCTGATGAGCAATGTGCCGAGCCACCTGCGCATTGAACTGGGCGGCATCTGGTACAGCCCAATTATCCAGCGCACGCCGGCCAATCTGGAGGCCACCTATCTTCTATTGTCACACTGTTTTGGCTTGGGCTACCGCCGCGTAGAATGGAAATGTGACAGCCGCAATGAGCGGTCACGGCGTTCCGCGCTGCGCATGGGCTTTCAGTTCGAGGGTATCCAGGAGCACCATATGATCGTCAAAGGGCAAAGCCGGGACACGGCGTGGTTCCGCATGCTCGCCCATGAATGGCCCAAAGTGCGCCTGCGCCTGGAAAGCATGCTCTACGGCAACTGCTGACCTGGTTGGGTGTGGTGGGGGGGAGGGCGGGGAGCCCCCCCCCCCCCGGCGCGACCCACCGGGGGTGGGGGGGCCGCCCCCCCCCCC
>JACFMY010000106.1:16416-17240 GCA_019455155.1 Caldilineaceae bacterium
GGCTCGTGTTTGTTCTCACTGTCCTTGCTCTTTCTGTCAAGATGGTTCCGTTCGTCGTTATTCTCTTAGAGCCTCTCCCTGTGCTCGTTTTTGTGGGGGGGTGCGCCCGGTCTTACGCCCCCCCACCACACCGGACTCTACGGTTGCTTACTCCTCGTCACGGTGACCATCTGGTTGGCAGCGACCTGTTCGAGCAGCTGCTCCGTACCATCCGGCCACTGGATCCACACTCGCGGGACGATGGTCGCCTGACCCAAGCCAAAATGCGGACGCGGGTCCTCAGAGGCCAGATAGCTGCTGCCAGCATGCACCTCTCCCACCAACTTGCGGCCACCGTCCAGCTCGACGGTCACACGGGCGCCAGGCTGGACACCACGAAAATCCAAGCATAGCCAGTTGCCATGAGTGCCATCGTTGCGCAGCAGCACCAGTGCGCCACCGATCTGGTTGATCGCGATGTCCAGGTCACCATCGTTATCGTAATCAGCAGCGGCGCTGCCGCGCCCCAGCAGGGTGCCGATCCGCTTGAGTCCTACCTGCTCGGTCCACTCAAGGAACTGTGCCGGCGGGCCTGGCTCGCCTGCGACATTCCAGGAGCGGTTGCGGTAGTAGCGCACCAGCTCAGGGTCAGTGTCCAGGTTGGTCACAGGCACGCGGCCATTGACGATCACCAGGTCCCGGTCCGTATCGTTGTCCATGTCGGCCAGATGTGTACCCCAGCCGGTCATACCGTTACCAAGACCGCTGATGCCGATCCGGAACGTGCTGTACTGGAAGGTCAGCGCGCCTGACGCGTCCATACTGTTGCGGTAGAGTGCGTTGAG
>JACFMY010000107.1 GCA_019455155.1 Caldilineaceae bacterium
CCTGCGGCGAGAGTACCTTGATGCGGGCTGCGGCCAGCTCGATAGCCAGGGGCAGGCCGTCAAGGCGCGCACAGAGCTCGGCCACCGTGCGCGCGTTCTGTTCGTCGACCGCGAAGTCAGGCAGCAGCGTGCGGGCACGCCGCACAAAGAGCTGGACGGCAGGCGCACGGATCACTTCAGCCAGCGGGGCGTGCCGCGACAGCTCCGGAAGGGGAAGGGGCGATACCGGATACTCGTGCTCCGCGGCCAACCGTGCCCTTTCACGGCTCGTAAGGAGCACTTTCAGCCCGCTGGCAGCAGCCAGCAAATCGGAGACCAGCGTAGCGGCCTCGAGCAGATGTTCGAAGTTGTCCAACACCAGCAGCACGCGGCGATCGCGCAGATGCTCTCGCAGTGCGTCCAGCAGAGACTGGCCGCCGGTCTCGGCAACCTGCAAAGGTTGGGCGATTGCGCCGGCAACCAACGCGGGTTCGGAGAGCGCGGCCAAGGGGACAAGAAACACGCCGTCGTGGAAGGTGGTCAAGAGCTCGCCGGCCACGCGCAGGGCTAGATGGGTTTTGCCCACGCCGCCAGGACCGGACAAGGTCACCAATGTCACGTCATCGCGCTTCAGTAACGCACAGATATGGGCGACATCTTCATCGCGGCCAATGAGCTCAGGGGCGCGTGGGGGCAGATTGTGGGGCACGGCTGCCGGTTGTGGCGCCACAAGGCGTGTGGCCGGCTCGTCCAGGGCTGCTTCCAGACCGATCCGCATGGCTGGGGCATCGGGCCAACGCTGGGCGGGCTGCAAGGCCATTGCCCTGGCCAACACGTCGGACAGTGCCACGGGCACAGCGTTGTTCACCTCATGGGCTGGCAACAACGGGTCAGGCTGGCCGGCGGCGAGCATGGCGAGCCGGCGCAGCGCATCGGCTGGCTTGATCCCGGTCAGGAGATCGTAAAGGGTAGCGCCCAGCGCGTACAGATCGCTGCGGGGGTCGGTGCCTTCGCCGCGGATCTGTTCAGGCGGCGCGTAGGTCACTGTGTAGCCTGGGATGCTGGTCTGGGAAGGCTCGCCCTTGGCCAGACCGAAATCCAGCAGAACGACCTGTCCCTGCGCGTTCTGCTTCAAGTTGGCCGGTTTGATGTCCCGATGGATCACCGGTGGTTGGCGACTGTGTAGATAGGCCAGCACATCCAACAGCTGACCGGCCCACCGGACTACATCTTCTACGGGAAAGGGGTGGCCCCGTTGCGCCAGTATGCGCGCCAGGTCTTCCCCCTCCACCAGCTGCATGATCAGAAAGCAGCCCTGCTCGTCGACGAAATGGGCCAGATAGACCGGCAACCCAGGATGGCGCAGATTGCGCAGGACAGAGGCCTCGCGCTCGAACGCGCGGAGCAGTTCTGGCTGCACGTAGGCAGTGATCTGCTTGATTGCCACCGGCTGGCCAGAGCGTTCGTCTATCGCCTGATAGACGGCTCCGACGCCACCGTGGGCAATCAGCTGTTCGATCCTGTAATGTTCCCTGAGGCGGGAGTCGCGGAAAAGCAAAGACATGGGTCCGATCCGTCAACGGTATGGCGTGGCGGCACTGATTGTACTCGACCACATTTGTCTCTCCAAATGGTCAGGAATTGGGCAGGAGAGCGGGAGCTTCAACAGCTTCAAATGAGGGTATAGTGGGGTCACTCGCCCAGGAAGACATCAAGGGTCGACCAGACCTCGATGAACAGGTAATCGAAAAGGAGAAAACCCATGCGTGCTCTGCCTACTCGCCTCTGGCTTCACATTGTGCTTGCCCTCGCCATTTGGATCGGTTCACCCGCCGTTAGCCATGCCAAAGCAGCAGCGAATGCCACACCCCCGGCGGTGGCAGGCCACCAGGCGGCTGCCGTCCCCACCGTCGCCGTGTACGACGTCGTGATATCTGGCACCACCTATTTCGGCAACACCAATTTCCCATCTTCGTCGACGCGCTATTCCGCTTATCAAGACTTCACCCTGCGCGGCGCCCTGGTTGTGCTGCCGACGCGAGATACGAGTGGGGTGAATTTCAATAACGGCAGTAACGCCCGGGATATCGGCATCTTTGTGGGCAGCCCGCTGTCTAGCCCCCAGAGTGGGTCCCTCTGGTTCGCCACGAACACAACGATCTTTGCGGATGTGGGCGTTGGCAACTCGATCCCGGGCAATGCATCACTGGACATCGCCTATGTTTCAGTCGACGAGCGTGGTGGGGCGCTGAGTGTGTGGGTAGACGACCAGTCGATTGCCCGTACCAGCCAGCTCAACATGTTCAACGTCAAGTCAGGCCTGACCGCCAACGTCTACCAGGTGCTCGCTGGCGGCGTGGAGCTCTCCTTCGGCAGCGGTGGGCGTCAGGTTAGCGGGGCGCTGGACTTTGTGGGATCGGGCTACATCTACCCCGGCAGCACACGCATCCGCGCCACCATCTCCGGGCAGTTGCAAAACAACTGAGCCAACCCGCCAACCAGCTTATCTCCCCACCCCCACTGCATGCGAGTCCTGCGCTGCGGCCCGAAGGCCCAAAGTCGCGGGACTCGCTGTTTTGACGCATATGGCTCAACATCCTACAATTCTTGATGCGCCGGCAACACCATACCGCTCGCCGGTCCATAGCTATGTTTGCCGGCGGTGAACATGGCACCATTTTCTCCAGCATCCACCTAAAACTTCCATTCAGGAGTCGTCCATGTTACATATTCACCCTTTGGTCCGCCTTGCGCTGCGCGCGGCTCTTGTGCTCGCGCTCTTGATCCCAGGATCCGCGCGCGTCCTGGGCCAGGACACGGCTACCGTCCACTACTATCGCGCGGACGGCGATTACGAAGGCTGGGGTCTCCATGCCTGGCAAGATATTGATGTGGTTGTCGAGTGGGCCAATCCCCTGCCCCCCGCGGGCGAGGATGATTATGGTATCTATTGGGAAGTTCCGTTGAAGCCTGACGCCCAATCCATGGGCTTCATCGTGCACATGGGCGATACCAAGGATCCAGGCCCTGATATGTTCCTGGATCTGACCGTAAGCCGAGAGGCGTGGGTAATCTCCGGCGATCTGCTCGTGTACACTACCCAACCAGATCCCAGCGCTCGCCCCAACGGGGATCTGGGCAAACAGCGTGCACACTGGGTTACCGCAGAGACGATCGCCTATCCTCCGCCCGCGAATCTGCCGGACGACGCCACCTTTACCCTCTTCGACGCGTCCAACGGCAATATGCAGCTCACCCTAGAGGGCATAATGGGCGGTGGCTTGGGCAGAACAGCTCTGACCGTGGATCCGGCCGGGCTCAGCGACGAGGTGCTGGCCCGCTTCCCCCACCTCTCCGGCTACTTGGCACTCAAACTCCCTGAGGAGAAGCGCAACGCCATACCGGCCCTGCTCAAAAGCCAGCTGGCCGTGCAGGTAACGGACGCGGGCGGCGCGCTCCTCGATGCCACCGGCCTACAGCTACCTGGGGTGCTGGACGAGCTCTACGCGTACGACGGCCCCTTGGGCGTCACGTGGGAAGATGGTGTGCCTACGCTGCGCCTTTGGGCCCCTACGGCCAAGCGTGTGCGCCTCCTGCTCTTTGACGACAGCCAGGCCGCGTCGCCATCAGAGACGCTCACCATGCAAAACGACAACGGCGTGTGGAGCATTACCGGCGCGCCCGAATGGCGAGACAAATATTACCTCTACGAAGTGCGGGTCTTTGCCCCAACCACCGGTGCGATTGAAGTCAATCGCGTCACCGATCCGTACGCGTTGAGCCTGGCCCAGAACAGCACCAAAAGCCAGATCGTCGATCTGGATGATGCCACGCTCAAGCCAGAGGGCTGGGATGACCTGGAGAAGCCGTCCCTGGCCGCGCCGGAGGACATCACCGTCTACGAGCTTCACGTACGCGATTTCAGCGCATATGACGAAAGTGTGCCGGAAGCGCACCGCGGCACCTATCTGGCATTCACCCACCCCGAGTCCAGCGGCATGCAGCATCTGCAGGCTTTAGCCGGCGCTGGACTCACCCACCTGCATCTGTTACCCACCTTTGATATTGCCACCATCGACGAGGACAAAGGTTCATGGCAGGAACCCGCGCCCGCAGATCTGGCTCTCTTGCCGCCTGATTCCCAGAGCCAGCAGGAACAGGTGGCGGAGACCGGAGATGTCGACGCTTTCAACTGGGGCTATGATCCCTTCCATTACCTGGTGCCGGAAGGCTCCTACGCCACGGCGCCGGATGGTCCAGCGCGAATCCGTGAGTATCGCGCCATGGTCCAGGCGCTCAATGAAGCCGGGCTCCGTGTCGTGGCCGATGTGGTCTTCAACCATACCAACACCAGTGGCCAGGCCGAGAAGTCCGTCCTGGACAAGATCGTGCCCGGTTACTATCACCGCCTCAACGCGGACGGCATTGTGGAAACCTCCACCTGCTGCCAAAACACGGCTACAGAGCATACGATGATGCGCAAGCTCATGCTCGACGCGTTGAGGGTATGGGCAACCCAGTATAAGATCGACGCCTTCCGTTTCGACCTCATGGGCCACCACATGAAAGACGACATGCTCGCGGTCCGCGAGATGCTTGACAGCCTGACCCTGGAGGAGGACGGCGTCGACGGCCGCACTATCTATGTCTATGGCGAAGGCTGGGACTTTGGCGAGGTGGCCAGAAACGCACGCGGGGTCAACGCCACGCAGCTCAACCTGAGCGGCACTGGCATTGGCACCTTCAATGACCGCCTCCGCGATGGTGTGCGCGGGGTCGGCCCCTTTGACAGCAAGGACAACCTGTTGCGCCAGGGCTTCGTTTCAGGCCTGGCTGTTGAGCCAAATACGTACGACTGGGGCGGAGAAGAGAAAGCTGCCGCGCGCCTGGGCCTGATCACTGACTGGATCAAGGTAGGTCTGGCCGGTAACTTGAAGGATTACCTGCTGCTGGATCACCGCGGCTACGCGCTGTTGGGCGAGGAGATCGACTACAACGGCGCGCCCGCGGGCTATACGGCGGATCCGCAGGAGAACATCGTCTATGCGGACAAGCACGACAACCAGACACTCTTCGATGTCGTGCAACTGGCTGCACCAGCCACCGCCAGCGTCGAGGATCGCGCCCAAATGGCCCAGCTTGGCCACGCGGTCGTGCTCCTCAGCCAGGGTGTGCCCTTCCAGCAGGCAGGGACCGACATGCTGCGCTCCAAGTCCTTCGACCGGGATTCCTATGACTCAGGCGACTGGTTCAATTTCCTGGACTTCACGTACCAGGACAATGGCTTCGGCCGCGGCCTGCCCATGGCGGACAAGAACGAAGGCGACTGGTACATCATGCAGCCCTTGCTGGCCGATCCAGCGCTCAAGCCCACCACTGACCTGATCCAGCAGACAATGGCCAACTTCCAGGATTTCCTGGCCATCCGCTATAGCTCGCCCCTCTTCCGCCTGCAGACGGATGACCAGGTACAGAGCACGGTGCGTTTCCACAACGGCGGCGCCGATGCCATCCCCGGCCTCATTGTTATGAGCCTGGCCGATCTAGGCGAAGGCGCCGGCGACGTGGACCCGGACAACGAGCTTGCCGTTGTCCTCTTCAATGCCCGCCCGGAGAGTGCCATCTTCACCGATACCGTGCTGGCCGAGATGGGCCTGGCCCTACATCCGGTTTTAGCCGGGCACGAGCGCTACGCGGACGCGCGCTATGACGCTGCCAACGGCGCGTTTCACGTACCGGCCCGTACGGCCGCCGTCTTTGTGACGAACGAGGTCGCCGAGGACTTTGTGGAGAGCTTCACGGCTATGGACGCGGCCTTGCAGGGGGTCCGTGACGAACAGCCGTCATTGGAAGAGATCAAGGCCATGGAAGAAGCCGAAGCCCTGAAGGATCGCCCTGCACCCGACTCTGTATCGTTCCCCGGTACGATCGGCTCGGCGTTGGGCGGCGGGGACTGGGCGCCTGATGACCCGGCCGTGCAGGCAGTCGACGACGACGGTGACGGCACGTGGACGCTGGCAGGCAGCTTGCCCACGGGCAATTACGAGTTCAAGGCCGCGGTCAACGGTGCATGGGACGAGAACTACGGCCTCAACGGCGAGCCCGGCGGCGCCAACATTCCGTTGGCGCTGGCGGCTGACGCTGAGATCGTCTTCCACTACGACCGGGCCACCAACGCGGTGTGGGCCACGGTAGACGGTGAGGTCGTGGCTGGCGCGGAACCTGGGACAACCAGCGAAGAGCCTACCGGTACTTCACCGGACGCGCCCCCTACCTCGGTCTCGTTCCCCGGTACGATTGGCTCGGCGCTGGGCGGTGCAGATTGGGCGCCCGACGACGCGAGCGTGCAGGCGCTGGGCGACGGTACCGGCGTTTGGGCCTTGACAGCAGTGCTGCCGGCCGGCGAGTACGAGTTCAAGGCGGCCATCAACGGCAGCTGGGACGAAAACTACGGCCTCAACGGCGAGCCCGGCGGCGCCAATATCCCGTTGACGCTCCCTACTGACAGTGAGGTCACTTTCCGCTATGACCGGGCCACCAACGCGGTGTGGGCGGAAGTGTTGGGTGAGGTCGTAGCCGGCTCCGCACCAACCGAGTAGAGGAAGCGTGGGGCCGGTCCCTGACCGGCGACCATAGCTGATGGCTTGACAACTACGCCGCGCCTGGAGCGCGGCGTAGTTGTTTTTCGATTCGCGCTAGCCGCCACGAGCAACTGCGGAACCATACTCATGCTCAGGTGCCGGGCTTTTGTACGCAATGCCCGCCGCCTGACTCCCTGCTTGCCCGCTCAGCTCAACCACCCCCTGGCCGGCCCACTCGCTGAGTAACGCTCATGCGCTGGCCGCGCCCTTGACGGCCGTCTCCGGTGCACTGTTTTCACCGTCCATGGCGCGGTCACCCAAATTGCCCCTTGACTTTGTGTAGTTTTTACACTATCATATTAGTGTATTAATAACACTAACCTTCATGCCGGCAGGCGGGCCCCAATGCGAACAGCGCCGCCACCGCACTGCCGCCCAGCCAGACAGGAGCATTTTTATGGGATATTCACAGTGGAGCGACGCAGCCTATCAGGCGCGCCAGAGCTATCGCCGGCAGACCAACCAGAGCGCGTTTACGTACGATCAACAGGTGCGCGCCTCGGGCCGGGCCGAGGTGCATGGGCAGATGAACCCCTATGGCACGGTGCGTGAGAGCCGGGACAGCCAGCAGCACCCGGAGTCGTTGTCCATTGCCGTTCTCTTCGATGTGACGGGGTCCATGGGCACGGTCCCGCGCGTGCTGCAGACCAAGCTCGGCAGCCTGATGCGCGTGCTCATCGAACATGGCTATGTGGCCCATCCTCAGATCCTCTTCGGCGCGGTGGGCGACGCCCACTGTGACGTGGCGCCGTTGCAGATTGGCCAGTTCGAATCGGGGCTGGAGATGGACGACGACCTGGGCAAGATCTACCTGGAAGGGGGCGGTGGCGGCCAGGTTCATGAAAGCTACGAGCTGGCTCTTTACTACATGGCTCGCCACACAGCCATTGACTGTTTCAGCTTGCGCCATCGTAAGGGATATCTGTTCACAATTGGCGACGAGAAACCCTATCCGGTTCTGCGCCGCAACCACATCCTCCAGCACATCGGTGACTCGCTGGAACGGGACGTACCGCTGGCGCCTATCCTCGCAGCAGTCCAGCAGCGCTACAACTATTTTCACATCATCCCCACGAATACGGCCCATGGCCGCAGCCCGGATGTGCAGGCGCGCTGGCAGGCGCTGTTGGGGGAGCGGGTACTGTTGCTGGACGACGAGGCTGCCGTATGTGAGACCATTGCGCTGGCCATCGGCCTGAACGAGGGGGCCGTGCAGAGTCTCGCCCGTGGGGTCGACGACCTGCGCCACGCCGGGTATGCGGATGGTGGCGCAGCTGCGGCGGCGACCGCCATCGATGAAGCCCGAACCAGGCGGGCGCGCGGCAATGCCGGCCTGTTGCCTGCCCCGTAAAACGGGCCGCGCAAAGTTTGTTCCCCAGTCAAAAGGACCAGCGGAGTTCTACCATGCAGCAGGCGTTCTTGACCGTCGATCTTGGTTTTGGCGATGCGGGCAAAGGCTCGATCGTGGACTATCTGACCCGTGCCCATGGCGCGCATACCGTGATCCGCTACAACGGCGGCGCGCAGGCGGGTCACCGGGTAGTAACGCCCGGTGACCCGCCCCAGGAGCATGTGTTCGCCCAATTTGGCGCGGGCACGCTTGCCGGGGCAGCTACCCACCTCTCCCGTTTCATGTTACTCGACCCCCTGGCCATGGTAGAAGAGGAGAAACATCTGCGCAGCCTGGGGGTTCCCGATGCGTTCGGCCACACGACGATTGACAGCCGCGCGCTGGTTATCACACCCTTTCAGCGGGCCGTGAACCGGCTGAAGGAGCTAGCGCGGGGCGCCGGTCGCCATGGAAGCTGCGGCATGGGTATTGGCGAGACTATGGCTGACGCGCTGGCGCATGGAGGCGCAGTGCTCTGTGCCGGCGATCTGGCTGACCCAGACCGCCTGTTGGCCAAACTTCGGTTTTTGCGCGGCGTCAATCAAGCCAAGGCTGCCACGCTGCGAGCACGCCTTGCCAACGTGCCCCAGGCAGCCGGAGAGCTCGACATGCTCGACGACAGCGAGTGGCTGGATTGGCTCCTGGAGGTCTATGGCAGCTTTGCCGCGCGTGCCCAGATCGTGCCGGCCGGGGAATTGGCAGCGATCCTGCACCGGCCAGGCACGGTTGTTTTCGAAGGGGCGCAGGGGGTGCTGCTGGACGAGTGGGCGGGTTTTCACCCGTACACGACCTGGAGCACCACGACCCTGGCCAACGCAGACCGTCTCCTGTCCGAAACGGGCTATGGCGGCGGGGTAACGCGGTTGGGTATTACCCGCGGCTATGCCACACGTCATGGCGCCGGCCCCTTTGTTACGGAGGACCGTATGTTGGCGGCGGCGCTGCCCGACGCGCGCAACACCGCTGGCCCGTGGCAGCAACAGTTCCGAGTGGGGTGGCTGGACCTGGTGATGCTGAGATATGCACGCGAGGTTGTGGGACCTTTGGATGGCCTGGCGGTCACCTGTATGGACCGGTTAGCTACCCTGCCATCGCTTCAGATCTGCCAGCATTATCGTTGCAACGGCATGGCGCATTCCCGTATTACGCCCGTTCCCACGCGGCAGGATCTGGCCTATCAGGCCCGATTGACGCGTGACCTAGAACGTTGCACACCGGTGCTCCAACCGGTGGCGGATGCGAATACGCTCCTGGCCATCGTTGCGCGCGAGCTTCAGACTCCCGTCACGCTGGTGTCAGAGGGCCCTACGGCCAAAGACAAACGCGAGAGACAGCCCCTCATACAGACTCCTTAAGGCAGCAGTTAAGCGAGGCAGGAGCGCTTGACGCGTCTGCGCGGTCGTTCTACAATCGACCCGAAACCGGCGCATGCTTGTCATTTGCCGCCGCGAAGCTCTGATCACAGTCCACGCAAAGGGCTGCTATTTCTCCGAGTTTTTCCCAAATTGCTTACACTTAGGAGCTATTGATGCGCAATTCGCACCCTGTCTTTCGTCTGTTACTGGCGATCTTTCTGGTCACTTCGCTGCAGGCGCCTGCCGCTATGACCAGCGTTGCCCAGGACAGCGCCACCATTCACTATCACCGTCCCGACGGCGCCTACGATGGCTGGGGCCTGCACGTGTGGGCGGACGCGGCCCAAGAGACCTTGTGGGCCGAACCACTAGCGCCTGCAGGCAGCGATGATTTCGGCCTTTACTGGGAAGTGCCCCTCCGTGCGGGCGCGCAGGAGCTGGGGTTTATCATTCACAAAGGGGACGAAAAAGATCCGGGCCCGGATCAGTTCCTGGATCTTCGCTCAAGCCGGGAGGCGTGGATCGTCTCACGCTTCCCAGATGTGTTCACGCAGCCGGTCAATCCAGAGGACCTGCCCACGGGCGAGCCTGTGACAGAAGAGCCAGCGGGGCCGCCGGCTGAGGGGCCAGCTTCCGTCTCTTTCCCGGGCGATTATGCGCCCGTGCTGGGTGGCGAGGCGTGGCAGCCGGCTGACGCGGCGGTTCAAGGGTCCGACGAGGATGGCACGGGTGTGTGGACCCTGCGAGCGACACTGCCCGGCGGCGACTACGAATTCAAGGTCGCAGTGAACGGTACCTGGGCAGAGAACTATGGCCGGGGCGGCGTGCCAGATGGTCCCAACATTGCGTTTAGTGTGCCCGACGCAGGCGGCGACGTACTCTTCACCTACGACCGCAATCGGGGCGAGATTCGGGCGACCATCAGCCCGCCCAGCGGTCCGGTGCCGGCAATCCCGGCAGCACCAGGGGACGGCCAGTTCGTGCGCGCGGCTGTGCGCCATGACAGCCGCAACGACGCATATCGTCGCCCGGGCGGCGCCCAGCCCTTCGGTACGGACGTCACCCTGCGTCTGCGCACGGCCGCAAATGATGTGGAAGCGGTCAGCCTGGTCGTAGGCAATCTGGCCGACGGCAGCGGCTTTTCCCGCCCCATGACAAAGGCACCGAGCGATGGCCGCTACGACTGGTGGGAAACCACGTTCAACAATGGCGACCAGCCAGCGGTCTGGAACTACCACTTCCAGCTCTTCGACGGAGCGGCCAGCCTCGTCTATGCGGACAATGGCCGCCGTGACGGAGGTACGGGACAGGCCTACGATGCCATACCGGCTCCGGACCAGGGGTGGGATATCTACACCTATATGCCGGGCTTCGATGCGCCGGATTGGGCAAAGAATGCCGTTATCTACCAGATCTTTCCTGACCGGTTCCGGAACGGCGATGCGGACAACGACCCGACCGCGGACGATTGGTTTTATCCAGAGGAGTGCGGTGGGCACGCCCGTCCGGTGACGCCCTGGAACACCATCGTGCCTGACCCAGAGCCAGCGGACCCCGGCCGCAACCCGGAGTGGGCGGGCACCTACAACTGCACCTTCTACGGCGGCGACATTCAGGGTGTTCTGGAAAAGCTTGACTATCTGCAGGAATTGGGCGTCACCACCATTTACTTCAACCCCATCTTCGACTCGCCGTCCAACCACCGCTACGACGGCCGCGACTATCGCCAGGTAGATGAAAACCTGGGCGTGGCGGGCGATTTTGCCGCGACCAATGAGCTGTTCCGCGCATTTGCGGCCGAAGTTCACAAGCGTGGCATGCACCTGATCCTGGACGGTGTACCCAACCATTCTTCGAGTGACAGCCCGTTTTTCGACAAGTACGGCACCCAGAGCACGGTGGGCGCGTGCGAGAGCGAGGAGAGCCCGTATCGTGACTGGTATTTCTTCGACCCCGCGCGGCCGGCGGGCTCAGGAGAGTGTGCTGGTGGTGTGAACTATCGGGGGTGGGCGGGTGTCAGTACCTTACCCCAGCTCAACACGGGCAACGAGGAAGTCATCGACAACTGGCTGGGGGAGGAAGGCATCGCGGTACAGTGGCTGCAGACCCCTGGCATCGATGGCTGGCGTATCGACGTCGTCCCGGACGTAGTTCTGGTCAATCCCCAATTCTTCGAGTTGTTCCGCACCGCGGCCAGAGACGCCAATCCCGAGGCGCTGCTCATCTCCGAAACCTGGTCCGAGCGAGACGCGCGGCTGCGGGTGTTGGGCGACGAGTTCGACAGCACCATGAACTACCGGTTCCGGCTGGCCGTGCTCGGCTTCCTCCGCGATTATGACTTCACTGAGGATGGTGACGGCGGTGTGCCTGCGCTGACGGCCAGCGAGTTCGAGGCCGCGCTGCGCGCGGTGCAGGAAGATTACCCGCCCGCCGCGTTCGCCACCGCAATGAATCTGCTCTCGTCGCACGACGTTAACCGGGCCGTGCGCGTCCTAGACCACGACGGCATCGACTACGCGGCGCAGGAGCCAGCCAACGGCTTTGCAGACGGCCGTGCCCGGTTGGCGCTGGCCGCTGTCCTCCAGTTTACGTTGCCCGGTGCGCCCACCGTCTATTATGGCGACGAAGCTGGTCTGGTGGGCTTTGGCAGCGATATTCCCCGGGACGATCCCTACAATCGCCAGCCTTATCCCTGGGCCGACGCCGCAGGCTACGACAGCCTGCCTGCCTGGCGCCAACAGGACGCAGATCTTCTGGCTCACTTCCAGCGCTTGGGGCAGCTGCGCAGCCAATATTCGTTCCTGCGCACCGGTTCGTGGGATACGCTGTTGGTAGATGACGCCGGCCTCTATGTATTCGGCCGCAAAGACGAGAACGGCGCGGCAATTATCGCCGTCAACCGCAGCGCGGCTGGACAACAGATCGAGCTCGACCTGAGCGGCTATCTCCCCTACAAAACCGTTCTGACCGATCCCTTGGGCAGCGCCGAGACCCAAGTCGATGGCGCGGGCATGCTCACCTACACTGTGCCGGCGTTTGGTTTCCAGATCTGGGTGACGGGCGCTGGCTACAATCCCTTCCAACCCTCTACGCCGCCCTTTGAGGTGGAGGAGGGCAATGGCCAGGTTACGCTGCAGATCCAGGGCGACGACACCGCGGCGCGCTTCGCCATCTACCGCTCTCTGGTCGACGGCGGCTACCAACGGGTCGCCATCATCGGCGGCACCGATACCTTTACCGAATTCGTAGACGAGGGGCTGGCCAATGGCGTGACCTACTACTATCGCGTGGCGGCCATTGGCTACGATGGGCTAGAGAGCGAGGCCGGCGCGACGCGCAGCGCCACCCCCCATGTCGCGATCGGCAGTGTCACAGTGGGCGATCCGGCGGTCATGCAGCATACAGTGAGTGCAGTTGAGCCCAGCCCGGAGACGCGCGGCGTAATCTCCATCTCGGGGCTTACCGACGAGCCCGGCCAGGCGCCAGGGGTCCTGGCACAGGTAGGCTGGGCGCCGGCCGGTACTGCAGATTTCACCTGGGTAGATGGCACGTACGACACGGACAACCAGGGGGGTGCAGACGTCTACGTGGCCCGCATGTTGCCGGAAGCGGCAGGCGAATACGTTTTCAAGTGGCGGGCAAGCGTTACGGGCGGTCGTGAGTGGATAGAAAGCGATAGCGAGGGCAAGCTCACGGTCTTTGCCAATCCTGACACGGAGGCGCCCAAGCCACCGTTCCGCCTGGACGAAGTCTTCCGCTCCGGCAGCCAGGTGGTTATCGGTATCCGCGTCTCGCGTGCGCCTGATCTCTACGGCTTCCGCGTCTGCCGCGCGGACCTGACCGCGGGCGAAGAGGGCTGTGTAGCGCGTACCGATATTCCCAAGGAGACGAGCATCTACACGGACAGCGCCGTCACCACGGGCCACACCTATGTCTACACAGTGGTGTCGGTGGACAACGCCTTCAATGTTTCGGAACCGTCGAAGCCGTTGACCCTGACCGCAGAGCTGGCCCTGGTCGACGTGGCATGGCGCGTGCTGGTTCCGGCCGAAACGCCCGCAGACGCCGAGGTGTTCATTGCGGGGGACGACGCGTCCGTCTTTGGCGCCCCGTACAACCCCGGCCTGCAGCCCATGACCCCGGCGGGCGACAATCTGTGGGAATGGTCGGCTACGGTGACGGAAGGAACTCAGCTCCAGTACAAGTATACGCGCGGCGATTGGGAACGCGTGGAGCAGTGGGGAGCCATCTCCGGCTTCGGTAACCGGCAGGTTTCCATCGTCAAAGGCGCCGATGGGACGATGCTCATCGAAGATACGGCCACCGACTGGGGCGCTGAGGGGCCGGACGACCACCGGGCCATCCAGGCCTGGCGCGACCCGTTGGTTGCGCAGGTGGAGCCGGCGCCCGGCGGTAGCGGACCCGCGCCGGAGGCGCTGGCAGTCGTCTTTAGCATCCAGGTCACACCTGTCGGCAACGATCTGTCCCGCGTGATCACGGTGGTCGACGAAGACGGCACCGCTGTGCCCGGCGCGGTGGCGCAGACAAGCGGCACGACCTTCACGTTTACGCCGGACCAGCCTTTCAGCGCCGGCACCTACACAGTCACCGTCTTTGCGGTCGAGCAGACCACCCCCATGGTTGAGCCCTACACGTGGAGCTTCTCGGTGACAGGCTGACATGCGCTGGCTGGTCACCATGCCGGCCAGGAAGCCGCTGGTTTCCTGGCCGGCGCCTGGGAGCCGGGCGATTACCGCGGGCCCACCTGCGTCACCTGCCGTATGAGCGGCATCGGGCAGCTCAAGACGACACACAACGTCAGCGAACGGCTCTACTGGAATCTCTGAGCCAAGAAATCGGAGGTCCGCAACTCAGCGGACGTCATGAGTCCTCTGCTGGGCGATGGGCCCGCAGGCCGAGCCATGATGAAGATGGTCTGCAACGCCTGTCACAGCGAGCTGCATACAGACTACTTCTTTGTCAGGCACGCGTTCTTTGTCAGGCACGCGGGAGCTTAGCTCTACATCCACTTCCGCTCTTTGTCGTGCCGCGAAGTCTGCTCTGTTGCCAAGGTCAGGGCGCGGTCGTTAGTCCTCGGCCACCACGATGATCCGGTCGCGCTCGCCAAAGGTAAGGGTAGCGCTTTTGTGGGGGTTGAGCACGATTCCCTGGTTGTTCCTGGCGTACGCTTCACCTTCGATCCGCCGGAAACCAATTGCCGTTTCCCCCCGGCGTCGGGCCGCTTCGACCACGGTGTAGAAGGATACAGGCACTCCCAGGCGCACATATTCTCCTGCGGGCTTGATATAGATCTCCACGCCTTGCGCATCGAAGAGCTCAGCAAACACATCGTTTAGTTCTTTGACTTCAGCGAGCTGCGCCAGAACCAGGCTCACCAGTTGGTCACTGACAATGAAATCGTCCGGCTGGGCAATCTCAACCAGGCGTCGATTCCGCACATCCAGCATCTCGCTCACAATGGAAAAGGCATGGCCGCAGCGGCTGGCGATGTCGCGCAGGTGCAGCAACGTTACCATCGTGCGGGCATCGGCCTCCTGGGGTGGGACATTGTCGTAACACATCAATACGACATGTTGGTAGCTTTCGACCTGGAGCTCGTCGAGCAAGCGGCGATCCGTTGTATTGCCGAACTGGAAGCGAGGGACGAAGCGCTGCAAGCGGGCTGCCAGGAGCGCGACGGCCGCGCCCGCTGCTTCGATGTCAGCCACAACCACGACTTCAGATCCCGGCGTAACATAGGCATCGAGCTGTTCAAGGATGCTGGGCACGCGCCAGTTCCACCCCAACACCAAGGTACGGTCAGGCGCCGGCGCGGTCACCGGTTGCACAACAATGGCTGCCTCATCGAAAGACGGCGTCGTGAGGTCTGCGCGCAGACTTTCAGGTTCCGGCGCAATGACGACCAGGCGATCGTGCTGGCCGATCACTGTGTCCAGGGGCGGGTTCAGGCGTGGCCGGCCATTGTGGGCAGCCACTCCGATTACAGTGGCGCCGGCAAAGGCAAAGAGCGCGTCGGAGAAGGTCTTGCCGGCCAGCTCTGGCTGGTCGGTGAGATAGATCTCGCTGCCTTCATATGACAACAACTCGGTATACACAGCCGCCAACCCCGCCTGGCGGCTTGTCTGGGCAATGATGCGCGCCACGAGATCCCCGGCCACAACAAAGGTGACCTCATCATGGCTGATGAGGCGCGCGACGTCCACATGGCGCGGGTCACGCAGCTCGGCAACAATGTGATACGAGCCATGCCGGCGCAGCGGATTGTTGACAATGGCCAAGAGCGTTTTGAGCACCTGGGCATCACGGTCGCCATCTGCCAGGTCAGGCGACAAGACAATGATCGCGCGGGCGGAGTCCAGGCTCACAATATCCAGATCTGTGTGTTCGATGGCGTCGCCGCTGCGACAGACGATCCGCGTGCGACCGCCAGCGCCCAGGCGCTCCCGGATCGAGTCCTCCATCTCGACCTTGTCTTTGTTACCTAAGATGACCACACAGTCTGGCCGCGCGCCGGCCGCGAGCTTTAGCTCGTGAAGGACGGTAAAGATATGTTCTGACCAGTTCAGGAGCACAAGGTGACCGGATTCGACGACGCGCGAGCGCCCTTTGCGCAGCTCGTCAAGCTTGTTGTCGATGCTGTTGGTGATCACGCCGATGAAGGTGCTGATTACAAAGATGCCGCCAAGGGTCACGGCCAACATGGCAAAGCGGAAACGCCAACCCGTGTCACCCCCCATGGTGCCCGGATCCAACGTTCGCATGAGGCTGGCCCAGATCGCCTCGCTCAGGGTCATGGGTTCTTCGTCGGACGGCCCGATCTGCCCCAGCCAGACGAGGAACGAAATCGTCAAGATCACGGCGGCCGACAACGCGGCCAGCCAGACGATGACGGCGGCCGAGCCGCCAGACAACGTGTTGTCGAACTTATAGCGGAGGCGATCCTGCCAGCTTACTTTCCGCATATTCATGGTTCACTCCGTGTGGGGCACGTCCAGTGTGGGACTTCAATCGACAAATGTGGCGATCTCTGCCAGCGGCTTTTTGGTAATGGCCGGCACCTGTACGTTCTCGGCAGGGTAACCGACGACCAGCAGCAGATAGGGCCGTTCGTTTTCAGGCCGGCCCAGGATCTCGTTGAGGAAACCCATGGGGCTAGGGGTGTGGGTCAACGTAGCGAGGCCGGCATGGTGAAGTGCGGCAATGAGAAAGCCAGTGGCAATGCCCACCGACTCGCTTACGTAGTAGTGTTTGACCTTGCGGCCGTCGGGCAAGAAGCCATAAGATTGGGCAAAGATCGCGATCAGGTAAGGCGCAGTCTCCAGGAACGGCTTGTGTTCGTCGGTGCCCAATGGCCCCAGCGCATCGAGCCACTCCTGGGGCGCACGGTGGTGGTAGAACTCACGCTCCTCGAGCTCGGCCGCGGCACGGATACGTTGTTTTACAGCCGGGTCGCTCACTACCACAAAGTGCCACGGCTGGAGATTGGCGCCATTGGGTGCAGTGCCGGCGGCCAGTAGGCAGGTTTCGATGATGTCCCGGGACACAGGTCGATCTGAGAAGTCACGCACGGTACGTCGCCGGCGAATCTCAGCATAAAATGCCGCCGCGCGTTCGCGCATTACCCCTTCGGGATATTCCTGGAACGCACTGTGGGGAACGAAGCGAGCTTCATACATGGCGATATCCTCCAGTTGACGGCCGGCTGGCCTGCTGCTATGCTGGCTTTGTTTTATGAGATAACATAGTATACATCGATCTCATTTGCGACATATGGTCAATATGGCA
>JACFMY010000748.1 GCA_019455155.1 Caldilineaceae bacterium
CAGAGCTCCGTCGTATCGCTGCTTAGTGTGTCGCTGCCGGCCTTTGCGCTGACCTTGTGGGCGCGGCCGGGGCGGGTGCCCCACACCGGTTTGATCCGCCGGCTCGTTCACTTCGTGTTACCAGCGGTCATCTGGATCACGGCTGCCAGCGTTGCGGTCTATCTCTTCTTCATGGTATCCACAGAGGATTGGCCATACACCCAGTCAGCGCTAACCTATACCAGCATCTGCCTCGGGTTGCTGCTGATTATCTTCGCCGAGCCGCCGGCCGAGTTCTGGGTAGGCGGTGACCGGCTCACGCGTGACTGGCGTCCGACGCTGACAGCCCTCGCCCTCTTTCTCATTCTGATGGCGAGTCCCTATATACCGCTGTTGGATCGCTTCTTCGGCCTGGATCCGTTGCGGCAGCCCGCCGACTATCTGGTGATAGGCTTCATCGTCCTCATTTGGGTCTTGGGTTTGCGCTTTACATGGCGTACTCGCCTGATCGAACGCTATCTGAACATCGAATTCGACCATCCAGAGCCAGACCCGCCGGCCCCAGCAGGTTGAGAGTCACATCCAGCAAACGCATACAAGCTCGCGGCGCGCAGCCACGTCGACCGCGGCTCATGAAAGCTTCTGGCCAACGACGCGGAATGCGCATCCTCGCCTACACCCACCTTTCCTCGCCAGCTGTGGACGCTCGGCCACACAGTGTGAGCAAGTAAGTTGGGTGTCGACGCGGATGCGCACTCTGCAATCAACCAACCGTGGTAGCAGCAGATATTAAGCAGGTTCAGCCAGCAAGGCCTGGATCATGCGCTCCGTGAGGTCATACTGCCCCTCGCCAATCTTGAGATAGCGGAGTTGGCCCTCTTTATCGATCAGATACATGGCCGGCCAGTAATGATTGGCGTAGGCGCGCCAGGTCACCTTGTCGTTGTCAATCGCGACCGGCCAAGCTACGCCCATGCGCTCAATGGCTGCCTGGACATTGTCCAGATCTGCCTCGTAGGCAAACTCCGGCGTGTGGACGCCGATGATGACCAGGCCATCATCCGCATACTCTGTATGCCATTGCTGCAGAGCCGGGTGCACATGTTGGCAATTGATACAGCCATAGGTCCAGAACTCCACCATGACAACTTTGCCGCGCAGGTCAGCCAGCTTCAGCGGCTCCGAATTGAACCAGATTTCATTAGTAAGCTCAGGGACGGAGCCGCGTTTCGGATACTTGGCGAGCAACGCGGCCAACTCAGGCGCGATCGCTGGCTCGGCCTCAGCAACGGCCTGAGGCTCAGCGTTTTGTGCAAGGCGCGGGTCGGGCGTAGGCGTAGGCAGGCGAATCGCTTGTTGGGACACGGCCGGCACCTGCGCTGACCGTAGGGGCACGGCCGCCGTGCACCCAGCGATGACAAGCGCGACGATCGCCACCAACAAAAAACCTGTAACGCTTCGATCCATGACACATCTCCCTCTGTGGTACGATACAAGCCGATAGGCCAATCGTAGCGCGGAATCTGGGTCAAGAAATTACAAAAGCGTTACAGGTCTATTACCGGCGAACGCCACACCGCGCGGAGGATCGTCCGGCAAACCTTATGCGGCGCTCTATCCAAAATACAGGGCAATCAGGCCAGGGTTGGCAGCGGCTCCAACGGCTCCGCGCGATTGCCAAAGGTCACCTGAGGCCGCTCGACCGGCGCTGCCCACCCCACTGCATTATTGATAACCTTGAGGACCTCGGCCTGATAGTAGGTAGGATATGTCTCGTGGCCGGGCCGGAAGTAGAAGATCTTGCCCTGACCCCGCTGGTAGCAACAGCCGCTGCGGAAAACCTCGCCGCCCT
>JACFMY010000108.1:0-6911 GCA_019455155.1 Caldilineaceae bacterium
GACCACGAGACTGGGCAGGGGGGAGATGGCGCCAGATTGGAGCACGAACTTGAGATTCTGGCGTACATAACTCTGGTTCTGTTTGCGGAAGGCTTCGCCCACTGCGGCTTCCTGTACGTAGGCGGTCAACATGCGGGCCGCGTTCAAATGTTCCTGGGCAAAGGCAGAGAGCTTGGCGATTTCCTGTTGTACCTGCACGAAGGATCGTTCCAGAAACCGGCCCAAGAGCACCTGCAGGGCAATACTGGCAAGGAGCATGGTGACCACCATAATGGCCAGCATAGGACTGGTCATGGCCATCAACCCGCAGCCGATCACTAACAAAAAGAAGGCGTGCATGAACATTTGAAATCCGGCGCTGTAGAAGCGCCAGATATAGATGAAATCGCTGGTGCTGCGGGACAGGAGGTCACCGGTGCCATATTGTTGCCGGGTCTCGCGATCAAAGAGCAACAGGCGGTGGAAGAGATCCTGGCTCATGCGATAGGTGATACCGGCAGCGATGTTGCCAGTCAACATGCGCAGCAGATAGCGGAACAGCGCCAATGTGCTGGCGAGCACGACGAGGCCGAGCGCGTAGATGGCTAGCGTGGCAGGCCGCGCGCCGCTGGTGAGCGCATCCACGGCCCAACCCAGCCAGGTGGGGCTGAAGGCACTGGCCCCGGCGCCGATCAGGGCGTACAGCGTACCGATCAGCAGCGCGCGCCGGTATGAACGCATGTAGGGAAGCAGAACCTGCAAGCCGTTCTTTCGCAAGTTTCCTCCTTTTTGAACCAACCGCGCGCATTTCCACAGGCATGCTGAGCCGAACGGGGAGCGCGGGCTGCAAAAAACAGGCCCAATTGCCGCTGATGCGAAAACAGGGCAACTGGGCATTTATGCAAAGCACATTGGGGATGCTTGTCTCTAGCCTGGCATCTCTACCAACTCTGACACTTCAAGTGAACCGCCAATCTCAAGAAACGGGCACGCTTTTGCAATCTCCAGCGCCGCCTCCATGGAATGAGCTTCAATGATAGTGTAACCAGACATAGACGTTGTGCTCCCAACGGTGACACTGCCGTCAGGATTTACTGTACTCGTATTCTTGAGCGGATTAGCTGGACTGACTGCTGAGTCGCCCAAGGAAGACAACCACGCTCGATATTTCGCAAAATGCTGCTGACCTTCTTCTGGACTAGATGGCTGACCGCCGCCCAGGTAGGTGATCAGGTATTGAGCCATGTGCGCATCTCCTTTCCCGGATTCGAATTGCCATGTACCCTAACAAAGCATAGCAATTGGATCTGTGCAGCGCATAGAGCATGAACCATCTGTCATGTCGATCTATCAGCTTACTATAGGGTACCTGCAGAAATCACGCAAGAGACGACCCCCACAGGTGCCGCCCCCTTCTAGGGTTGAATCTGGTAGGGGCAGAAAATTTTCTGCCCCTACGGTTTGTTGCGCAATTCGCACGTTCCATAACGCGAACCCGGCCAAACCAGTTTTGGGGGATTGCCTTGACAGCGAACACATGTTCTGGTATTCTGACGGTGTACGCCCCGATGTCGTTCATTGCGCCCCTCAGAACTCGCCCCCTCAGAACTCGCGTTGTGTGACCACCCAGCCAGGGACATTCATCTCGGATTTTTCGCAATATCAACCTATTCAGAAATGGGGAGGAGGAAATTAAATATGCCACGTGTTGTTCACTTTGAGATTCACGCTGACAATCCGCAGCGCGCAGTCGACTTTTACACCCAGGCATTTGGTTGGAGCTTCCAGAAGTGGGACGGTCCCCAAGAGTACTGGCTCATCACGACCGGCGAACAAGGTACGCCCGGCATCGATGGTGGCCTTACGCAGCGCATGGGACCACCCCCGGCGGCCGGCGCGTCAGTCAATGCATCCGTCTGCACCGTCGACGTGCCCTCTGTAGATAAGGCCATTGCCGCTGTCGAAAAGGCCGGAGGCACCATCGCGTTGCCCAAGCAGGCCGTGCCTGGCGTCGGTTGGCTCTTCTACTTCAAGGATACCGAAGGCAATATCATGGGCGCCATGGAGAACGATCCCGCCGCGGCTTAACTCCTGCATCAAAGCGGCGGCGTCAAGGCATGCAGGCGCCTTGGCGCTGCCGTTTCTTTATCCCTCCTTCGATGTCCCCCTGCTGTATAATGAATCAGCTACGCTCTATCAGCTTGGGTGTAGCTTGGAATCGTTCCTGCGATGCTGTCTCTGAATATGAAATGAGTCACACGCGAGCGTCCATGCGTCAGCGCGCCGTTCCGATGAAGTCCCAGACAACATTGGCCTCCCTGCCTCATGATTCATAGTTTCTTCCGCGCGTTTGTCCTTATCCTAGTCCTGGTTTGGCTGGCCGCGTGCGCCCTACTCCCGGCACCGCCGCAAAGCCACCAACCCGTCGACACCATTGCGTTCGGCTCCTGCGCCAACCAGAGCCAGCCTCAGCCTATTTGGGAGGCTGTATTGGCGAGCCGCCCCGACCTGTTTGTGTTCCTGGGCGACAATATCTATGGTGACACAGTCGATCCAGATGTGTTGCGCGCCAAGTACCTGCAGCTGGGCCAGAAGGAAGGATACCAGCGCCTGCGGGCCAGCACGGAGGTCATAGCGACGTGGGACGATCACGACTATGGCGCCAACGACATTGGCGCGGAGAATCCCATCAAGGTAGCTTCGAAGCAGATCTTTCTCGACTTCTTTGGCGAACCGGCAGCGAGTGAGCGTCGCCTTCGTGAGGGAGGCATCTATACAGCCTATACCTATGGTCCGGCTGGCCAGCGTGTCCAGGTGATTCTGCTGGATACCCGTTGGGATCGATCGCCTATCCACCGCGTTAGCGCCGCCGAATATGACGAACGAAAGAAAGTGTATGCCGGGCCGTACACCGCCACAACCGGTCCAAACGCGCGGCTGCTGGGCGAAGATCAGTGGCGTTGGCTGGAGGATCAGCTGCGCCAGCCCGCGCAGTTTCGCATCGTCGCCACCAGTATACCCTTTCTCCAGGACGGCACAGGCTGGGAAACCTGGGCCAATTTCCCCGACGAGCGGGATCGTTTCCTCGCGCTCATGGAGCGCACACGCGCCAACGGCGTGATCTTCATTACAGGAGATACACACCGGGCGCAGTTCTCCAGGCTCGCACAGGACGTGCCGTATCCGTTGTGGGAGGTAAACTCGAGCGGACTGACTGAGAATTGGCAATGGGTAGCGCCCGACAAGAATCGCGTGGGTACCTATTACGCTGAAGACAACTATGGCCTGATACACATAAACTGGACAGAGGCAGATCCCGAGCTTACCCTGGAAATTCGTGCGGTAGACAACGGGATCGTCATGCAGCACAAGGTTCGGCTGAGCGAGTTACAGGTGAGAAAGTAGCTGCCGCGGTCATTGGTCGCCGCCGTGAGGAAAATGGACCGGCCTACATTGGCTGCCTACCGTCGTCTGCGCCGCACGCGCACACGGCGTCGCACGGGCACCGCCATAAGCTGTCCCGGCCTGCTGATGAGGGCACGATAAAGCAGGGCGCTCGTCGATGTAGCACTGCCCTCCCTCACCTGCATCAATGCCAGAAACACCAATCCCAACAGCACCCATTGCAGACCAAAGAAGAGCGCATACCCGTTCAGCGTGATAGCGCCGGCAAGGATATGTACTGTCCGGAGATAATCTAGCAGCCAACCCCACAGCATGGGAGCAAGGCCAGCCAAGATACTGACAACCACCGACTGCAGCGCAAAGTATTGGGTAGTGGCTGGCCGGTCACCGGCCGTGTTCATAAGCAGCCGTGTGAGCGCCAGCTCATACATAGAGGTAAAGAAGCCGGCCCCTAACATCAACAGCGGTGCAATAACCTGCGCGCCGCTCACCAGGTGTGCCGCCAGAAAGAACCAGGCTAACAGGTAGACGGCCCACCATAAGAAGGCCACCCCCAAAAAAGGGCGGCTGCCAAGCCGGTCTACGCGGCTGCGCAACAGATGCAGAGCCAGCATGCCTACCAGGGACGCACCCGAGGTAAGCCACAGGATGGGGCCATCTTGCAAGTGCACTTCTTCGCGTACAAAGATAGTGACAAAGGTCCCCGTGGAGAGCACCACAACTTGGACGACCACGCTGAAGACAAGCAGGTGAACAAATGGCTCATCGTGCAGGAGATCGCGCCAGCGGGAGGGCTGGATTTGTGCGGCAGCCGGGGCCGCCCGTGCTGGTTCCGGAATGCGGTTTAGAAAATAGAGGCTGGCAGCGCCGCCGGCGAAACTCAGCCCAAAAACCACCGCGTAGGCTCGCATATTATCTGCGTCGGTCAGAAACGTTCCCGCAACGGCCAGCGCTGCAACCGTGGCCAGACTGATAAACATGCGGTCACGGCTTAGGTAGGCGCCGCGCAGGGAACGGGGCACGATGGCTGTGATCCAGGGCAGCCAGGCGCAGGTCGCCACACCTCTCAGGGTTGTGAAGACGAACAAGATAGCGATGAGCAGGCCGATAATGGCCGGCGCGGGCAAATAGCCGGCCGTCAAGGGCAGCGCAGCCAGAAAGAGCAGGGTGACCACGCGCGCGGACCAACCGCTGAGCATCAGTCGTCGATAGCCGATACGTTCCGCGTGGGGCGCCATGAAAAGCTGCAAGATGGACGTGAGCGGCGCCAGCCCGGCGAGCAGCCCCAACACGACCGCGGGCGCTCCGAGCTCGCGTGCGAAGAGGATTAGAGGGCTCCCAAGGCAGATCTGCCAGGAAACAGCGTTAAAAGCTTGAAACCAATAGACGTAATGAATACGTTGCGGAAGCGTTTCGGTGCTCATTCGGGCTATTGTCGCGCTGCCGGAGTCAGGCCCGCAAAAGACGTGGTGCGCGTTTTTCGAATAGGCAACGAAACCAATGCCGGGCCACTTGGCCTAACAGCGCCCAGACGTGCCATCGATGTAGGCAGCGACCACGTCCATATTGGTAGTGACTGTGTATCCTGTTCCGGGGGACGAGTTGGTACAATGGAGGGGTACGATCATCAAACAGGCGCCACCGGCAGCTGGTGGGCAGCCTCACATATGAAGGGTAACCATGGCTCGATTCCTGGCATTTGATGTGTACGGTACGCTGATCGACACGGCGGGGGTGACCGATGGTCTGCGTACGTTGGTGGGAGACAACGCGCCCATCTTTGCCAAGCAGTGGCGCGAGAAGCAGCTGGAGTATTCGTTCCGGCGGGCGCTGATGCAGGACTACGTCGATTTTTCGGTTTGCACCGCACAGTCCTTGCTCTACACCTGTAAGCGCTTCAACGTTGCCCTATCCGGCGCGGAACAGGAACGGCTGCTGGCCTTCTATCGCGCTCTGCCCGCGTACCCGGATGTGGCGCCGGGCCTGGCCCTCCTGGCCAGCCTGCCTGTACATCTGTTTGCTTTTTCGAATGGACAACCTGACGACCTTGAGGTTTTGCTGCAAAGCGCCGGCATCCGGCATTATTTCGAGGGAGTCGTGAGCCTCTACGATGTCCGCACCTACAAACCCAATCCGGCAGCGTACGCATATTTTCACCGCGCGGCGCGCACTGGTGGCAGTGAGACCTGGCTCATTTCCAGCAATCCCTTTGATATCATTGGCGCGCAGGCGACGGGCATGCGCGCGGTCTGGCTGCAGCGTGATCCCACAGCGATCTTCGACCCTTGGGATGTAGAGCCCACGGTTACCGCGACGTCGTTGGCGGACATTGTCCGGTTGTTCGGCAACCCAATTGCCCCATGAGCTGGCAAACTGTGGCCGTTGCTTCGCTAAGCTTCGAACCGGTCTATGGTCCTGGAAAAGCTGTCCGCCCCAAGCATGGCGCGGACGGTTGATCTGGCCGCTACTATCGAGCCGGCAGTATCGAGCCGGCAGTATCGAGCCGGCAGTATCGAGCCGCCAGTGTCGAGCACGACCTTATTTCTCCCGCTCGCGGCGTACTACGCGCTCGCGAACAGGAATCTCCGCAGGGATCGGCAGGAAATGCGTCAACAACAGCGCAATCAGGAGCAGAACAATCAGGGGTGTGGTTAACATGGTGTACTCCTCTGAAGAACTGGGATGGACGGTCAGGGATAGTGCTAGTACCTGGTCGCAGTATGACAGCTGCCCGCCGCTGCGGATGTGAAGCAGAGCACAAAACCGTGTGAAGTTATTGGCGATTCGCCGAGGAGCCTAAGGGAGAGTACCGTGACCGAAGAGAAGGCACAGGCGCCCGAATGGTTGCGCCAGGCGTTCAAGCTACTGAACAAATATATGGTCTTCCACTGGCGGCTGGGCCTTGGGCCCATGGGGAACCGGCCTGAGCTCGCCGGTTGTATTATGGTGCTGGTTCATACGGGCCGCAGGAGCGGTCTCGTCCGCCGCACGCCGGTAAACTATGCGGTTATCGATGGCAAGGTCTACTGTGTCGCCGGTTTCGGACAAGCAGCCGATTGGTATCGCAATGTGCTGGCAAATCCGGAGGTGGAGATCTGGTTGCCCAACGGCTGGTATCGCGGGCTAGCCGAAGATGCAAGTGGGCTGTCCGAGGCCGAACGCATTCCTCCTCTGCGCCAGGTGCTCCACAATAGTGGCTTTGCCGCACGCATGGCGGGCATCGATGCGTGGCACATGCCGGATGCTGACCTTCTCGGTGCTACGTCCGGCTATCGTTTGATTCGTATTACGTGCACGGAAGCGCGTACAGGGCTTGGCGGACCGGGTGACCTGGTCTGGGTGTGGCCCTTTGTCACAGGCGTGCTGGTATGGCTGTTGCTCTCGCGGCGCCGGCGGTGAGAGTAAGCACATTGGCGAGCCGGTCTGGGCCTTGCCACCCGCTAGATTAGTGATCAGGCGGCGCGGGCTTCAGTTGGGGCGGGGACGGTTTGCATAGAGCGCCAGGTCAAGAATGTGTTGCAGCGGAT
>JACFMY010000108.1:6921-12244 GCA_019455155.1 Caldilineaceae bacterium
GGGAAGCGCTCGTGGAGCCAGCGAACGAGGATAGCGGCCAGCACGAGCAGTGCAACGACCATCACCCAATACAGGGTCAGGTAAGTGTTTGAGCTTGAGGTGCCAATGGGGTCGAACGGGTGGCGCAGCAAGATGGCGCCCCTCACGAGGACCCAGGCCACAATTGCGGCCAGGATCGTGACGGCCGCCGTGAAGGTTCGGTGGCCTACCCATAAGGCCAGGCCCAGGCAAGCAACGGTGAACCAGAGGACGTGGAAGCTGGCGCGCACCCGCGGCTCTTCCCACGCAATCCACTCGCCCCAGCTCATACGTGTGGATACCATGCTGGCTATGATATAAGCCAGCCAGATGACGATTCCAGCTTCCAGGCTTGCCAGCGTCCAGCCACAGAGACCATCGCGGCGAGTGATCAAGGCCAGTGCTCCCAGGAGGCCAGCCGCGCCAAGCAGGAGCAGCCCAACGCGCACCAGCGCGCCGTGCAAAAAGATTACTTTGATCACGTTGCCCAGAATCTGTTCGGGCGGCAGCAAGACGAGTGCAATGATGAGAGTGGTCGCGGCTGCTGCAGCTATCCATCCTAGCAGTGGTCTAAGGTCTGGAAGGCGCACCATCGTCCGTTCCACGGAAGACTCCTGTCGGTGGCAGAGCGTACACCATCAAGGAATGGCATGAGCCATTTAGATATTAGAGGAGATTCATCTCAACCGCGATAGTATAGCCGAGAGCGGTCGTGGTGCCAATTCGCACTCTAGGGGTAGGGGAGTCAACCATCAGAAGGCACAACCCGTGGGTTGGGGGGCTGCGCCGGCCAGGCCAGCGGCGAAATCCGGCGGCGGCTGCGCAGGGACAAAGCCATCCTGTGCGCTGCCCCGCATCGCTGCCCCGCCATAGCCACCGGGGGCCATGTGCGCACGCACCCAGACAACTGTGTCCGTGGCGATGTCAACAGGTCCACCTGAGCGGGTAAAGGGTTGCTCGCCTACATGGCTGTGGGTCAAGATACGTCGATAGAGCAGATTTCCCTCTATGTCGACGACCTCCCACCAATCTGCATAGTTCTCACAGCCCGTATCAGGGCTGGCAACTTCAACGGCGAAACTGTACGCACCGGGTGCGCCGTTGACCGTGACAGCGATCACATCAGCGCCTCCCTGCCCTGTCTCCACGGTGACGGCGGGTTGCTCATCGCTTGTACTTGCCGGCTCGGGTACTTCCGCGGCTGGCGCCGCAGGCGCCACAACGGCACGGCAAGCTGCAAGCACGAGCAGGCCAACCGCCAGGAGCAAGCCGCGCCAAACCAATGTCATGTTATCCCTCTGGCCAGTCGTCATGGTAGGAATCTCCTTTGAGTCGTCTCTCCTGCCGGCAATGTACAAGTCGTCTGGTCCTGACCCACTTTGGCACAGTCTACGCGTCCCGAACCGTAGGCTTTGGTACGCGCGCCCTGTCCCGACGCACTTCTTCTCTCAGACACCTTGGGCAACGAAGGCGTGCCGTAACCTCTATGTGGACAAGGCCGTATCTTGCATGACCTCATTCAGCGCCCACAGCATGTGATCGGCGTCTGCTCTGCTGAAGATGATGGGCGGTTTGATTTTGAGCACGTTGTGAAACGGCCCGTCGGTGCTGAGCAGCACGCCGTGGTCACGCAGACGGTTGGCCACGTAGGAGGCGTGATCGCCGGCCGGCTCCATGGTCTCCTGGTCCAGGACCAGCTCAGCGCCAATATACAGGCCAAGGCCGCGGACATCGCCAATGAGCGGATACCGGTTTGCGAGCTCGCGCAGCCCTTTCAACAGATACGTACCCACCGTACGCGCGTTTTCCTGCAGGTGCTCCTGCTCTATGACATCCAGCACGGCCAACCCGATCGCACATGACACTGGGTTGCCGCCAAAGGTGTTGAAATATTCCATGCCGTTGGCGAACCTGTCAGCGATCGCGGGTGTCGTCGCCACGACAGCGAGGGGATGGCCATTGCCGGCTGGCTTGCCCATGGTTACGATATCGGGTACCACACCCTGCGTCTCGAATCCCCAGAAATGGGTGCCGGCACGGCCAAAGCCTACCTGTACTTCGTCGGCAATGCAGAGACCGCCGGCAGCGCGCACATGGCGGAACGCCGCGTCCATGTAACCGTCCGGGAAGACAATCTGCCCACCGCAGCCCATTAGAGATTCGCAGATAAATGCCGCTACATTGCGTCCTTGTGCGATCACCTGCTCGATGGCCTGCTGTACATGAGCAGCATAGCGCCGGCCACTCTCGATGGTGTATCCGGTGTAGGGACCGCGGTAGGGGTCAGGCATGATGACCTTCTGCACATGAGGTGGGCGCCCCTTGCCGCCTGGGCCGTCGTGCTTATAAGGGCTCACCTCGATGAGCGCCTGGGTGTGGCCGTGATAGGCCACGTCAAGGGTGATGACATCCTGGCGTCCAGTCGCGGTGCGGGCAAGCCGCAGTGCCAGGTCGTTGGCCTCACTGCCCGAATTGACAAAAAAGAAAACGCTCAGCTCCTCCGGCAACGTAGCTGCCAGGCGCCGGGCATATTCCACGATGGCGTCATGGAGATAGCGCGTATTGGTATTGAGGACGGCCATCTGGCGTTGGCCGGCCGCCACCACGTAGGGGTGGCAGTGACCCACATGTGCGACATTGTTGATGCCGTCCAGGTACGCGCGACCCCTGTCGTCGTACAGATACTGGGCCAGCCCGCGCACGATCTTGAGCGGTTTCCGATATGAGATGCTCAGATTACGTCCCAGCCGCGCCCTACGCTCCGCCAGCGTAGCTTCCAGGGACGGCGACGGATCTGGGAATCGTTCTGCTGGGATGCCCAACAGCAAATTGGGATCGGGCGAAAGGTTTAGCCAGAGGTCACGCTGGCTAGGCGCTCCAACGCCCGGGAAGTCGCTGCCCAGCTCCAGCAGATCGGTGATAATCTGCAGATGCAGATGGGGTGTCCAGTCGCCGTTCGTGGGCGGGGCGCCCACGGCGGCAAATGGCTCGCCCGCGCCAATAGTCTGGCCTTCTCTGAGCCCGTCCAGCGATTCACGAGTCAGGTGACCGTAGAGCGTGTAAAAGGGCAAGCCTGTATCAGTGCTGTGGCGGAGGATGACCACAGGGCCATAATCATGCCGTGCCCAGTTGTCATGAAGCGCGTGAACGACTCCATCCAGTGGCGCGGCGATGCGCGAGCCGGGGGGGACGAAGAGGTCGATACCCAGATGGATTGTGCGGCGCTCAGTTGTAGGGTTGTCGCCCAGCGCAAAGGCCGGGCCGAGGTAGAGCGCACGCGCCTCATCGTAGCGGCCGATGCCAACCGTCGCGCCGGCCGCAGCCATGGCGCCGATGATGGCAGCGGTGATCAGGTCGGAACGCTCAGTGTGTAGCATGGCCGATGTGACCAAGGTGCTGCCTACAGAGAGATCCAGAACATGGACCGGCTCCTGATGCAGGTCTCGATCGATGACCGGAGCAAAGGTGCCGGCGCGGCCACGCAGCCATTGCACAATTGGCGCACTGTTGGGGTTTGCGGGCAGACCACACGCTGCACGCAGCGTATAATGAGCCAGCCTTGGATGGATGTGCACCAGGTGACTTAACGCGTTCCAGGCTGGGCGCTCGCTGATGGAAAGATAATCGTTGTCTGGCTCCAATCGCCGCTGGTGGGCGGCATGGCACACGCTCATGCACAGCCGCATACAGATCAGATCCCACGCTACGGCAATTTCGGCCTCTGTGAGCGGATTGACAGCATGATAGCCGGCGATCACCTGGGCGGCTACCGCGAGGGGGTCCGGTTTGTCCAGCAGGGCATACGCGGCGGCAATTGCCGGCTCCCCCACCAGGTAGCTGTGAACCATGTCCCCAAAGTCGAGGATGCCCGAGACACGCTGGCCGCGTTCAAACAGGTCGCCGTCCACATCCACCAACACATTGTAGTCGTTGGCGTCGCCGTGGATGACACTTTGGCGCAGGCCATCCAAGCGGGGCGCCGATTCGCTTTCGAAGCGGTGGAGAAGCGTTTCCACCAATGAGCGCCGGGCCGGATCGGCGACTTCGTCCTTCAACGCGTGCACGATGTGAGCCGCGCTGGCCAGATCCCAGTGAAATGTACGGTGTGCGGCTGGGTGATCAAAACCAGCCAGGGCCTGATCGAGCGTGGCGAGAAAGCGTCCGAGGTCACGCATCAGCACAGACGAATGGGGTTTCACCGTGGCCAGGGGCACCCCCGGTACGAAGCTCAACAGCCGTACCCAGTAGAGCGTGCCGTCACCGTTGCTCAACTGGACAATACCGTCCCCGCTGCGCGTCGTCAGGACCCGGGCACTGAGCGGCGCCGGGCTGGTGCGCGCGATGTGTTCCATCACGCGGTTCTGGGCGTCCAGTATATCAAAGGACTCCTGCGTATTGGCGATTTTGAGTACATACCGTTCGCCGTCCGCGGTGTCGATCTGGAAGTTTTGGTCCCGTTCACTCGGCAGGGCTTTGACCGCGCCGTAGATGCCATATATCGTTCGGACCAGATCGGCGGCCTGGCGCGCATCGAAATGTGGGGCGTATTGGACCAGGGACATGATTGCTCCTAGGAAAGATGGGAGTTCCTTCATGATATACAGGTTGGCGACAAGCCGGACCCAAGCTGCCAGCGCGACAACGCACGGCAGGTTGCCCTAACGATCTAGCCGTACGGGGCGCAAATGCGAACGACCGGCTATTGGGAGGTGGCATAGCCGGTCGTTCGGGAAACCTGTGCACGCGCCCCGTAGGGTCAGCCATCCAGTGCTGTGCACACGATTCTACGCGCGGAGCCGCCGCGGGCTATAGGTACGGCGGCTGGCCGCTCAGTTTGATCGAGCCCAAGGCCCATGCCACGCGCCGGCATGGGGGTATTCAAGAGCATTGTACCAGGCTTCCGCCATCACCGGTTCCTTGTTGCGTTTGCGATGAAGTCATAGGGATAGGGCAGCTTCGTGGCGCTCACCTTGTCCAGCCGATCCATCTGCTCAGCCGTCAACTCCCAACCGGTCGCCCCCAGGTTGCTCTCCAGGTGGCTCATGGTGCGGGCGCCAACAATGGGAGCCGTGACGCCTGGTCGCTGTAGGAGCCAGCGCAGCGCGACCTGCACCGGTTGCTTGCCTGTCTCCTTGGCCACGGCAAAGAGCTCGTCCAGGATCGCCCATGTGCGCTCGGTGGCGTAGGCGCTCCACGATTCGCTCCAGCCCTCCTTTTCAGCCTGCTCGATACGGGTACCCTCGACGGGCGCTTCCATGCCCCGGTGATATTTGCCGCTGAGCCACCCACCGCGCAGCGGACTCCA
>JACFMY010000108.1:12268-17037 GCA_019455155.1 Caldilineaceae bacterium
TGCCCAATCCTTCATTCCGGCATACAGGCACGAGCTCCCATTCAGTCGAGCGGTCCAACAGATTGTAGAGCGGCTGCAGGCAGACGAACGGTTCCCAGCCCATCTGGCGGCTGAGGTCGATGGCCTTCTGTAGTTGCCAGCCGCTATAGTTGCTTGCGCCAATATAGCGAACCTTGCCGCTGCGTACCAGCATATCCAAGGTGCTAAGTGTCTCGTCCAGGGGCGTCCCTGGATCCCAACAGTGGACCTGGTAGAGGTCTATATAGTCGGTGCCCAATCTTTGCAAGCTCTGCTCGACCGCACCAAGAATGTGTTTGCGGCTCAAGCCAAGATCGTTGGGCCCTTCACCCATGGGGAAGCGAACTTTTGTGGCAATGATGAACTCTTCGCGCGGCTTTCCGCGCAGCCAGCGACCCAAGATATCTTCAGAGGCGCCCTGCGTATAGACATTGGCTGTGTCAATAAAGTTGCCACCAGCCTCGACAAACCGGTCAAGCATCTGGTGGCTGACCTCTTCCGTGCTTTCGCGGCCAAAGGTCATGGCGCCCAAACAGAGCTCACTAACCTTCATACCCGTACGGCCGAGATAACGATATTGCATAATCAAACGCTCCATTGATGTGTAACATGGCGACCCAGTATAGGGTGTGGCGCCATATCTCGTAGTTGCCGCCACACAACGCCATATTCGGATTAAGAGATTGGAAAACAACGAAGCCAATCTTCAGCTATACTGACCCCAGCTCATATTGTACCAGAGATCCGCAGGCCTCGTGAGGCGACCGGGGCCGCGCGGAGTGGTTTGACATTCGGCCTGATTTCGTTAAAACTAGAACTGCAGCACCTTCTCTCCCGTACGGAATCATTCGTCTATTCTGGTATGAACGCCACCTCTGCCCAGGATCACAGCGTCTTTTGCCCGCTATGCGGACGCTAGCTGGCTTTGCTTTGTTTGGCACGAAGCTGTACCTGGTCAGATTTCTCACATCTTCTACACTTTCGGCAGAAAAACTGGAGGCCAGACTATGGACTTGTATTACCTGAATGCGGGTTGGATGGCCGCAAACTGGCAGCCCCTGGTCATCGCGCTTGTGATTGGGTTCATTTTGGGTTGGCTCCTGACTGGCATCTCACCACGTCGCAAGAATGCAACCTATGAAGCTGAGATTGCCGAGCTAGATGCGCGCTTACGGCGCAACGATCGTGAATGGAGCGATGCACGCAAGCAGGTTGATTCGCTTAAGGCGACTATCACGCAGACCGAAAGCAATTGGGATTCCGCACGCAAAGAGCTGGCCGCAGCTCGCACAGAGATCACCACCCTTACCGAGGCAAAAGAAGCGCTGGATGCCGAGCTTCAGTCAAAGAACATCGAGGTGGCTGATGTCAAGATGCAGCTGGCCATGCTGCAGGATCAGTTCGATCGCGCCCGGAGTGTGGCGGTATCCGAAACCGATGAGGTACGCGACCGCATTCAGGAGCTTACTAGCGAGAACACACAGCTCCGTGAGCGTCTCGATGCTGTCATGGCCAAGTTTAACGCGGCCCAGACCGAATTGGAGGATCTCAAGAATAATGCCAATCATGCCGCGGAAGAGGCGGCCGAGGCAGCGGCATCCCGAGAAGTTGCCCTGAACGAGGCCTATCAGCGTGCTGTGAACTTGCAGCGGGTGCTTCAGGACCGGGAGCGGGCCTTGGCAGAAGCGCAGGCCGGGCTTGCGAAGGCCAAGACGGAGGCCGCCGCGCTGGCAAGTGTGAAGGCCGACCTTGAGGACAGACTTCACAAGGTCAGAGGGGATGTTGCCAGCGAAATGGCAATGCTCACTTCCACCATGATCAAGATGAAGGATGACGCGCTCAATGCTGCCAATGCCCGCATCGGCGAGTTGTCAAAAGAGCTAAGCGAGCTGAAGGCCGATAAAGCCGCGGGATGAGCGGTGTTTGCGCGGAGCATAGGTTGCATGGCCGCATCTGCTGTACAAGGTACTCATTCCTTATTTCCGCTTTGATAGCCATTCGAACGTGCAGGTTAGCAACGCCTGTCCTCACGGGAGATGCTCATGGACAATACAACACTTTTGTATCTGCTTGGCGCTTTCGTCCTTGGGGCAATCATGGCCTGGATAACCGGGCGCAGGGGGCCTCAGCGTGAGGCAGAGAGCGCCCAAGTCATGGCTGAATCCTTGCGCCGTTCCTTGCAGGAGTGTGAGCGCAAGGCCACCAAGCTCGAACGGCAGATGAGGGAGGACCGGGAGGAGCTTGAGAGGCTCTCCAGCGAGAATCGCGCTCTGATAGAACGGCTAACAGAAAGCGAACGAGCTTTGGGCACCACGGGAGCTGAAGCCGCTCGCCTGACCATGGAGCTGGAACAGTGTCATGCTGCCGGGAAGTTGCTGGAAGCGGAGCTTGGCCACACACGCGGGGCGCTGGCTCAGGCGCGCAGCCGGGCTGCTGACCTGTCTGAAGAGCTGGCGCGCGCACAGCAGGCAGCCGCAGAAGCGGAAGCGGCTGCTGCAGCACAAACGCCCTTGCCTGAAGAAGAGGCAGCGCTGGCTACTGCTGAGCATTTTGCGCTCGACGAGCGCTTGACCGAGCTGGAACACGAGCTGGCTGTGGCAAGGGCGAGCGCCGAACGGCTGATCGAAAAAGAGGCCATCATTGCCGCCGAGCTTCTCCTTCAACGTAAGGAGTATGACAGCCTGCTTGCCGAGGGCGACGATGCCATCGTCGCCGCGTTGGCTGCCCGCGATCGTGCCCTGGCCAACGCCGAGGCAGAGCTGGACTTCATGCGCCGCGACCTGAGCATGCTTTCTGAGGTTGGCGCCACAATCGCCACAACCCTTGAGCGCCGCAACCAGGAATATGAAATGCTCTTGGCCCGCATGGCTGATTTGGAGCTTTCCGCGGCACCGGGCGGTCTGCTCGAGATGTCACCCATAGGCGAGCTGTCCGTGGCCGGTGAAGCAACCCCCGAGGCCCTGGCAGAGCCACCTGACCTGGAAACTGCTCTGGCTGCCCGCGGTGCGGAGCTTGACGAGTTACGGGGCCAATATGAGGCGCTCAGAGACGAGCTGGACGACCTGATACGGGCCAAAGCTGAGTTGGAAGGTAAGGTGGCTGAGCGAACCAAGGAGGCCACCGATCTGCGGAATCGACTCGCCCAAGCACAAAAAGAACTGCAGGTTCTCACTGGGAGCAACGAAGATCTGCTTGGTCAGGTCAAAGGACAACATGCTAGGTTGTCGGTAATCGCCGGGCGGATCAGCCGCTTCAACCAGGAGCTGCGGGCGGTGATTGGTGGGGGCGATGTGCCAGTGCAGGGCACAAATGGTCAGCCGGTCGACGCGACCCAAGCTGCAGCGGAGACGGCGGAGGCGGGAATAGACAGGTTGGCCGCCACCGTGGCCGCCACCGTGGCCGCCTTTCGACGCCAGGAAGAGGTGCTGGCCGCCGGCAGCGCGCAACTTGCGTCGGCAGAAGAGCAGCTTGGCGCACTGGCCAACACGCGCGCGGACATAGAAGCAAAACTAGAAGAAAAAGCCAAAACCTTGGCCGATGTTGAGGTCGAGCTTGTGACGTTACGCCGTGCGTTCGGCACACGGAACCAGGAGTTCGACCTGCTTGGCAACAAGGTCACCGCACTCGAAAGTGACTTGAGCGGGGCGGTGGAAGCCCGGAGTCAGATCGAGGACCGCGTTCGTTCCATTGCGGCGGAACTGGCAGGTCTGGCTACAGAGTACGGGGATGCGCGCGAACGAACCACGGCCGCTACCGCGACCGCGGGGACTGAACCCGCGCCGGCGCCAGCGGAGGGAGAAGGCGCAGCGCCAGCTCCCGAAATCAAGCTACCAGCCATCGATCTCTTGTCTGCCAATGCCGCACGCGTCGCCGTCCTGTTGCGCGAGAAGGTGTCGGCATTGCGCGATGTGACTGCCCGGGCAACCGATCTGCAAACCTACCTGGTGACCCTGGGTGGAGATAAGATGGGGCTGGAGGCCAATCTCGACGACGCACGGCAGCGTATCGCTGTCCTCGAATCCGACCTGTCGGATCGCAACCGCGATCTAGAGACGTTGAACGCTCAGATCGGCGTCCTGCAGTCGGATGTGACGAACGCGGCCCGCGTTCGCGAGCGCTTCGAGATAGGCATACGAGATCTGGTTGGTCACATGCAACGGGTCGCTGCCCAATACGATAACGGCGGCCATGGCACTGTCACGGTCGCTGAACAAGAGAGTAGCGCCGAACCAGATGCCTTGATCGAGCAAGTCACAAACGGCGCCGCTGTGCTAGCTGCACTTCTCAGCCGCAAGCACGAAGCCCTCGAAGAGTCGCGCGGCCGGATTGCCGCGATCGAAGAGCAATTGAGCATACGCGGGCGGGACATGCAGGCGTTGGAAGCGACACTCGACCAGAAGGAACAGACGTTAGGCGTGCTGGAAGCCAATGTGACTCAGGTGGAGAATGAGCTCACTGCACGCATCGCCGAGCTCGACGCGCTGATCCGGAAGGCGAGCGCGCTGGAGACGCAGCTTACTGAAGCGCAACAGGAAAAGGCCGCGTTGTCCGAACAAGTGGCCACGCTCATGAGCCAGCTCGAAGAATCAAACCGGCAGCTCACCGACGTGCAGCGGGAGTTCAGTCACGCCCGGGAAGCGAATCAGGCGCTGGAAGGGCAGATGGTGAAGGTCAACGCAGAGCTCAACGCACTCTCCAGCGCTATCGAGGCGGACGATGCGGATCGCATGCGCGAGGCCGCGGCCCAGGCC
>JACFMY010000749.1 GCA_019455155.1 Caldilineaceae bacterium
GCCAGCGAGAAGAACGAGCAGCAAGCGCGGGATACGATTCATTGAAATCCTTGTTAGCGTCAACTCATTCATGGCATGGATTCACCTGTGCCATGATCGGCGGTCAAGTTGTGAAGAGCTGGTGCTGGGCAGGGGCGCTGCCAGCCGACCTAGCTCTTTGGATGGGATGCCATAGTATAGAAGTATGTAAGGTTTTCGTCAATACCCAATAAGTGAGCAATGCTGCTCGACTATGTCGGGCAGCATATAGGAGAAAATCCCACGTGACTACCTGGGGCAACCGGTGGTTGAGCCAATTGCAGAAGAAGAGACTGTAAGCAAATTGTCAGCTAACATTCGCCCGCCGCGCGGTTGCGCCTGGGGCAGACAACATAGACCCTAGCTGATCGCGCGCACATACCGTTCGGCCGATCTCCGGACAGCCGCCTTGCCGGCGGTCATTACGACGCGTTCCCACCAGGCGCCATAGATACGGTCGAATACGTACGGCTCGACCGCGGCGGCAATTGCTTCTACTTTGCGGGCCGGCAGCGGGATCAGGTTGGGGTAGCTGTACATGAAGCTGACAAAGCGCCGATCTGAGACGACTGTGAGGATGTCGCCCACGAGCAGCGCGCCCTTGGCGCCGGCGCCGCCTGGCCAATGGAGGACCGTGGCGCCCGCAAAGTGACCGCCACAGCGGATGAGTGTCATGCCGTCCCACAATGGGCGGGTTTCACCTTCCCAGAATTCTATAGCGGAATCGGGGCGCATCACGTGCTCACGGTCTGCTGCGTGCAGGTAGATGGGCGCGGAGAAAGCCCGGCTCCATTCGACCATAGAGGAATAGTAGTGAGGATGGGAGATGGCGATAGCGGCGATGCCGCCCAAGGCCTTGACCGCGGCAATGGTCGGCTCGTCGATGAGGCTGATGCAATCCCAGAGCACGTTGCCGCCAGGAGATTGGATCAGCAGCGCGCGCTGGCCGATGGCGAATGTCGGGTGTGTGCCGATGCCTACCAGCTCAGGCTCCAGGCGCCTGATGACGTTGTGATGATCGCTCTGGAGCGCCTCCAGAAAGGTCCAACGCTGACCATCCCAGCCGATGTATTGGCGCTCATCCTCGCAGATAGGACAGTGCTCCGGCGGGGCGTCGGTTTCGGCGAACTGCGTACCACACGTTGCACATATAAAATGAGTCATGAAGAGACCTCCTTAGACATGAATAGGAAAGGGGCGGCAAACAGCCTGTCCAGCGCTAGAGGATCATCGCTGGACAGGCTGTGTTTGGGTCTAGACACTTGCTTTCCAGGCCGCGTAGTAGGTTGGCGTCTCATCAACAAAGGCAGCATGCGTGGGCCGCCAGTTGAGTACACGAACAGCCTTCTGGTTGCCGATCAGCTGGTCCAGCGCCAACGCCTCCGCCATGTCGCCAGCGCTTTGCGCCGCCTCGTCGACAGGAACGTGAACGATGGGACTGGCGTTGCCCGCGGCCTTACTCGCGGCGGCCGCCATCTCCTGGACCGTGGCATGGGCGTCATTTACCAGGTTGAACACCTCGCCCCCGAGCCCGTTCTCTGCCGCTAGTACGTAAGCCTGAGCAAGGTCATCCACATGGACCATGGCCCAACGGTTGCGGCCATCGCCCACTACCCGGACGCCGCCGTTGGCTGCACCGCTGAACCAGAGACCGGTCAGGCCACCCGACTTTCCGTAGACAACGCCGGGCCGTAGAGCGACACCCCGCACCTGGCTCGCTGCCATGACCTTCTGCTCGACCTGTGGACGCCAGGCCACGGCTTTGGCTGGCGCCAGGGGTGCACTCTCATTGACAGGCTGCCCATTC
>JACFMY010000750.1 GCA_019455155.1 Caldilineaceae bacterium
AAAGAGCGCGTCGTCGGCCAAGACATTCCGGCACGTCTCGAGCAGTGGTAGCAGATCGGTTTCAATCTTGAAGACTTCGCCTTTGGGTCCGCGGCCAAAGGTAGGCGGATCCAGAATGATGCCCTGATAGCGGTTGTTCCGGCGCTCTTCACGCTTGAGGAACTTGAGCGCGTCGTCCACCAACCAGCGGATCGGACGTTCGTCCAGGTGACTGAGGGCCGCGTTCTTGCGCGCCCAATCGACGACCCCGCGGGCCGCATCCACATGTACCAGGTGCGCGCCGGCCTGGCTGGAGGCAAGGGTGCTGCCGCCAGTGTAGGCAAACAGGTTGAGCACGTACAGGTTGCGGTTATTTGTCCGGGCCATGCGCGCCCGGATCAGTTGGCGCATCCATTCCCAGTTTTGAAGCTGTTCTGGGAAAAGGCCCAAATGGCCGAAATTGGTAAGCTTGATGTGAAAGTGGAGGTTGCCAAACAACAAGTCGTACTCGCGACGAATCTTGCGGTGAAAGATCCAACGCCCGCCATCATCGCCGCTGTCGCGCTCGTATACACCGTCCACATTTTTCCACGCACTGTCAGGAAGCGCCGGTTCCCAAACCGCCTGTGCTGAGGGACGCACCAGCGTGTAGGGGCCAATGCGCTCAAGCTTGCGCATGTGGCCGGAGTCCAGTAGTTGGTATTCGTTGTCCGCGGCTGTCGGCATCTTATGTATGTTTCTCCTGTCGGTGGCTAACGCGCCATCCGCCAGTGTAGCATAGCCGCGCGCAGACAACCAAGCTATTGCTGGTATAATGGCTGATCTATGAACGACAGCACAATTCTGACCCTGGAAACTTTGGCGGCGAATGCCTGGCCCGCTGCAGAGGTTGTGCCCCTCGATGGCTGGCGCCTGCGCTTTCACCGCGGTGTGACACGCCGTGCAAACTCGGTCTGGCCCAACCGGCATGAGAATGGGCTGGCTTTGGTAGATAAGTTATCCAGCGCCGAAGCGTTCTATCGTGCCCGCGGCCTGCCCGCCACCTTCCAGATCTGCGCGGCCATGGAGCCCCCAGAGCTGGACGCCGAGCTTGACCGCCGCGGCTACGCGATCATCTCGCCCACGCTCGTGCAGACTGCGGAGATCGCGCACATGTTGTCCCGCCTCCCGCCCTTGCGCACGTTCCCCGCCTTCGATGTGGAACTTGCTGAAGAGTACAACGATGCCTGGTTTGCCATCTACTGCGCGGGAGAAGGGATAACGGGGCACGACGCACAGGTCCGGCGCGAGATCATGCAGCGCATTGCGCTGCCACGAGGATTCGCTCTGTTATCCATTGACGGCACACCGGCAGCCGCTGGCCTTGGCGTGGTCGAGAATGGTTGGATGGGACTCTTTTGCCTGGTGACGTTACAGGCCTACCGGCGACGGGGAGCGGCCCAGGCTCTCTTACGTGCCCTGGGCATCTGGGCACAGCTCTATGCGGCGCGGCATGTCTATCTGCAGGTCATGGAACAGAACATAGCAGCGCGCGCGCTCTATGATAGGGTGGGTTTTCACACGGCATACCGTTATCACTATCGTGAGAAGCATCTGCCGCCCGGGTAATGGCCAGGTGTTGCCGCTAGTGCCCACTATGGAGCTGTACACGACATAACCAATGCCTGCTAATCGCCTTCTTATCATTGCCAACGACCCGCTGGCGCGCGCCGGGTTGGCCGCGTTGTTGGGCGGTCAGGAGCATGTAACCGTGGTGGGCCAAACGAACGACGCCGATTTGGACGCAGTCCTGGCGGTGTTTGAACCTGATGTGCTTGTGTGGGATCTGGGCTGGGATCCC
>JACFMY010000751.1 GCA_019455155.1 Caldilineaceae bacterium
GATGCCTTTAGCTTGGCGATCTGCGACGAAAAATCCGTGGCGCCGCGCTTGAACGTGGTCTTCTCGACCATGGTCATGCCAATGGCTTTGAGGCCTTCGTCCGCGCCGCGCTGCACTTCCAGTCCGTACTCATCGTCCTGGTACATCGAGCAAACTTTTTTGGCATTCTTCTCCTTGACGAGCCTGGGCAGGGAGAGTCTCATCCCGTCGTAGTAAGAGGCCAATTGGGAGTACGTGAGTCTGTGAAACGGCTCATACATTTCACGGGCCGCAGTCAAGGGAAAGAAGTTGATCACGTTTTTGTCAAACTGCACCGGCATGGCGGCCAGGTTTTGCGCCGTTCCGATATGGCCCATCATCATGAAAATTTTGTCTTGGTTGACCAGCTTCTGCGCGGCCAGCACGGCTTTTTTGGGGTCATAAGCCGAGTCTTCCACAATGAGTTTGAGCTTGCGGCCATTGATGCCCCCCTGCTCATTGATTTCATCCACCCGCAGCATCATGCCAAGGCGGGCCTGCTTTCCAGCGCTCGCCAGTGGACCCGAGAGATCCTGAATCGCGCCCAGGGTGATCTCGGTCTTGCTGACGCCCTGACTTTGGGCCTGGGCAAGTGTCGCCGACAACCCAGTGGTCAGTGCAAGGGCGGCAAGCGTCATTGTCGATTTAGGTTTCATCACATATCTCCGGCGGATTCAAAACTGAAGTGCAACACCTGCCACCGAGTAAGGTCAGCAGATGCAAAGCAGCCCACCCAGAAGGTATCAACAACTTCAGCCAGAGGACCGTGTGACGCTGGCCAGTCTGGTCCAACAGAAGCTGGGGGTTCGTGAGATGGCCCTGGTCATGGGGCGCTCACCCAGCACCATCAGCCGCGAGCTTCAGCGCAATGCCCTGCCATCGGGCTACGCCAGTGCGTCAGCACGTGCCTGTGCTCAACAGCGGCGCAGGCAGGCGCGCCCCTTGGGCAAGCTCCATCGCCACGGGGTGCTCTTTGATGTGGTTCACCACTTTCTGCGTGAGCGGTGGTCACCCGAGCAGATTGCCCTGACACTGGCGGCCATCTATCCCAAGGGCCATGAGCACCGCGTGTCACACGAGACCATCTACAACTGCATCTACGCCCAGCCCGTGGGCGAGCTCAAACGCGAGCTGATTGCCACCCTACGCCACGCCCACAATAAGCGCGTGCCGCGCAGCAAAGGGCAAGACCGGCGGGGTCAGATTCCCGACATGCTCAGCATCCACCTGCGTCCGCCCGAGATCGAAGACCGGCAGTTCCCCGGCCACTGGGAGGGCGATCTCATCAAGGGGGCTGCCAACGCCAGTGCGGTGGGCACGCTGGTCGAGCGCACCAGCCGTCTGGTGATGTTGGTCAAGCTGCCCGAGTTCAAGCCGGCCAGCGCCGCCAATGTGTTGCAGGCCTTCACGGACAAGCTGTTGAGCATCGCTGCTCCCATGCGCCAGAGCATGACGTACGACCAGGGTCGCGAGATGGCGATGCACAAGGAACTGAGCAAGCGCACGGGCATCGCGGTGTACTTCTGCGACCCGCACAGCCCTTGGCAGAGAGGATCCAACGAGAACATGAACGGACTGGTGCGTCAGTACCTGCCCAAGGGCACCGACCTGTCTGTCCACAGCCAGGAGCAGCTCGATGCGATTGCCGATCAGATCAACAACCGGCCCAGGAAAGGCTTGGGCGTACGATCACCGTTGGCGGTCTACCGGGACCTGCTCCTGAACCGCCCCCAACACTCCACCCTCGTCCATTGAAACCCAGGGTGTTGCATTTCAGTTTTGAATCCGCCTCCATAAAAAT
>JACFMY010000752.1 GCA_019455155.1 Caldilineaceae bacterium
GGGCGCGCTGGGGCACGAGGTAGTCCTGCAGGCCGGCGCGAACGCGCTTCAGGTCTGCGCGCAGTCGGGCGTAGTCGAAGTGATAGCGGGCGCGTTCCTGCGGAGCGGTATTGGCGGCGTGCTCGGCGAGGCGGTCGATCAGGTCGAGCTGGCGCGCGAGGGCCGCCAACTGTGCATGCTCTGGGGAGGCATCGCCGGCTGACGCGGGCGAGGCATTGGCCAGCGCGACGGCTAGGACCAGGGCCAATGCCGGCGCGCGGCGGCAGTCGGTCGTTGGTTTGCCTGTGGTCGTCATCACACCATTCCGCAGTCGTCTGGATGGCGGAATGCTGCGGTGGTCGGCTGGAACCCGCCGCAAACAATCGGAATCGGCAGGGTGCCGGATTTACGTTCGTGGTTGGCGTGGCGCGGTTGGGGTGCGGGAGCAGGAGAGCCGCACCCCGTCCGCAAATGGGTTCCAGGAGGGGGCTGAAGTGCCTAAGGCAACGCTGAACAAGCCGTCGTAATTTGCTATGCGGCACTGAACGACGCAGTTTTTCGGATGTTTTGGCCCCTCGCACCGCCCATTTGGGCAGTTCGCGGGGCCTTCAGGCCCGATTCCCGCCCTTACGGGCGCACCTGTCCCAACAGATGACTGCGGCACAGGTAAATGTTGGCCAGCGCCAGGGCCGTGAATGCGCGCGTGGCGTTCTTCTGCAGCCCGCGATAGCGCACCTTGCTGAACCCCCATAGCCGCTTGACCACGGCAAAGACATGTTCGACCCGAGCACGCACCCGCGACTTGTTGCGGTTCTTGGCCCGCTGCACTTCGTCCACCTCGCCAGCGCAGCGCGTGCGCTGGTTGGTGAAGTCCTTGGCCCTGGGCGCCTTGCTCGCGATCAGTGCCTTCTGGCTGGCATAGGCCGAGTCGCCATAGACCCGTTGCTCATTGCCGTGCAGCAAATCAGGCAGTGGATGCTTGTCATGCACGTTTGCCGCTGTGACCACCGCGCTATGGCTCAGCCCCGTTTGACTGTCCACACCGATGTGCAGCTTCATGCCGAAGTACCACTGCTGGCCCTTGCGGGTCTGGTGCATCTCGGGGTCTCTTGCCTTGTTAGCGTTCTTGGTCGAGCTGGGCGCACCGATGATGGTGGCGTCCACGATGGTTCCGGTATTGACCTTGATGCCGCGTGCCTGCAGCTCCTTGCCAACGCGTGCAAACAGGGCTTCGCTCAACCTGTTGTCGTTGAGCAGCCGACGGAACCTGAGCATCGTGGTCGCGTCGGGCACGGGTTCACAGCCCAAGTCAATGCCGACGAAGCGACGCAGACTGGCACTGTCGTAGAGGGCTTCCTCACACGCCAGGTCGGCGAGATTGAACCAATGCTGGATGAAGTGGATGCGCAGCATGCGCTCCAGGCCAATGGGAGGGCGCCCATTGCCGGCCTTGGGGTAGTGCGGTGCGATTTCTTCGCACAGCGCCGCCCAGGGCACCAGCGAATCCATAGTCTTGAGGAATTCGTCGCGCCGCGTAGGCTTACGGTGTTGTTCAAAGCCCAACTGCGCGTCGGCTGCCATAGCAAGGGTCTGCTGCTTCATGGCCCAGTAATTTACCCAGGCTGGAGCAGCAGCGGAGACTTTTTCAGCATTGCCCTAACTCACTCCCACAGGAGGGGAGTTCTCATTTGGAGGAGGTCGCCTTCGTTTCGTTCAGATTGGTGAGGCCTACTCGCATTGCTATTGCTGGTCAGCAACTGCCGTCTTTGTGCTGCCACCGTGCTGGGTGATGCGTGGACGGCATTTGATTCTCACCGCGCCGCGGGTGAACG
>JACFMY010000753.1 GCA_019455155.1 Caldilineaceae bacterium
GGGTCCCAACCACGTACTCCATGCCGAAGCTACATTGGTGGTTGCCGGAGAAAGGCAGCAGGTGAAAGCCCTCAAGCAGCTCCTTTCGAACGGGGGTGCTTAATATTTGAAGCATGTCATTTTTGAGGTGGGACTAGAAGTCTGGTGAAAAGATCTCTTGAACCAAAATGATTTGGTTGCACCTTCGTCGAACCTATAAACGTGGGATTCCTACGGAGGTGCAACACATCATGCAGGGTAAGAAGCACAACCAGCCCCGGTTGATTCAGGAGATCAATATCGAGGCGCTCGTGCCTCGGAACTACATTCTGCGGTACATCGACAAGGCCGTGGACCTGAGCTTCATCCGGGAGCGGACGAAGGATCTCTACTCCGACAACCTGGGGCGGTACTCCATTCCCCCGGAGCTGGTTTTGCGTCTGTTCCTGCTCCAGTACCTCTTCGATCTGTCGGACTACGCCTTGCAGGGTGAGGTGGCGATGCACGCCGGTTTTCGGTGGTTCTGCCGCCTCAACTTCGACGACCCCATTCCAGATCGCACGACGCTGGTCAAGCTGCGCCGTCTCTGGAGCGTCACGGGCGTCTTTACAGACGTCATGGAAGAGGTTGTCAAGCAATGTGCGGAGACCGGGCTGGTCTCCGGGAAGGCCATCGGCGTGGATGGTACGCAGGTGACCGCCAATGCCGCCACGAAGAGCCTGGCGCCCATTGCGCCGGTGATCTCGGTTTCAGAGTGGGTGAAGCGTAAGCAAGCAGCGGACACCCAGGCGGAAGCGCCCAAGGAGCCTCCAACCGATCCGGGGGATTCCGGCTCTGGCGGTACCGCATCGGATGACTCGCCCCGCCCTGCATCTGCGGAGCGTGAGGCTGGCGATCCCGATTTCCACGGCGAGAAGTTCTCCAACGCCACCCACCGGTCCAAGACGGACCCTGACGCTCTGCTTGCTCGAAAGGGCCTCGCGCAGGAAGCCAAGTTGCGGTTCTTCGTGCATAACGCTGTGGACCTGCGCTCCGGTGTCATTCTGTCAACCATGGCCACCCGGGCGACTGGGACCGCAGAGCGACTGGCGGCAATCGCGATGCTGGATCAGTTTCTCAAGATTGTCCCGGATGTCCTCGGTCGGCGGCGCTACGTCGCTGACGCCGGATATACAGCGGGTTGGTACCTGGCTGAAGTGCTCCGGCGCGGGGTATTGCCCGTGGTGCCCATAGCCTCCACCACACCCGAACCTATCCCCACGTGGCAGCGGTGCCCATCCAATGCTGACCAAATGCGAAAGCGGCACCAAGCGGTCGTTGAGGCTCAGGCCCGCAATACCGTTCGTCAAATGCAGGGGCCGAAGACGGACCGTCGGTTGCAGCGAGCTCGAACCCGAGTTGAACACACCTTTGCCGAAGCAAAGAACTGCCACGGCCTGACTCGAGCCCGAGGTCGGGGACTGTTAGCAGTGCATACGCAGGCGCTGCTAACAGCGATTGTGCAGAACGTCAAGCGGCTGGCCGCTTGGCGTCGGCGAAGCACACCCAAAACGGGGGCCGCCCCCCTTGTTTCCCTGCTTCAAACCGTGTTCTGTGGGCTTTTTGTGTTTAATGGCCGGCTGTCAAGCCGGGCGTTCAGGATCTGTCCCGCGTAAGACGGGACTTTTCACTAGACTTCTATGCCATACTGCTGGGGCTGGCCATCGCCGGCCCGTTCTTGATGCTGTATCGGACCGGCGGTGACCTGAACTCGCTGCTGCTCTGGCTCGCGCTTATCACTCTGGCCAGCGCCGGTCTGGTAGCCAGCGGCAGTGAGCGC
>JACFMY010000109.1:0-9928 GCA_019455155.1 Caldilineaceae bacterium
GCGAGCTCGCGCACGTCGTTGGTCGACCGGGCCATTACCTCGCCTGTGGCGTTCAGGTCATGAAAGCCCATGCTCTTGCCCAACAACTCGCCGTAGAGCTCCTGGCGCGCATCGCGCTCGAGGCGTTGGCCTAGCGTTTCGCTGCCAAAGTTACGGCCAAGCTGTAACGCCGTACGGACAGTCTGGCTGGCCACAAGTAGCAGACAGGCTGTGAGCAACGCGCTGAGGTCCGGTGTCGCGCCGGTGATTGCGTCGAAGGCCGCACCCGTGAAGATGGGGATGGCTGAAGCCAGGGCCGCATTCCCGGTCGCGCCTGCCAGTATGATGGCGATGACCCGCCAGTTATGGCGTACATGGGAGAATACCCAGCTCTTTGGACCACGTCTGTTCGTTGTCCAGGGTTGCAGTACAGCAAATTCACTTTTGGCCATGAGTCTATCTTACGCAGAGGTTTCGCTGTCAGATTCACCACACGAATCCGGCGCAGACCCGGCGACGGGTTGCCGGCTACACGCATATGCGCCCATTGGAATGAGTGCCCAGTGTAGCACGAAACCACGCTCTCCAGGAAACGCGGCTGCCATCGCTCGGTCAAGGCTTCAGTTGGGTGTAGCGATCTCCAGCGCCGGGGCCAACAGCGCAGCGCCGGGCCCACTATACATGCCTGCCAACATGGTTACCGGCTCTGAGCCTGGCGCCAGCGGTACCACATGGCGGTCCAACAACATCTCACCGGGCTTCCACAAGGAGGACGGGTAATAGTCGCCGCCGGGCCGCCGGTCGTCCTGGCCTACCTTCTCGCCTTCCGCGTTGAACAGCTGAACCGTGGTTGTGTAATCCGTGGCTGGCGTCTCTGTCACCTGCCAGAACAGCGTTATCTCCACGCCGCCGGCGGCCTTCTTCCAGTCGTAGCCTACCAGCTGGAGCGGACCATAGGCCAGCGCCACGGTATGCTGGGGCGTAGCGGCGACCGCCGGCCCCATCACTTCCTCCAACGGTGGGGTGCGCGGCTCCACGCGGAAGCGCACCTCCAACCCCGGCATCGACTTGACCAGGTACACGGGCTGGTCGCCCCCTTCGTCCAGGGCCGTCTGCACGGTTGTCCCGATGTCGGCGAACCGGTCATCAGGGGCAATGAGGGGAAAGAGTCCAGTATGGCCGCGACCACGCCCCTCCACAAACTGGAAATAGAAGAGCGGCACGATCTCGTTGCGGTCGTTGCTCACCAGAATGGCGTCCGCGGGTGCGCCGGCGGCCAGGATCTCCTCCCATTTGGCCCGCGCCGCCGCGCTTTCCGCCTGTAAGGGTTCAAAGAGGGCATTGTAGCGGGCCCACAGTTGAAACGGCAGCACATAAAGCGCCACGATGAGGAGGATTGACCAGGTCTGGCTGGCAGCCGGAGGCGCAGCGGTTGCTCTCTCTGGTGGTGGCTGATCTGGTTGGCTGCGAAACGCGGTGCCGATCCCACCCGCGGCCAAGCCGATCCAGACGCAGGCCATAAGATAGACCGGGATGTAGTAGACAAAGATGTCGCCGATGGCGTAAAAGAGATTGAACAGCTGTTGGAGCAGGGCATAGCCAAGGGTCAGCACGAGCACTGGCCAATTGCGCGTGCGTACCAGCACAGCCAGGCCCGTGACAATGAGCACCAGCCCTGTCCATTCGAAGTGACGCAGCCAGAGCACAAGCGCGGCCGGCACATTGTCGAGGGTCCCGCCAAGATCGTGGAAACCGACGGAGATCGACTGTCCCGTGATGAAGCGCCAGAATGCCTGCCAGCTGCCATCATAGAGGGTCAGCACGCCGTCACCCAACCGTTGGTGATACCAGGGCGATGCACCGGGTCCGCTACGCAGCGGCACGTAGAGATAGAGCAGGAGCGGCGCGAGCCCGGCAGGCACGCTCCAAAGCCAGGTGATCCCGTGACGCCACCAGGTGGGGGTGATCAAAAACAGATAAGCCAGCAGCGGCAACGCTAGCAGCGCGGAGGTGGCGTGGTGGGTCAGGGCCAGAGCCCATACAAAAGCGATCAGGGCGATGCTCCGCGCCTGCCATCGCCGCGCCGCATCCATGGAAGCGGCTTCGGCCGGCGAGGCGAGCCGCTGGGCGGCCAGGAAGGTAGCGAGCAGGAGCACTGCCTGCAGTGTATAGACTTCGGCCTGGAAACTCTGGCTGCGAAAGGTCGGGTTCGCGGCAAAGAAGGCTGCCGCCAACCCAGCCGCCAGCCGCCGCACCGGTGGCGGGCCTGGCGCCCAGCCGGCGACAAGCAGAAACAACAGCGCGGTCGCCACGCCAGCAAAGAGGGCGCTGAGGAGGTTGAGCGACGCGGCTGGCGCGAGACCAAAGGGCGCCCAGAGATGCTGCCATGCGCCGCCCACCAACATGTAGAGGGGATAGCCGGTGGGATGCGCCAACCCCCAGTTCCAGGCGGCGAAATGAAACTCACCCGCGTCACCCATCAGCAGATCAAAGGGCACGTCCCGGAACAGGAGCCCGGCGACCACAGCGCCGGCCAGCATGGCAAGCTGTCTGTCAAGTTGTGTAACGCGGTTAGATTTGACCATCCCTGCCGATTATTCGATAATTGCAAAGTTTGATCGTCTTACGAGGACATAGCATGTCGCCATCATGGCAAAGCCAGGCACTCATCATCGTGCCAACCTACAACGAACGCGAGAATCTGCCCCGGCTGCTCGCCCAGCTACGTGACCTGCCGGGCGATGTGCATGTGTTGGTGGTCGATGACAACTCGCCCGACGGCACGGGCGCCATTGCCGACGCCGTTGCCGCCTGCGACCCAGGTGTCCATGTTCTGCACCGGCCCGGCAAGCTTGGTCTGGGTACTGCGTATCGAGCCGGCTTTCGTTACGGGCTGCAGCACGATTTCCAATATATCTGCACCATGGACGCGGATTTCAGCCATAGCCCCGCCAGTCTGCTGGCCCTCCTTGATAAGGCTGTCGAGGGCTATGACCTGGTGATCGGTAGCCGGTACGTCCCTGGCGGCGCCATTGTTGGCTCCCCGCCCCTACGCAAACTCATCAGCTACTCGGCCAACTGGCTGGCGCACACGATTCTCGGCATCCATACCCACGACTGTACGGCCGGGTTTCGCTGCTATGGCCGCGCGGTGCTGGAAACGATCGACCTGGACAGCATCTTCAGTAGCGGCTACAGCTTCCTGATCGAAATGGCCTTTCACATCGAGCAGGCTGGCTTTCGCATTGGGGAAGTCCCCATCACCTTTGTCAACCGCACCGAAGGGGCCAGCAAAATCAACAAGCTCGAGATCGTTAAGGCCTTCTATACACTCCTGCGCCTGCGCACCAGCGCCCTGCCTTGGGAGCGGATGATGGCGGCGTACCATAGCAGAAGCATGAAGCTCAAGGATTGAGGTCGGGACGATCTGCACGCTGGACCGGTTTCGCCCACGCCCCTTGTTGCTTACTCCCCGCGCTCGACGTTTAGCCAATCCACTGCTGCCGCTAGCATGCGCCGGTCCCGGTTGAGGCTGACGCGCAGAAAGGCCTCCGCCGGATCGACAGCCTGGGCCGCGCTGCCGGGCGCCGCGCCCTTGACGCCAGCGATGGCAAAGTAATTCCCGCGCAGCGAGTCGAGCGTAACATCCGCGCCCAGGGTACGCAGGCCGTCCACTGCAGCGGGAGCGAGATGGGCTGTTGCGTCCCCATAGCTTACCACGAGAGCGGGGAAGCCCGGCTCAATCCCCGCAAGATAGGTGGCCAGCCGGTCACTTTCAGCACCCGACGCGGTCGTGTCAAAGCCGGCTTTGTCCAGCACCTCGCTGCTTCCAGGGTCCAATACAGTAATATTGACGCCTTTGCGGCCGGCCGATCCATCGCGCTGGTTCCCCTCGTCATCGAACAGCGCAATGAAGCCGCCGCCTTCAAAGGCTTTCATGTCCGCGTCCACGGGCAGCTCGACGCCGGTGCTTCCGATCTGGCGGCTGCCGGGCAGGATTGCTCGCGGTACCGCCGCGTATTCCCAGGCCAGTTCCAGCCAGTTCAGGCCATCGACCAACGCGGAGCCTGGCACCTGCCAGGAGACAAGCTGCCAACCCTCCTGCAGAGGCAGCTTCTCAAACGCCTGCCCGTTGGCAATGAGCTGCACCGACTGCTGTGGCCCGCCTGGGTAGGCGAAGGGATGAATCTGTAGCTGCACGTTGTAGACAGCGCCGGGCTGGACGGAACGCAGCGGTACAAAGAGCCGGCTTTGCTTGCCGGTCGCCCAGGTCGCGGTTGCGCCGTACGGCTCATCGCTCTCCGCTTCATCCCAGCCTTCCCCACGGTATGGGTAGGTACCCTGGGTGCCCAGATCGAGGCGGAACTGATCGCTGCCCTGGGGTTGCAGGACACGGTAGGCTTCGATGCCGTCCCCCGTCCAAAAGGGCTCGCTTTCCAATGGCAGCGTGCTTTTGACGAAGTCCCAGGACGCTTGCCAGGTATCGCTGTAGGGTGGGCGACCCGGGATTGGCGGCATGAGCAGCACGTAGGCTGTGTTGTACAGATACATGAGCTCACCGGCCTGCGCCCTGGCCGCGTCGAACTGTTCAGGCGACACGGGATGGCCAAACTCGGTCTCGGTGAGGGCCTGGAAGTAGGGAATGCGCCGGAAATAGTCCATCTTGAAGTCAGGCGCACGGCTGATATTGCCGCCAAGCATGGGTTTGCCATGCGCCGACTGGTAATACTGGAGCTGGGTCCGCTCGGAGCCGAAGACGCCGAAGCTGTTGCGCCAGCCAAGGGGCACCTGCAACACGCTCACTGGGTTTGGGTCCGCGGCAATTTGCCTGTAGACCGCGGGAATGCGCGCGTCGGAGAGCGGAAAGGGCAGTGCCAGGTGTTCGAAGATAACCAGGCCCGCCAGCCCCCCCGCAATGGCTGTTTGGAAAGCGGAAAGCACGCGTGGCTGCCCGGATGGTTCCGCGCCCTGCTGACGTAAACGGGTCACCAACCAGTAGACACCATAGCCTGCCAGCACAGCCAGCCCTAACATGAGGAGCACGCTGTTACGGTTCGGCGCACGGTTGGCCTTGATCACCGGCACGAAGTGGAGCAGCAGATATGGCAACGGGACGGTCGTCTCTAGCCCGTCGATGTCGAAACGGGAGCGGCCGTTGATCTGCAGCAGTGGACCGAGCGTCAACACGCCAAAGGTTACGGCCGTCCAGATCCAGATCGCGACCTTGCGCCGGTAGGCAAGCGCGCCGATCAGGGCGAGACCAAAGGTAATCCAGCCCAAGAAGACAGTGTTGACATCGCGAAAGCCAGCGAGATCGGGGTTGGCTGCGCGGGCCTGCACCTGGCGCAGCTCCTGTACAACATCGCCGCCGAAAAGGGGATGAAAGACAGTCGGTGAAAACCAGCCGCGCAGGTCCGCGCTCAATATGAGCGCATCGCCCCATCCTTTGAGATCGTAGTCGGCGGCTACAAAGGCCTGGAGAATGGGCAACAGCGCTGGCGACCAGATGACAAAGGCTACCCCGCCCAATATCACGAGGTTGGCCACCAGGCCGCGCAGCTCGTCACCTGGCGGGCGTTCCCTGCGGGCGCGCCACAGCCAGATCAAGAGGACGACGACGGTGAACATACCCAGGAACAGGGCACTGATCATCTCGGCGAGTCCCGTCAGTGCAAAGAACACCCCGCCGAACAGTGCCCAGCGGCGGCGGCGCCCGGGCGCCAATGCGGTGTCCATGGCTCGCAAGAGCGCCAGCGCGTAAAAAGGGATCCACTGGGTCGTCACCATGTCGTAGTGACCCAGCGCCGCATAGACCGCGCGGTTGCTGGCATAGGCATACACAGCGCCGGCGAGGAAGGCAGACCAGGTGATTGCAGGTTGTCCATGGGCGGCGGGACGGCCGTGATCGGGCCCTCCCTGGCGCGCCAGCAGGTAGGTAACGAGCAGCCACGTGCCGTACCCGCTCAACACTGTGCTGGCCAACAGGGTGATGTTGCTGGCCAGCGGCAGGTTTGCGGCCAGCGCGAGGGGCATGGCGGCCAGGACATGATAGAAGTTGTAGGTGTAGAGGACGAGATCGATGCCCAGTGGATACCAGATGAGTTCTGAATGCAACGGCGAACTCAGCTGGTCGATGAGCGCTGATTTGAAATACCAGATGTTCCAGACAAAGGTGGATTCATCGAAAGCCCACTGCGCCACACCGGGCACGTGGGTTGCAAGATTACGAATCAGCGGCCAGGTTAGCACCAGGCTGAGCAGGATATAGAACCCCAAAACAAGCAGGTGCCGTCGCCCACCGGACGAAAACTTGTGCATGGCACATTCAACGTTGCGAAATTAAACGAATAATACCGGTTAGACCGGCTGCGATTCGTTCATTATACATCAGTCGCCTGGTATGGTCGGGGCGAAAGATTTTTCGCCCCTACGGTTTCTCTGCCACACAAATAATGCTCACACCAAAGGGCAGCCGTATCCGCTCGATCAGCTCGGCCTCCAGCCAGTAGATGCCGTGCAATATCGTGTTGACCGGCTCCGGGATCGCCTCCATCTCTACCTGGTACACATCGTCGGCATCGGTAAGGTGCGGGCTCTCCAATCCTGGATTATAGGGGCGCAAGAACCGGACTGCGGCTACTGCCGGAAAGAGGAAAAAGTTGTTGTAACTCATGCGCCGGACGCACAGACCGTAGAGAGCAAGTTTCTGTTGCAGCTCAGAGGCCGTATAGCGACGCTCATGGTCGTTGATCTCGTCGTTGTAGCTCCACAGCCACATGAAGGCCGGTACCGTGATGATCAGTCTGCCGCCGGGCTTGAGGACACGCGTACATTCCTGAAATACCCCCAACTCATCGGGAATGTGCTCGACCGTATCCAACAGCGCCACGAGGTCAAACTCATTGTCCGGAAAGGGTAGCCGGTCACCGACGCCCTGCAACACCTGGAGCCCCCGCTGTTGGGCCACCGCCAATGGGCGCGGATTGTAGTCGATGCCAACGACCTGGCCGTAGTGCGCCAGGTGATGGGCCATGTTGCCGGCGCCACTGCCAATGTCCAATATTTTGCGCGGCTCTCCCGGTTGGGACGGCCCCATTTCAGCGTCAAGGAATTTAAGAATCAAGCGTGTTCGCCCGGCAAACCAGGCGTGTTTGTCTTCTTCTAATACGGTCAATACAGGTGTCGCCATGCTGGAATTCCTGACTTCGAATTTTCACTGATTCTTCATTCAACTTGCACACGCCGCACAATGGTCGTTTCCCCGCCGGCCACATCAGCCACGCGGACGGCAACAGTCGTGGGCAGCGCGGGGACGTAGAGCTCGTAGCAGCCAGTCACCGTGGCTGCGCGTCGTTGTGGCGCATCCGCCAGCACTGCCCGCAAAACCCGCCCGTCAAAGGCTGGGTCAATCGCAATACTCTCAACAACCGCGGGCCACTCGTCGGGCCGTAGGTGCCGGGCTTTCCCATCCAGTGCTGGCGCCGTGACTCGATGAATCGCCACCCTTATTCTAGCTGGCTCCACCTGAATCGGGGTAATCGACAGCTCCACCTGCGGCGCCAGACGGGCCGCTTCTGTCGCCGCGCCGGCGGCATAGTAGACGGCAAAGCCGTCCTGCGCGGCCCCAGCTGCTGCCTGTTCGCCAATCACAGCCTGGAGACGCCTTTTGGCTGTCTGAATGGCGCCGTTTGCAGTATCACAGCCGATCCAGCGACGCCCTAGCTTCTGCGCAACGGCGAGCGCGGTGCCCGAGCCGGCAAAGGGATCGAGGATCAGGTCACCAGGGTCCGATGCGGTCTCAATGATGCGGGCCAGCAGCGCTTCGGTTTTTTGTGTGGGGTAGCCAAGATCTTCGCCAGGTGTCGTACCAAGGCCCGGCACATCATCCCAGATATTGTCCACGGCCCGCTCCACCGCGTACCGGCCGTCATCCAGCGTCTCCAAGTAATACTTGACGCCAATGTTGCCGCCGTTGGACGCGTAGACGCGCTGCGCGGCCTCATCGACAATGACCTCGCCGCCGTATGGCGCGTAGAGACGGCCTTGGGCTTTGAGCTGTTTCAGGCTGGCGAAGCTGTAGGTGCCGGGGTCCGAGGTCCGGAAAAAGCCCCTCTCATCGCGCATGAACGCGGCCGCCGCCTCTCGTTCGGTGAGCACAAAACGCTTCTTGGGTTGATGCCAGCACGTGGGCGCGGCCCGATTGCGGGCAAACACCAGCAGGGTGTGCGCACTATTGGGAAAATAGAATGCGTTCACCTTGGCGCCCCGCGCCGTCTGGCTGCGCCACGTAATGGTATTCAGGTAGTTCTCAGGGCCAAAGACCTCGTCCAGCAGACAGCGCAGATGGTGGGCATGGCGATGGTCACAGTGTAGCCACAGACTCCCGTCATCGGCCAGCAGATCGCGCAACTGGAACAGCCGGTCATAAATGAATTGGAGGTAGGTGGCCGCGTCCCATATATCGTCGTATTGCGCCTGCCGGCCCATCAGCATACTGGCGCCACGTGGTTTCGGCCCGCGCAGGCGCACGCGTCGCGTCCAACGCACGCCGCTGTTATAGGGTGGATCCGCGTAGATCACCTTTACCTTGCCGGGCAGTCCGTTTTGAAGCAAGTGCGCGAGTATGCCACGGTTGTCGCCATGATAAAGGGCATTCTCAGGTATGGCGTGTTGGGGATCTGGCGAACGGCGCGGCGCGGGCAGAAAAGTTTCGACAAGGTGTAAGGCCAGTGGCGATACGGGAACTGGCGGGTGTTTACCCGGCCAGTCCACACGAACGGAAGCTGCGCCATAATCTCTCATGCGTTACACCCTGACAGTTGAATAACAGAATAGGGCAGCCATCTGGTCATGGTTGTTGTTCCGCTGCTGCTGGCGCCGCTTGCCAATCGCGGCATGGTGCGAGGTCTTACCTTCGGCCTGATCCGCGATGATCGTCCAAGTGATGAGACAGGTGCTCCAGTCTGGCGGACCCAGGCAGCGCCAAACACGATTCGCCCAGTACGCTATACGCGCGCGAAGTAATAGGCCCACACAGGCTTGCCATGTACCTGGCACCAATGCTCCCGGTGAGTGAGCGCGTAGTCGCCAATCAGGGCGCTCAGCTCCGGGTCGGTGGGGCCAAACGCACCGTGGCTTTCGACCAGATGCCGTACGAGCTCCCCGTATTCCTCCACATCGCTCTTGAAATGGAGTATGCCTCCTGGCTGTATCTTGGCCGCGATGAGATCGACAAAGGGCGGGGAAAAGAGCCGTTTGACTTTGTGCTGCGCCTTCCACCATGGATCGGGAAAAAGAATATGCAACATGTGCACCCTCCGATCCGGAATCACCCGCGGCAGGTTGAAGCGCGCGTCGTCGTCGCTGAGCCAGAGATTCGTGAGCATCTGGTCATGAGCTCCCGCCTGCCCTGCCCGTGCCTGTCTTCCCAGCGCACTGTTGTCACGGACAGGAGGTGTTGCTGCCGGGTTCAGCTGGTTGGCGCGTTCAATCCTGCGCAACATCAGGCGCGTGGCCTTGGTCTTCGTCTCGTAGCCAATGAATAGCCGGTCAGGATGGCGCAGGGCACGGTCAAGCAGAAAGTCACCGCGGCCAAAGCCGATCTCGATCTCCAACGGCTGATCTGAGCCGATTGCGGCATGAAGGCGTTCGCCGTTGTTGCCACGATCGTCATCGAGGGCCAGGGCCCGGAAAAAGGGCTGGTTTACCCCCCATTGGGGCAACAGATGGGATTGAGGACGCAGGCGCGGATCACCGCCGATGAGCCCCTTACCGGCCTCCCAATCAGCATAAGCCTGTCGTCGCTCCTCAGGGGTGAGCTCCTCCCAGGTGAAATCCATGCGGCCCTGGCTAAAGGAAGTCGGATTGTATTGAAACATGGTTGAGCTTGTCGATGTTGAGCTTGTCGATGTTGAGCTTGTCGATGTTGAGCTTGTCGATGTTGAGCTTG
>JACFMY010000109.1:10028-16465 GCA_019455155.1 Caldilineaceae bacterium
TCGATCCAGTCGATGCAGCCTGTACGAGCAACGAGCGCACGGACGAGCAGTCCGGTCCTACCGCTGCAATCTGCGGGCAATGGTCTCTTTGACTACCCCTACGTCTGCTGGCAAATAGATTGGTGGATTGGCTAACTCGCTTTCGACTTCGCCAAGCTTCCCCTCGTGATATCCCACCTTGAAACTGGTGAACTTCAGGCCATGGGCCGTCGAAACCACGACAACGCGGTCTCGCGATTGGATTTCACCGCGCGCCACGAGCTTGAAGAGCGCGGCCAGGGCTACGCCGGTGTGGGGGCAGGTGTACATACCTGTCAGGTCGGCCCGCGCGGCAGCATTGGCCAGCTCATGCTCCGTAACCGCTTCCACCAGGCCGTTCGTCTCCGTCACGGCCTGCACGGCCTTCTCGTAGCTGACCGGGTTGCCAATCTGGATCGCTGAGGCAAGGGTTTTGTCGGCCTGGATCGTGACCTTTTCCCGAAAACCGTTGAGGAAGCTCCGATAGAAGGGGTTGGCTTTGTCGGCCTGTGCTGCCACGAGCCGCGGCATCTTATCGATGAGCCCCAGATCTTTGATGAGCTTGAGCCCCTTGTACAGGGCGCTGATATTTCCCAAGTTGCCCACAGGTATGATGATCCAGTCGGGCACATTCCAGTCGAACTGACGCACGATTTCAATGGCCACGGTTTTCTGGCCTTCGATACGCACGCTGTTCATGGAATTGGCCAGGTAGATCGTATTGTCCTTTGTCACCTCTTTGACGATGCGCATACAGCCGTCAAAATCTGTATCCAGCGCCAGCACATGGGCGCCGTTGGCCACCGGCTGAATCAGCTGCGCAGTGCTCACCTTCCCCGATGGCAGGAAGATAAGAGATGGTATGCCCGCGGCCGCGGCATAGGCTGCCAGGGCAGCCGAGGTATCTCCCGTACTGGCCGCGGCGACCGCACGCACAGGGCTGCCGTCAGCCATCATCTGCTTGACGACACTGACCAGGACCGTCATACCCAGATCCTTGAAGCTGCCGGTATGGCTATTGCCACAGAGCTTTACCCATAGGTCCGGAACCCCGATCTGCTCACCCAGCCGGCCAGCCCAGAAGAGATTCGTATTCCCCTCGTACATACTGACGACATTTTCGTCGCGCAGGTCGGGCATGACCCACTCCCGCATACCCCACACGCCGCTCCCGTACGGCCACGTTGTCGTACCCACCCGCCTCTCGATGAGCTGCTTCCACTCGTCTGCTGAGCGACTGCGCAGGGCATCGATGTCGTGGTGCACCTCTAGCAAGCCGCCGCAGTTAGGGCAGGTATAGATCACATCATAGACCGAATATTCTCCGGGGCAGCCGCGGAAACAGCGAAACACTGCCCGGTTGGCGGTCATTGTGGCTGAAGCAATCGTATCCAGTTGCATCTTGGCTCTATCACTTCCTGAAACACAAGGATCCTTGGTAATACCATCGGTGATTCGATTATACCAAAGAGGCGGGGGATGCCGGTGATTGATCCTCCCCTATGCGATCGACGCGACCGGCAATGCGAGCTGGCAAAGGGCACGTAGGATTGGGCGCGCCAATGAAAAAACCGGGCTCCCAAAGGATTGAGAACCCGGTCTTACCCAGTCGAAAATCGGCTCACCCGAGCCGCTTCTTGAACTCCTCGGTGAGTGCCGGCAGCACTTCGTACAGGTCTCCCACAACGCCATAGTTGGCCCGGTCGAAGATCGGCGCATCGCCATCCTTGTTGATGGCAACGATCACCTTACTGCCTCCCATTCCGGCCAGGTGTTGGATGGCGCCGCTGATACCCGCGGCAATATAGAGATCCGGCTTGACAGTTTTGCCCGTCTGGCCCACCTGGTGTTTGTACGGGATGTAACCAGCATCTACCGCGGCCCGGCTGGCGCCTACGGCCGCGCCGATGGTGGCTGCCAGTTCGCTGACCAGGGCAAAACCCTTGGCCGGGTCCTGGGCTACGCCGCGCCCGCCGGAGACGATCTTCGCGGCATCCGTCAGGCTGATCTCGCCGGCGTCGGTGGACTTTACCTCGACCAGCTTCTCCTTCACGTCGTCTTCGCTGATGGCCAGGTCGATCGCCCTAACCTCGCCGCCTGCGGAGCCGGCCTCGGGCATGGGGAAAGATCGCGGCCGCACACTGGCTACCTGAATGTCGCTGTTGAAGGTAACGTCGGTCAGAATATTGTTGGAATAGACGGAGCGCACGGCCACCAGCTTGCCGCTCTCTACGCGCAGATCCACGACGTCGGGCGCATAGCCTGCGCCCAGATCACAGGCCAGCGTCGCCGCCAACTCACGGCCGCGCACCGTAGCAGCCATGAGTACAACGGTCGCGCCTGCTTCATTGATGGCCTGCTTGAGGGCATGGGCATAGGCGCTCAGGCGAAAGCCGGCCAGAACAGGGCTGGTCAGAGTCATCACAACGTCCGCGCCATAGGTGCGCGCCACTTCCGCCGTGGCTGCAGTATCGTCACCGGCAACGGCGGCCACTACCTGGGTGCTCAATGCGCCGGCAAGCTCACGTGCCTTGCCAACAACCTCAAACGAACTGGCAACTGGACCGTTGCTGGCCTGTTCAATCCAAACCAGAATGGACATGGTATCGACTCCTATATCACTTTCTCGGCCATCAGCGCGTCAACGAGCTTGGCAGCTTTTTCGCTCACCGTAGCACCGTCAATGATCACACACTTGGTCTTGCGCTCTTCTGGCTTACGGATATTGGTCCACTGTGTCTTGCCGCTACCGGATGTGACACCGAGCTCGCTGGCAGGCGTCACCGGTATGGTCGCCTTGTTGGCTTTACGTATGCCCATGAAGCTCGGGTAACGTGGCTCGTTGATCTCCTTGCCCACGCTGACTACGGCGGGCAGCGCCACGCGGACCGTTTCCATAGCGCCTTCTACCATCCGCTCGACAGTGATCTGGCCGTCGGCAATGTCAACGATTCTGACCACGGCAGACAGGAGCGGCCAGCCCAGTTTACAGGCCACACCGCTGTAGACGGCGCCACTGTTGTCGTCCACACTCTGCTTGCCAGTTAGCACCAGGTCCACGTCACCTTGGGCCTTGACAGCCGCGGCCAGGGCTTCGGCTGTAGTCCACAAGTCGCCCCCGGTCAGCTCGGAGCTATCGATCAACGACGCGGTGCCCACGCCCATGGCCAGGGCATGTTTCAGCGCGTCCACCGCGTCCGAGGGGCCCATACTAATGGCCACAGAATCGGCATCGAAACGCTCACCTAACAAGATCGCCTCTTCGGCTGCAAACTCGTCCCACGGATTAATGACCATGGTGGTCTTTACGCTTCCGCTGCGGACATCGTCCGCCGCGACTTTTGGCAGCTCGGCTGTGTCAGGCGTCTGTTTGACCAAAACAGCTACTTTCACCTTTCGACCTCCTATTGGGTCAAGCAATTGGGTCACAAAATTCTGGTCACAGGCAAAAAAGGTACACTGCGAATCTATCAGAAAAAAGACGCTGCCCTACAAGAACTATGTCGCAGGCAACCAGGGACGGCCAGGGGCGAATGTCATCCTTGCTCCTGCCATTCGTCCGGACCGGGACCCCGGGCGCGGGCCAGGCCATGCGTCTCAAAAGCCGTAACAGCTCCAGCCGGCCAGGTGCCCTGTGGCCAGATCCGCCTCGTCATCCCAGGAGTCCGTCAGGCCCAAAAGATAGACCAGATCGTGCAATGTCTGTTCCGCATTGGCCGGCCTGCCATCGAGCAGGCTGCGCACCAGCTTCGCTTTCACCGGATCGCCGCTGAGCTTGGGGAGCATCGTCCGGTCGGCATACCACTGCTCAAGCGCCTTGTCAATGACGCTGACGCTGTCAACATGGTCACCGCCGACAAACAGATGGCTCTCGAGAAAATCACCATCGTAATTGCTGATGGACCAAACCGTACAGCCGAGCGCGCGGCTCAACTGGGCGCCAAGCTTGTTGAAACCGAGCGCACGAAAGCCAGCCAGGTTGGCCCGCAGCACAACCCAGGGCGCCATATCTCTGGCATAAAGATGGGGTGCAGTAGGCCCGGCAGTCGCTGTGCGCTTGAGGGCGGTAAGCTTTCTCAACGCCTGGTCCACCTGGGACAGCCCGACGTTATACAAGTATAGATTGAAGAGTTTCATCTCAGTTGGAGATCTGTTCTGAACAACAGTTGATGACGGCAATCTTGATGTTCATCCAGAGAACGTTGAGAAACAAAAAAGCGGGAACGCCATTGTTCCCGCTTGCAAAGAGAAGATGCACTCTTCTCATTTGTGTGGCACTATAACACAGTCCAGTCATGCCTGCAAACGGGATGGGCATCGGTCTCAGCGCCTGGCAACTGCCACGGACGGTCCGGCGACCTGGGGCAGACCCACCAACCTATGCGCCCATGCCACTCAATTACCTGTTCTTTCTGGTCATCGTCTTCGCACTGACCGCCTTCATCGCCTACACGACGGTCGCCACCGCACTGCTGCTGCGGACATGGCGCCCGCCCCATAACCCACTGCTAAACAGAGCAGATACCATCCTACGCTGGCTGTTGGTCGCCTTCTGCCTTGGGCTCGGTGCGCTCAGCGGCCTCGACTTCCATACACTAGGCTGGTCACTGCCTGCGCCGGCTACGCAGACCATGGTGGGGGCAGCTGCTGGATTGGCGCTTGCCCTCTTCTTCTACGCCACGACCTCCTGGCTGGTACAGCGCACAGGTGCACGCTTCTACCCGACGACCTTTATCGAGTTGGTGGCGCCCCGCTCGCTGCGGGACCTGGCACAGATCGCCGTGGCATTGATCGCGGTGGTGCTGTTGGAAGAGCTGCTGTTCCGTAGCCTGCTCATCGGCGGACTCTCGCCGCTAGCGCCTGAGCTGGTGCTGGCCATCGTGGTCGGCTGTGCCTTTGGTCTACTCCACAGTCCCCAAGGACTTTGGGGTATGGCCGGCGCGGCCCTGGCCGGCGTTGTGCTTGGATTTCTCTTCTTATGGCAGCACAGTGTGCTGGCGCCTTTCGTCGCTCACTATGTCGCCAACCTGGTGCAACTGGCGCTCATCATGCGCCGCGGGGAGACCGGTCAGACTGCGGGCAATTCGTCTACCATGGGGTGAGGCGCCGGTGTGGCATAGAGTCCACGGCGACCGTTGCGCCGGATCTTGAGCAGCTCGCGCAGCATGCTGACGGTGTCTCGAACTGGGCGCACCCGGCTGTCCGTCTGGTAATACCAATGGATCGGAATCTCCACTAACTTCAGTTGGTGACGCCGTGCAATGTAGAGCACCTCCACATCAAAACCCCAGCCGTCGATCCGCTGCAATGGAAAGATGGTCTCAGCTGCCTCGCTCGTAAACATCTTGAAACCGCACTGGGTATCTTGAATCCCTGGCACGGCCAGCAGCCGGACAAGCCAATTGAAGACCCGTCCCATGATATGCCGGTACTCGGGCTCCTGGAAACGCACAGCGCCCTCAATCTCGCGGCTGGCAATGGCAATGTCGAAGCCGCCTCGCTTGAGAGCAGGCGGCAGAAACTTGGCAATTTCCTCAATGGGCATTGCCAGGTCAGCGTCGCAGATAAAGCGATACTCGCCACAGGCATTCAACATCCCATGCTTCACCGCGGCGCCTTTGCCTGGCAGACTGTGCAACAGCTTGACGCGTACAAGCTTGTCGTCGGGCATGATATGCTCGTCAACAAAACGACTAACGACCTGCGAGGTCTGGTCTGTCGATCCGTTCTCAACCACCACCACTTCGCTGGCATAGGATTGTTGCCGCAAATAGCCGACTATCTTGACCAGGGTCGGCGGCAAGCGCCGTTCCTCGTTATAAGCCGGAATGATGATGCTCAGATAAGGCGTCTGTTCGCAATCGGACACGGACGGTTCCTCAAGAAATCACGTAATCAAGCTGATCAGCGCCAGCAGCGAAAAGCCCTGTACAACAACAGCGCCGCCCCACAACATGTGCGCGCCGGTTCGTTGTCCACGTGCTGACAACCACAGCCCCCAGATGCCGTTGATCCCCCAGGCTAACAGGCCAATGATGGGAAGACGAAACAGAGCCGCCTTTTCGCCAATCTCCTCCGGCAAACCCGCGCTATTGTAACGAACCGTTAAAACTTCCGGCAAATCAGGGAAGCTGATCATTAATACCGCAAACAATACTAGCACGCCCACGGCTCCGATTGTCAGGAGCCCGTGACCAACGGTGTCACCAGCCAACATCTGCCCCAACCATGGCTGGCGAATACGCGCCGGCTCCATGATCGTGGCTGGCCCCATGCGATATCGCTCCTGTACAGCTGCGATGAATCCCTTAGGATCAGCCGGCGACAGTGCATAGTAGCCGTCGTCAGTTTCCAATACAATACAGGCGTCCACCGGTACAGTTGCGCAGAGGTTCACTGCTCCCGGGCCCTGTTGGCTC
>JACFMY010000110.1 GCA_019455155.1 Caldilineaceae bacterium
AATTCCCCTAACCGCTGCTCAAAAATGCGCGTAAGCGCGGCTCGCTCGCCGCCATCCTCAATCAGGCGACCTGCGACCATCTGGTGTTTGAGCAGGAGGCTGTCCTGTTGGACTTGGTGAAAACTCTCGTCACCCCTGGCTGCGCGTTGAGCCGCTTCAATCAGCATATTGGTCACACCGGACATGGCGCTGGTCACGATCACCACACCAGGGCGGTCACTGCTCGCCTGTTCTTCACCCTTTTGTTTGACGATTTGAGCCACTTGGGCAAACGCGTCAGCATTCCCTACTGACGTGCCCCCAAATTTCATGACAATCATGATTCGCTCCTATGGCAGACAGTTAATGATAAAAATCCCTCTCGCATTAACACGAGAGGGATCAATCGTAACCACCTTGATTGGTGCCTCTCATCTTCCAGAATCGATCTGCCGGAGTTGGCACCGTAGCAAGCGGCGGCTTCGCCGTAAGCTGGGTTGCCGAGGTTTCACAGGGCCGGTCCCTCCACCTCTCTGGATAAGAGCCCAACAATGTTCTGTTTGAGACGGGAATATAGCAGGTTGGCTCCCGGGTGTCAAATCGTGGCCGCCTGTCCCTGCCCCTGAAGATGCGTTGTACAAACCAAACCCATATGCTACAATGTTGCCCGGAATACCAACAGGGCAGCGTGACCTATCCCCACTGGAAAACGACCGGGTAAAGACAAGGTAACAAGCTATACAGAACACCATCTCAATGCTCAATAGACTGCCGCTTGTGTGCCTGTCACCAGGCCCGGTTTCAATTACGTGCATTTTGCAGACAACAGAATGAAAACAAGGAGGCTTCCTTATGCGGAACAGACGGCTGGCTCTTGTGCTATCCTTCCTGTTGCTCCCGGCGTTGCTCCTATCTGGATGTGTCGCCCGGCCCCTACAGGGAGAGTTGGCCCAGTCCGCTGCTGGCGATGCCCTGGTCATTGATCTGCCAGCCATTACCATCGAGTACAATGAAGAGGGGCAGGCCAACGTTGAAGGGCTTGATTTGTCCGCCCTGGGCATCGACCTGGCTGCGCTCAACCGCAGCCCAGAAGATATCCAGACCCTCACTGCGGGCGGTATCCAACATGTTTTTGTGAACCTGACGCCAGCAGGGATCTCCCTTTATGCCAACGGCAAACAACTGCCTTCGTTGGAATGGACCCCGGAGACGTTGGGGTCGGTGGGGACTGTGCTGGGTTTGGTGGCGCCAGATAACGCCGAGACGGTTGGCAAGCTGCTGCCCCTGGCCAGCAACGTGAGCCTGGGGATCGTCATGCGCTTCCCAGCTGGTGGCCAGGAGCTTCCGCTGATCGTGGAGCCCAACCGGGCCGCACTGCAGGCCGCACAGCAGCAGGCTTTCCAGGCGGCCATTGCCGAGCTGGGATTGCCACCCCTGGTCGTGCCCATCATCCAAAACCCGCCGCCCCTCACCATTCAGTATGCGGACGACGGCAGCTTCCAGCTGCTGGGTCTGGCGCCTTTTATCACGGCTGCCATTCCAGCGGATGCCCTGGCCGGGCTTAAGTTGCCTGCCGATCAGATCGACACGCTTCAGGAGGCCGGCATCGAGTCCATCAACCTGAAGACTGCGCCTGACGGGTTGACCGTGGCGATCAACGGCACGGCGCTACCCACTCTCACCTGGGATAGCGGGGAAATCGAGAATCTGATCAGTGTCGGTGTCGACGGCGGTGTGTTGAAGGCGCTAGCGGGGGTCGATGACGAGTTGTTGGGGACGATCAAGGGAGTGGGCGATTTTGCCCCCATTCTCCAGGCCGCCCGCCTTGACATTACTTTGAGTGTGCCGGCGCAATAGGCAAAAGCACAGGCAACATAGATCTACCAGTAGAACGATGACGACGAGGGCCGGCTTCTGGCCCTCGTCGTTTCTTTGCCGCCGGCGCGAATGCCGGACAAGATAGATCAGCGTCGCCAGTCTTGGAGACAAGCTCCGGCGCGCTGGTGCGGGACAGTGCGCAGAGCGATTACATAAACGCGGCCACGAATGTCCAGACGCGCGGCGCGAAGACCACTGCCGCGACACAGAGGCTACCTAAGACCACAAAGACCATGGCGCCCGCGGCCGCATCTTTGGCGACTCTGGCAAGAGGATGGTATTCAGGTGAGACCAGATCCACGAGCGCCTCAACTGCGGTATTGACAGCCTCCAACGCTAGTACCGCAAAGAAGGTCAACCCCAAAAGGCCCCATTCGAACAGGGAAATGCGAAAAAGCCAGCCGGCAGCTGTCACAAGCAACAAGGCGGCCAGCTCGATCTGCGCATTGGGCTGCGTGCGTACCGTGTGCCAAACGCCGTCGAAGGCAGCTCGAAAGCTGAACCAACGGCTGCGCCAGAAGCCCCGATCCCGGCCGGTCAGGCGGCTGTGGTCGGCGCTAAAAGGTGGTTTTGGTGTATACCGAATGTCGAAGTCCATAGTATGGATGCTCAGTCAGAATAGATACGCCGGGCGAGCACAGCCAGCCCCATGGGCGCCAGAATCGTCTCCTGAAGCGCCCACATAGCGGCCTCGTCTTCAGCTGTCCCATGGTCATAGCCCAGCAAGTGGAGGATACCATGCACGGTCAACAGTTGTAGCTCGGCGGTAACGGTATTGCCGTATTGGCCAGCCTGGCGTTGGGTAAAGGGAAAGGCAATCACCAGATCGCCCAAATATTGCTCCAATTCACCGGCCAGCTCCTCAGGTACAACCAGGTCAGGCGCCTGTGTGCCCGATGTGCTCATGTCGTGGGCGCCAAAGCTTAAGACATCTGTGGGCGCATCGATGTTGCGGTAGCTGCGATTTAGCGTCTGCACTGCTTCATCTGAAGTAACGACTACCGTCACTGTTGCGTTCGCAACACCCAAGAATTGGAGCGCCGAGGCCGCGGCCCGTACGATGGCCGCCTCCTCTACCTCCACCGCGAACTCGTCATCTACCTGCACGTCGATCTCATAGGGGTGAAGCTCTGATGGGCGCCCTTCCATGTCACCCCTCCGCGGCCGGTGTCGTGGTCGGTGAACGGGAGACCAACGATTCTTCCACGCCGCCGATCTCGCGCGGTGACGTGCGTTGTGCTTCCCCGTCTCTCCTCTCGCCGCCAATGGGCCCAGTGGAAGCGCCCGTTCGCTCAGCCTGTGTCGCGTCAGGGTATTTGATGCGCGGGTGATGCACGCCCTGGAGCACCTGCAGGAAGACCTCCTTGATCGTCTGCAGCTCATGAAAGGTCAGATCTGAGTCGTTGAGCTCATTATTGGCGACGCGTTCATCGATAAGCCGGTTCACCAGCGCCTCGAGCTCTTCTCGCGATCCGGGTCGCACGGCGCGTACGGCCGCCTCACAGGTATCAGCCAGCATTAGAATCGCCGTCTCCCGTGTCCGCGGGTTAGGGCCTGGATAACGAAAATCCTCTTCGCCGATCATCTCGCCGGGCTCCGCCTGTTGTAACGCCTGCAGGTAGAAATATTTCACTAACGAACGGCCGTGGTGCTCGCGAATGAAATCCTGAATCCGCTCGGGCAGCTTGTACTTCTGGGCCAGATCCACGCCATCCTTGACGTGGCTGATGATGATCTGGGCGCTGGTGAACGGCTCCAGTTTCTCGTGGGGTGATGAGCCGTCCATGATATTCTCGGCAAAGAAATAGGGACGCACGGTCTTACCGATGTCGTGGTAATAGGCGCCCACGCGGACCAGCATGGCGTCGGCGCCGATGGCGGCCGCGCCACGTTCGGCGAGGTTGCTGACGAGAATGGTGTGATGGTAGGTGCCCGATGCCTTGAGCAACAGTTGGCGCAGCAACGGATGGGTCGGCCGGCTCAACTCAGTAAGCTGGAGCGGTGTGGTAATCCCAAAGACGTTGCCCAACACAAAATAGCCGATCAACGCGATGGCGGCGGACAGACCACCGTGGAGAAAGACGACCATGACGAGCTCGATCATCATGGTGGAGCTGTATTCTTCAAACGGTGCGTGGAAAGCAACCATCACAGCTAGGTTGCTCGCCGCCACCGCCAGCCCCGCCCAGAGAAACGCGTTGAGCCGCTCTGCACGGCCTACGAGCAGCACGCCAGCCAGCGCGCCCAGCATCTGGTAAACGGCGACCGGCGCGTTTTCCGGGAGCATGTACAGGAGGATGATGGTCAGCGCAACGATAAAGACCACGGCTACCCGCAGGTCGCACAGCACAGAAATCAGGATACCGAAGGCGGCCAGCGGGTAGAAATACGGCAACCAGGGATGGTTGACCATCATGAACTTGGCGGCCAGAAGCCAGACAACAGCGACTACGACCAGCAACGCCAGCTCGCGTTGGCTGGAGAAGACAGCGGGACGCAAACGGTAGAGCGCGCCGATCACAATGGTGACCAGCACCAGCACGAAGACAATGCTGCGAACCAGAGTCCAAAAATCCCATTCGCTCTGCAGGTCGTTCAGTACGGCCAGCGCTTCAGCCTGTTCGGGTGTGGCTTTGTCGCCGGATCGAATCACGGTTTCACCGGCAGTGAGGGTGGCGAACTGTACCGGCACCAGCGCGCGGGCTTCATTGCGCAGATCCTGTGTGCGTTGCTCGTTCAGCGTGCTGTTTGACCGGATGAGGCTCTGTGTCAACGCAATGGCGACATCGCTGCTGGCTTCGTCCAGCTCGCCGCTGATGAGTAGCGGCACGCGGCGCTTGGCCTGGCTTAGCGTGCTCTCGCGAATCTCATCACGCATCACGCGATCCAGCGCGAGCGGCACAGTACCCACCACCTGCTGCCATTCTTCATTGGAAAGAGACAGGATCTGGACGGCCGTTTCCGCGTTGAGGTTGAGTTCAGCCAGCTCCAGCAGCTCGTCTGTCTGCTGAGCCAGGGTATCTTCCCTATGGTTACGAATGGCAGCGATCTGGCTGAGCAGCGTACGGGCCAGGGCGACCTGCTCGCGGCGCACAGTCCCCTCTGAGATATCGTACTGATCGGGTACCTGTTGGGCGGCACGTTCACGGGCGCGTTCGGTTAGCACCTGGCTCTCAAAGGAGATGCGCCGCGGGGCAACGACAGTAAACGGTGCTACGTCGCCTGTTTTCAGGAGGAGGCGGTTTCCATATGGGAGTTGCCAGGCCAGCAGGGCTATGAGCAGGATAGCCAAGGACAGAAGCATCAATGACGGTATCAACAACAGCCGCCATGCGTCAAAGCGCAGCCTCCGTCGAACAGTGTCCCAGTACCGCCGGGCGGAATCAGCCATATTCAGTTACTCAGCAGACGGCGCACCACCTGGTTGACCGTCTTACCATCCGCCTTGTTGTGCAACTCATCCATCAGCGCGGCCATCACCGCGCCCATCTGCTTAGCAGAGACCGCGCCCACTTCCGCAATCACGCGGCGGGCGACAGCCTCAATCTCTTCCTCGCTCATCCGGCGAGGAAGATAGGTCTCCAGCACAGCAAGTTCCGCTCTCTCGGCGGCTGCCCGTACCGGATCGCCAAGCCGTTCATATTCATCGGCAGCCTCACGCCGGCGCTTTGCCTCGCGCTGCAGGACGGCCATAACCTCCTCTTCCGAGAGGACATGGGCCTGTTCACCGCTGGTGCTCACCTCGACCAACGCGGTCTTGACGGCGCGCAGGGCAAGCTTTGCCGCTTCATTTCGTTCGCGCATCGCTTGCCGGAGATCCGCATCGATGCGCTCTACCAATGCCGGCATCATCTGAGTCATGAGGATTTCCCTCCGGTAAATTGGCGTATGACCCGCCGGTCGATGAGGGCGGCCAGCTGATCCTGGTAGCGGAAGAAGAGCAGCGACAGGACCCCTAGCGCCGCCAGAATCAGCACTAGCTGCCAGGCAGGCAAGCTCCAGGCCCCAGCGCCCGCGGCTGCCACAACTACCGTAGTCGGTCCTCTGATCATCAAAGTCAGCAGGAGGATCTTGACAAACGAGACGCGCGCCAATCCAGCCATAAAATAGGGCAGATCGCCGCTAGGCGCTAACAGGATCAGAAACCAGACCATCGTGTTGGTGCTGAGCGTCACCTCTTCCCAGCCATCGAGTCGCTCTCGTCCTACCAGACGCTGCACCAGCGGACGTCCAAACTGGCGAGACAGGGCCATGGCCAGGAGCGCGCCAACGAGCAGGCCAACCGTGCCCCACACGCTGCCCCATAACGGGCCATATAGATAACCGGCGACAGCCTGTACCACATAGCCTGGGATGGGCGCCACGACGATCTGGGCCGCGTTAATGGCCACCAACGCCAACGGGCCCCACCAACCCAGGCTTGCGATTAGCTGTTCTAGCGCCGCTTCATCGCGCGCGAGCTCCCACAGCACCGGCCCGTAGATCCATAGGAGGACACCGGCCACTACAGCTATCAGGAGCAGGTATAGAACGCGCCGCCAGGTCTCGGTCAATCTAACACCTTTTCTGCGGACCATCGATTTCTGCGGACCATCGATTCGGTCCATCACCCTACAAACAACCGACCTGTGCTCGGTAGGTCACACACGCCCGGTAATTATACCGCCCCCAACTACCCTGTCAATTGAATGGGACTGAATTCGGCACAGCGTTGGCTGTGGCTGCCAAGGGACAGAGCAGCGGATCGAACCTGATTGGCGGTTTATGGTTGTAGATTTTCTCGAATTGGTCCGGTGCGGCTACAATCACTATTATGTTCTTTGACCGAGCACGCATTTATGTGAAAGCAGGCGACGGTGGCAACGGCGTAGTTGCCTTCCGCCGTGAAAAATACGTACCTCGTGGTGGTCCTGCCGGCGGCAACGGTGGCCGCGGGGGCAACGTGGTCTTCTATGTGGATCTCGGACTCAATACCCTGCACCACCTGCAGCACAACGTCCACCATCGCGCGGAGCGAGGCGCACACGGCGGCGGCGCCATGCGGACGGGGGCCAATGGCCCTGACCTGCGCGTCCCCGTCCCGCCGGGTACAGTCGTGCGCGATGCCGCCACGGGAGAGGTCGTGGCTGACCTGACGCACGAAGGCCAGGAAGTTACGGTCGCCGCGGGTGGGCGGGGTGGCCGCGGCAATGCCGCCTTCAAGACATCACGCAACAGCGCGCCGCGCATTGCAGAGAATGGCGAGACGGGTGAAGAACATTGGCTGGAGCTGGAGCTCAAACTCGTGGCCGATGTTGGCATCATCGGCGTGCCCAACGCGGGTAAATCCACGTTGCTCAGCGTAGTCAGTGCGGCCAGGCCGAAGATTGCCGAGTATCCGTTCACAACGGTAGAGCCTACACTTGGCGTGGCGACGATCGATCACAGGCAGCTGGTCCTGGTAGACATCCCGGGCCTGCTCGAAGGCGCCCATGAAGGCGTGGGGCTTGGTCTCGAGTTCCTGCGCCACATTGAGCGCTGCCGCGTGCTCATTCATCTGCTCAATGGCGCGAGTCCCGATCCGGTAGGTGACCTGGAGGCGATCAACCAGGAGTTGGCGCTCTTCAACCCAGGGTTGGCTGACAAGCCACAGCTTGTGGTCCTGAACAAGATGGATTTGCCGGAAGCGCGCGCGGTATGGCCTACGGTAAGCGATGCGCTGGAAGCGCTCAACCTGCCGGCGCTGTCGATCAGCGCTGCGACAGGCGAGAACGTACAGCAGTTGCTGTACCGTGTACAGGCAATGGTGGATGAAATACCGGCCGAAGAGGGCCCCCTCGAGGAGCTCGTGGAGATCAGCCCGGGACCAGACCGCAAGGCGTTTACCATCCACCATCCCGAACCAGAGCGCTGGATTGTGGAAGGGATGGAGATCGAGCGGGCGGCCAGAATGACGAACTGGGACTACTATGAGGCGGCGCTCCGTTTTCAGCGCATCCTCAACGCGCTCGGCATTACCACCGCCCTGCGCGAGGCCGGCATCGAGGAAGGCGACACCGTGCAAATCGGCGATCTGGAACTGGTTTGGGGCTATGAGAATGCGTTTGGTGAATGATGAACGGTGCGCGCAAGCATAGCCGCCGCGTTGGCATCTTTGGTGGCACCTTCGACCCGATCCACATTGGCCACCTGATTCTGGCCGAAGAAGCCTGGTTTCAGCTCCAGCTTGATTGTATCTATCTTGCGCCCGCCGGCGATCCTCCCCATAAACAGGGCCGGCGCATGGCCCCTGTGGAAGAACGTATCCGCATGGCCGAGTTGGCCACGGCGGACATCGACTACATCTACGTCAGCCGTATCGATGCGGACAGACCCGGTCCCCATTACACCGCGGATCTCGTGCGCCTGCTCCAGGCTGAGGCTGGGCCCGACACCGAGATCTACTTTCTCATGGGGATGGACAGTCTCCGCGATCTCCCTACGTGGCATGAGGCTGGCTGGCTCGTCGAGCACGTACGTCTTGTCGCGCTCAGCCGGCACGACGTCGAGCCAGATTGGGACGCGCTGGAGCAGGCGTTGCCAGGGGTGCGCAGTCGCGTTATCATCCTCGATATGCCCGAGTTAGAGATCGCCAGCCATGTCATCCAGCAGCGTGTGCGCAACGGGCAGCCGATCCGGCACATGGTACCCCGTGCGGTCGAAGCCTATATCCACAAACACGCCATCTACCGCCCGTGACACGCTCACAAACCATGACAAGAAGGCCTGGTCACGCCGCGCGTGGTATGCGTTTCCCCGCTATCTGCTGCTGAGTTGCAGCTGGAACAACCCCAGATTGAACTGACGATCGCCCATGGCGATGATCTCGCTGAGTGGCTCACGTTCTAAGAGATAGCTGTCGACCATGCGCACGGCAGCGTCCTGTTCCACAACGGTATCGGGTGTCACACCCCTGTCCTTAAGGAGATTCTGGTTAGGCGTCAGCCAGTTCGTGACACCCAGGCGTAGAACTGAGCCATCGCTCAAGGTAAAGGGTTGTAGCACCGTGCCGGTGCCCAGGGTGGTTGCTCCCAGAAGCTTGGCCCGGGCGTTTTCTTGCAGGGCACCAGCGGTAATCTCACCTGCGCTAGCTGTCCCCTGGTTGATCAACACCACCATGGGATACGCTCGGGCCAGACCTTTGCCTACGGACTTGTAAGTACGCAGATTGCCTTCAGCGTCGCGCTCATGCAGAATCACCTTGCCGGCATCGAGAAACTGGCTGTTGACGCGTAGCGCCTCCTGCAGGTAGCCGCCAGGGTTGTTGCGCAAGTCGAGGAGCACACCCTTGACAGGTTTGCCTGCTTCGACCTCGGCATCGATGGCGTTGAGCACCCTGATTAGCTCATCTCCAGTGTCAGCGGCAAACTGGGAAATCTGCAGATACACAAGATCAGTGTCCGGAATCCGCGTCCAGGTCACACTTTCCACATCGATCTTGCCGCGCGTGACAAGAATCGTCACCGGCTCTGTCGCCTCGGGATGGAGCACAGTCAGCTCCACGGTGGAGCCCGCGGGCCCACGGATGCGCGAGATGATCTCCCATTCGGGCAGATCGACGATATCCTCCCCGTTGACCATCAGCACAACATCGCCAGCCAAAATACCCGCCTCTTCTGCTGGAGAGCCGTGGATGGGCGCGACAATGCGGAACTTGCCATCTTTCTGTTCCACATAGGCGCCAATCCCCTCAAACGATCCTTCCAGGGCACTTTCTTGCTGCTCAGCTTCCTCGGGCGAAAAGAAGACCGTATGGTTTTCGTCGCCTAAGGTGGACAACATGCCGTGGATCGCGCCATAGGTCATGCGTGTGGGGTCGATCTTCTCGCGATCGACAAAGAACCGATCGACCAGATCCCAGGCTTCCCAGAAGATATCGAACTGAGCCGGCCGCGATTCGGCGGCCAGCGCGGGGCGTACGGAGAGCCCGGTAAGCAGGCCTGCCCCGAAATTGATCAGCATTACCACAATCAGGCTGCTTACGATTATAATATGTTTAAATTGACTGCGTTTGTTCGTATACATCTGGTACACCGGTCTCTCCGAAAAATTCTGACAGGAAGCTGTAAAGTTCATAGGGCCTCGCGTCTGCTACCATGGATGCAGACCTTACGGAAGTAACAGCTAACCTGACAGCGTGTTACGTAAACATTTATGTGATGTGAACATCCGGAAAACGTAAAACCATCGGCGTCCTACGATATCAAAACTACGTTAGACGGAGATTGGCATAGGCTAAACAGCAGGTAAGGACTCAACACATGGCCAGCAAGGCATACTCCAGCTCACCCCCTCACGCAGCCCGTCTTCTAGTTGTCGACGATGCAGCCGACACCCGGCTAATGATTAGCCTGCGTCTGCAGCGTGAAGGATACACCGTACTGACGGCGGGCAGTGGGCCAGAGGCCCTCGAGATCGTCAACCGTGAGGGGTTACCCGATCTTGTGGTACTAGATGTCATGATGCCGGGAATGGACGGCTTTGTCGTGGCTGAAGAGCTACGACAGATGGGCGATATTCCAATTATCTTTCTCTCCGCCCTTTCTGACACCAATACCAAAGTTGAGGGTCTGACTCGTTATGCTGAAGATTACGTGACCAAACCCTTTGCATTCTCGGAATTATTAGCACGAATTCGTCGTGTATTGCTGCGTGTGGCTCCTGAACGCGCCCTGGAGCCAGAGCTGGTAATCGATGAACACCTGCGCATCAACTTTGCCCAACAATATGCGATCGTGGACGATGAACAGGTAACACTGACCCCCACAGAGAATCGCATTATGCATATTCTTTACCATAATCGCGGACGGGTGCTGTCACCTGGCTTCCTGCTTGCCAAAGTCTGGGATCCTACGCGCCGGGGAACTGTCGAATCGCTGTGGGTCCACGTACGGCGTCTACGCAGCAAGATCGAGCCCGATCCCGACAACCCGCGTTATGTGTTGACCGTGCGCGGCCAGGGCTACTGCCTGCCCCAACGCAACCACATGGATCGTGAACCAACCCTTGTCCAGGATGTCTAGTTCTGTATCGTTAGCATAGGCAGGCTGGTTCTGCAACATGGTCCGGCCTGCATTGACTCCCACTTCCGCCCCCAGCCCGCGTTTCACACCTCTGCTAGGTCCACAGCTGACTGGCGTAGCGGCAGTATTTGTGATAAAATCCGCAAACATCTCATAGTCATCATCTGACATAAAACTGACGTCCATGGCAAGCGAGCGGACAAACCACTACAACCCTTCTGGAGCTGGCGAGATTCCCGATATCGTCATCGGTCGCCTGCCCGTCTACCTGCGCACTCTACGGTTGCTGGATAGCCAGGGAGCTGAAGTCACCTCGAGCCAGGAGTTGGGCCAGTTGCTGGGGATCAGCTCCGCCCAGATCCGGAAGGACCTAAGCCACTTCGGCGAATTCGGCAAACAGGGCACGGGATACAATATTGCCTTCCTGTGTAAACAGCTTGAGAAGATTCTCAAAGTAGACTGTGTGTGGCCGGTCGTTCTTGTCGGCGCCGGCTATCTGGGCCATGCTTTGGCCAGCTACAATGGATTTGAGAATCGGGGTTTTCGGATCGTGGCGGTCTTCGACAACGACAGCGCCAAGATTGGTGAACGGGTTGGCGAGAACTATGTCCAAGGTGTTGAGACGATTCCCCAAGTCGTGGCCAAGTACCACTGCCAGATCGCCATCCTGGCCGTGCCGGCCCAGAACGCGCAGGCAGTGGCGGATCAGCTGATCGAGACCGGCGTGCGCAGCATCCTCTGCTATGCGCCCATCACCTTGAATGTGCCACAGCATGTCCGGGTTGAATATATCGACCCGGTCATTTCATTCCAGCACATGACCTTCTATCTGGAAAAAGGCTGTATCGACGAGTAGGTAGCGATCTACCAACGCCATCCAGCCCTACACAATTGGCTTTTTGCGTGCCAGGCCCTGTCCGCGCGGATACTGCGCGGGCGTTGGTTGGATTTTCTTGATGAGCAGAATATGGCGCTGCTCTGGTAGGAATGGTACCTGGACAGGCGCGAACCGCACGGTTTCCCCACCCAGGACTTTGATGGCCCGCCGCGCTTCTATGAACTCCTCGGGCGCGGAGGGACCTTTATACACAATGACCAGCCCCTCCTGGCGTGTCAAGGGCAAAAGATATTCGACCAGCGTGTTCAAGGGCGCCACTGCCCTCGCCGTGACCAGGTCATACGCGGCCCGATATTCGGGGGTGCGCCCCAGTTCCTCAGCCCTTCCATGTACGATATGAACCGGTGTCAGGGAAAGCTTCTCCACAAGCTGCCGCAGAAACGATATCTTCTTTTGGGTGCCATCCATGAGCGTCAGATCCAGTGATGGCGACACAATCTTGAGGGGGATGCCAGGAAAGCCGGCCCCCGTACCGACATCGACCAAACGCAAGCCCTTGCTCAGGGGTACCTTGTCGTTGAGTTCCTCAGCAATGAGGGGCAGACTCACGAGGCTATCGAGAAAATGCTTGGTCTGTACTTCCTCGTAGCCCACGATTGCTGTCAGATTGAGGTGCTGATTCCACTCAGCTAGCTCGACGAAATATTGCTGAAAGCGAGCGCGTTCTGTGGCAGACAGGGGAATCCCCAGGCGTCTACAGCCTTCGGTCAGCAGGGTGAGCTCATCCTGAGCGGAAGGCCCTACGGTCATATCAGGGTGGATGGATTCATCGGCAGGCATGTCCATAGAACACGATTGTACCACGATCCACGGGCACAGGCTATCAGTCCGGCATTGTTTTACTGTGCACCTCAATCCTGGAGTGGAAGAGTCCCTGGAAGCCATCAAGAGCCCCGATCCAACAACAGGGCGCCTGGCAGCTGCCAGGAAGGTGCCCCGAAGCTGCCGCAGGAACTTGTCACGGCCCTGTGTGGACTGACACGGTAGTCGTTTTTCTGGCCGGCAGATTGACAGAGACAGCGAGTCACCGTATAATCTCCCCGCAATATTTCTAACAAAGTTCAGAAAAATCATTTCGCGTTGCGAGAAAACACGGGCAATGCAAACATTCTGCGGTATCACAACCGATGGCATGCTGGACTACCTTGCCGCCATCTACAAGCTGGGCGGTGACCCGCGGCGCGACATGGGGAAGGTGACGACCTCAGCGCTGGCAGAGAAGATGCACGTTTCCGCAGCCGCGGCCAGCAGTATGCTCAAACGCCTGGAAGAGTCAGGGTTTGTGGAGCGTTCAAATGTGGACGGGATTACCCTGACCGAGCAGGGTCGCCTGGCTGCGCTTCAGCTCATCCGCCGCCACCGCCTCTTGGAGGTCTTCCTGGTAAAGATAATGGGCTTTACCTGGGACCAGGTCGACGCAGAGGCATACCGGCTGGAACACGCTATCAGCTCCGCCTTTGAAGATCGCATGGACAGCCTTTGCGGCTATCCGACTCATTGCCCCCACGGCGACCCGATTCCACGAAAAGATGGCACGATCCCTGAAGAATATCTGCTCCCCGTGATTGCGCTGGAGCCTGGCCAGCAGGGGATGCTACAGCGGGTTGGAACAAACGACGCGCGTGTGTTGCGTTATCTGAGCCAGCTGAAGCTTGAGCCCGGCTGTACATTGCGGCTGATCGATCTGGCCCCCTTCAACGGTCCTGTCACCCTGGAAGTCCTAGCCAGCGGCGGGCAGCTTGAAAACCAAAACACGCAGATGTTGGGGAGCGAGCTGGCAGCCAAGCTTTTCGTCCGCGTTAAATCTCCAGGGGTTGTCAATGGCAGTTAAGCAATATGCCGCGGCGGGCGGTGTCGTGATCCAGGATGGCAGCATGTTGTTGCTGAACCGGCCTACACGTGGGGAGATCAGACTCCCCAAAGGGCATATCGACGAGGGTGAATCTGCAGAGGAGGCCGCGCTGCGAGAAACGTGCGAAGAGAGCGGCTATGGCGATCTGGAGATCATCGCGGACCTGGGTAGCCTTGTCGTCGAGTTCGACTACAACGACAACCACTACGTGCGTACGGAATATTATTTCCTCATGCGCCTCACGGGCGACCGCCTGGTGGAGCGCAGCCCCAAAGATGCCCAACAGTTTCAACCGATCTGGGTTCCCCTTGAGGAAGCGGTATCGCGTCTGACATTTGCGGCCGAACGAACTTTTGCGCAACGCGGCATCGCGGCCCATGGGAATGGACAGCACAGCGACACCGGCATGTAGGTGCAGACGGCCTCGACTCCGGTAGCCAGAGCGAGAGGGAGTGAGTTCTGACCAGACAGCTTGGACAAACGACTGGCTAAAGACCGCGGCGGGGAGATAATGCGAGGTGTGCGCCGGAAATTGAATACAGACACAAAAAGGGGTGGAGAGCATTCCACCCCTTTTCTATGTCACCATTGCGCCATCAGTTACGATAACGATATGTGATCCGCCCGCGTGTCAGGTCATACGGGCTCATCTCAACTTTCACCCGATCACCTAAGAGCACACGAATGTAGTATTTCCGCATCTTACCTGAAAGATACGCCAACACCGTGTGGCCATTTTCAAGCTCAACCCTGAACATGGCATTAGGTAATGCGTCAACGATTTTGCCGTCGAGGGTTATTGTTTCTTCTGGCATGTAACTCCCTCGACAGATAGCGCACACATTGGTGCGAAAGAAGGCGTCAAGGGACCTGTCCGGGCGGGTGCTGCGGCTTTGCCTGCTCCAGGAAGCGCGGGCTATACCGCCCTGCCCCCGCCACGGCCGGTTAAGGCCTGCCGGGCCGTTGTGCCTTGCGAATTGCCTTTTGCCGCTTAATGCGGCGAATTTCGCTCTTAGACGTAAACCAACGCTTCTGTCTGACGATAGGAAGGATGCGCGCCTCGGCAACCGCTTTGCGGAACCGTTTGAGTAGGCTATCCTGGGATTCACCCGGGCGAAGATCGACGCTCATGAATTGTCACCCCCTTTCGTCGTCTAGATTCCTGGCTTGCCGCCTGGTTACAACTATGCAAATAGCAGGCGGAGTCCCGCCTGCAAAATCACCTATAGATTATACAGGGGATCGTAAGGGTCAGGCAAAAACTCGTTCCTGTGGGGTGTTACCAACAACGAAACCGGGCTTTTGTCAAAGCCCGGTTTGGGTAATCTTGTTGGGGATCAGAGCCAACAGGCAAAAACGGAATACGCAAGCGGCGACACTCAGGCGTCAGGCTCCGCTTCTTGGGCCTGACGAATGCTGAGCCCAATCCGCTGGCGCTTGCCATCAATCCGCAGCACTTTCACAGAGACCTGATCGCCGGGCCGCACGGTCTTCAAGGGTTCGGCCACGGCAATGTCCGCAATCTCGCTTATGTGAATCAGGCCCTCTACGCCCGGCTCAAGCTCGGCAAAGGCGCCGAAATCCGCGATGCGGGTGATGGTTACGGGAACAACGGCGCCTACCTGGTAGCGCTGCTCGACACCGTCCCACGGGTTCTCCAACAAGCGTTTCCGGCTCAGAGCCACCCGTTGACGGTCGGCATCGATGCGGATCACCTGGACCTCGACCTCTTGGCCCACAGAGAGCTCTTCACGCGGGTGGCTGATATTGCCGTAGCCGATTTCGCTCACGTGGAGCAGACCGTCCAGGCCGCCAATGTCGACAAACGCGCCAAATGGGCGCATGCTGCGCACCACACCGGTAATGACGTCGCCAACTTTCAGCGTTTGGAAGAGTTCCTCACGCATCGACTCGCGGTATTCGCGTTCAGCCAGCATCTGTGACATGACCAGGCGCCGGCGCCGCGGATCCACCTCGATGACCTTAAGGCGCATCTCTTCACCGATGCGTGATTCCAGTTCCTGGCGCCGCTGGTCTTCGCTCAGATTGCGGGGCATGTCTACGACATGAGACGCGGGCACAAAACCACGCAGATGGTGGAATTCGACTGTTAGACCACCTTTGTTGAAGCCGACGACCTTATGTTCAGTAATATCGCCGCTCTCCAACATCTGTTCGGCCAGGAGCCAGTCTCGTTTCTGCAGCGCGTCGGCAATACTAAGCAGGAAGACGCCATCATCTTCCGGCTGCTTCGACACAACGACATCCACCGTCTGGCCTTCATGCAGATTCTTGACAAACTCGGGGTCAAGCCGCGAGAGGTCGGACTGAGGGACTACTCCATCACGCTTGCTGCCGACATTTACCAACAGTTCTGTCGGCCGAACTTCGACAATGACCCCCTCACGCAGGTCGCCCCTGCCCGGCAGGTCAAGGTCGATCTCTTCACTTAGATATTTCTCGAACAACTCCATGTCCGACGCGCTCGGCCCGTTGTTCTGGCCACCGTTCGCATCCGTTGCGGTTTCCCTGCCCTCAGCCTCAGCCATCGTCCACTGCACCCCACTTCGTTGTGCGCCGTCGCCCGCCACAGTGCAAGTTCTTACGCTCTTGGGACAACAGTCCGCAAAGGTCTATACGCATCGCGTAAATTATAACAGTGTCATAATATAGCGTCAAGAGACCTTACAGCGGGCGTTTCCCATGCGGTTTCGTACCAAACACCAAACGCAACTTTGCCCAAATGCCCTTGAGCCGTGATGCCTCGGCAGCGT
>JACFMY010000111.1:0-13988 GCA_019455155.1 Caldilineaceae bacterium
CCATGGCCGCGTAGATAGGCCGCGGGGTAGAGCCACCCGCAAGCGCGATACGGAACGCCCCACGGCGCCCCATGGATACGGCCGCGGCCGCCGTAATCAGCTCGCATGCTACCCGCACCAGGGCTTCCCGGTCCGGTACTACCTCGATCTGTTGTCGCGTCGTCTGTCCAGGCATGATCGTTTAGTAGATGATGATTGGGGGAAGATAGGTCAAAACTAACCACCATGGCACCAAGGGCTCCATGGACACCAAGGGTTAGGAGTCGCTCGAAGCGTTGGCCTACCGGCCTCTACATAACATGGTGTGCATGGAGTTCATCGTGCCATGGTGGTCACTCACCCCTTCCCATTCAGCTCTGGATTTCGCCAGTAGTGGCTGTCGTGGGCCAACAGGTCGTCGGATTCAAGGGGGCCCCAGGTGCCGGCGGCGTATTGGGGCAGCTGGAGGACTTTGCCCCGGCGGCGCAGGATCTCTTCCTGGATCGCCCAGCCTTCCAGCACGTTGGTGACGCGATCCCAGGCCAGCTCTGTCTCGTCGCGGCGGATAAAGAGCGTGCTGTCGCCCAACATCGCGTCCAGCAGCAGCCGTTCGTACGCGTCGGAGATGTCCGTACCGCCGAACGCGCGGCTGTAGGTGAAATCCATGTTGACTTGTTCCACATCGAGCTGGGGACCGGGCCGCTTGGCGTCGAAGCTCAGGATAATGCTCTCGTCGGGCTGGATGCGCAGGGTGACGACATTGCGCACCTGCTGGCGCCGGGTCTCGCGGCTGTCAAAGTACATGAGCGGCGGACGGCGGAACATGACGTTGATCTCCGTCACCTTGGTGGGCAGCGCCTTGCCCGTCCGCACATAAAAGGGCACCCCGTTCCAGCGCCAGTTGTCGATCTCCAGCTTCCAGGCCAAGTAGGTCTCGGTGGTGGAAGTGGGTGCAATGCCTTCCGTTTGCAGATAGCCAGGGATCTCGCTGCCGTGCACCTTCCCACGCCCATATTGGGCACGCACCACCCAGTTGTTGACTTCCAGCGGGTCGATAGGGCGCACCGAACGCAGCACATTGACTTTTTGGTTACGCACCGACTCGGCGTCGTAGGCGACGGGGGGCTCCATGGCCGTAAGGGCGACCAGCTGCATGACATGGTTCTGCACCATGTCGCGGATGGCGCCTGACTTGTCATAATATCCGCCCCGGGAGCCGACGCCAAGACTTTCGGCCACGGTGATCTGCACGTGGTCGACATAATTGCGATTCCAGATGGGCTCGAAGATACCGTTACCAAAGCGGAAGACCAGGATATTCTGGACGGTCTCTTTGCCCAAATAGTGGTCGATGCGGTAGACCTGTTCCTCGCGGAAGACCTTGAGCAGGTGTTCGTTGAGGGTCTGGGCGCTCTCCAGGTCGTGGCCAAAGGGTTTTTCGACGATCAGCCTGGTCCACGCGCCGTTGCTGTGATTGGAGAGACCCACTTCCTTCAGCAGGGAGGTGACGGGCTCGAAGACGTTGGGCGGGGTGGCCAGGTAGAAGAGGTGATTCTGTTGGGTGGGTGTCTCCTGGTCCAGCTCCGCCACGCGTGTGGCCAGATTCTGAAAGCTGGCAAGATCGTCGTAGCCGCCGGGCTGGTAGAAGAGGCGTGGGGCAAAGTTTTCCCAGGCCACATTGTCGAACGCGGTCGTGTGTTCCGCTTCCTGATGTTCGCGCAGAGCTTCGCCGATCTGGTTGCGAAATTCGTCGTCGCTCATTTCGGTGCGCGCGTAGCCGAGCACGGTAAAGCCCTCGTGGAGCAGGTCCTGTCGAAAGAGGTGAAAGAGGGCGGGCAGCAGTTTGCGTTTGGCCAGGTCGCCTGATGCGCCGAAGACGACCATCAGGTTAGGCGGTGCGGTTCTTCTCAACATGGTGAATCACGGTTCCGTTCTTGCTTTCAATGCCAGGGCATCAATTTTATCCAGGCGGCGCACAAAGCGGGCGTCGCCGTCGAAATTGGCGGTAGCAAAGGCATGCACGAGCTCAGCGGCCAAAGCTGGGCCGATGATGCGTGACCCCAGGCACATAACATTCATGTTATCGTGTTCGACACCCTGATGGGCGCTGTAGGTGTCGTGGGTCACGGCGGCGCGAATGTCTGCCATCTTGTTGGCAGCGATGCTCATACCCACGCCGCTACCACAGATGAGAATACCCCGATCGGCCTGGCCGTTCTGTATGGCGCGTCCCACGCGTTCGGCAAAATCGGGGAAATCGATCTGTTCGGGGCTGTTGGGTCCCAGGTCAATGGCGTCGACACCGAGGGCGGAAAGAACATCGAGAATCTGCGGCTTCAGGCTGAGGCCAACGTGATCGCTGGCGACGGCAATTCGCATGGGCGCGATCCTTTCGTGTAGTCATGAACAGCAGGCAATCCCGTGCCAGCATAGGATGCCGGCACACCACGTAATGATAAATCGTAAGGGAAGCAAAAGCCAAGCGCAGAGAAAACCGATCCCATCGTGCCGTGAGGCATTTTGCTTTTGGTTGACATGGACTCCAGATGGCGATAGAATTTTTTTGCGACCAAATATCCTCCCTAGCAGTATAGTCGTCTGTTTGCCAGGCACAGCCTGTCCCAGTTTGTCCGCGTTCGCTTGCCTGTCCTGCTTCTGAAAGCGTGCGCGACGTCATATCCATAACCTACATTGTCACCAATGTATGGCGTTACATCTATCCACAAAGCACAATCTACCAGGAGCGTCAGTCTACCGTGAAAAATCTCCTAAAGCACCAGGAAGTTATCTCCGCCCTGGAGCTCTTTTCCGCCTGGACTGAGGCGCAGATGGCATACCGTGGCCATCCGGGTATGTCCGTGGGCGTGGTCCATGATCAGACGCTGGTTTGGAGCCGCGGCTTCGGCTATGCCGATGTCGAAAAGCAGAGCCCGGCGACGGCTGCCACGATCTACCGCATAGCATCGATCACCAAGACCTTCACGAGCCTGGCCGTCATGCAGCTGCGCGATGAAGGCCTGTTGCAGCTCGACGATCCGGTCCGCAAACATCTGCCCTGGTTCGAAATCCGCAACCCCCACCAGGACGTGCCCGAAGTGACCATTCGCCATCTCCTGACCCATACGGGGGGCCTGCCCCGCGAGGCAGCCTTTCCTTACTGGAGCACACATGAGTTCCCCACCCGTGAGGAGATTCAGCAGACGGTGCCCGGCCAGGAGCTGCCGATTCCGCCCGCTTCCGACTGGAAATACTCCAACCTGGGCCTGGCGCTGGCCGGTGAGATCGTAGAGAAGGTGAGCGGCATGCCCTATGATCGCTACATCACGGACAAGATCCTGCGTCCTCTGGGCATGGAAAACACCTTTGTCGCGCCCGTCCCTCCCGACCACCCCCTCTTCGCCACGGGCTACGGCCGCCGCCTGCCGGACCTTTCCCGCAGCCGCGCGGTGTACGCCGACTGCAAAGGGATCACGCCCGCGGCGAACATGGCCTCGAACGTGGAGGACCTGGCCAAGTACATGATGCTGCATTTCCGCTCCGGCCCGCGGCGGGGTAAGCAGGTCCTGGCTGGATCGTCCCTGCGGGAGATGCATCGTGTCCACTGGCTCAACAGCGACTGGAGCGCTGGCCGCGGCCTTGGCTTTTACGTCTGGCGTGCTCAGGACAGGACATGGGTCGGTCACGGCGGATCCCTCTATGGATATCGCACCGAAATCCAGTTCTGTCCCGATGACAAGGTCGGCGTGATTGTGCTCACCAACGCCGACGATGGCCTGCCGCTGCACTATGTGAACAAGGCCTTTGAATGGATCGTGCCCGCGGTGGTCAAAGCCGCAGCGCCTCGCCCGCAACGTGTGGTCGCGCCAGAGAATCTGGACCAATACACGGGCCGCTATCGGAACACGTGGGGAGACGCCCAGGTTATCGTCCACAACGGCGAGCTGGTCATAATCTACCCCAGTGAAGAGGACCCCATGCTGGGCATGGCGACGCTGAAACCGGTGGGCGAACACACCTTCCGCATTGAGACCAAGGAACGCTTCGGCAACAACGGCGAGCTGGCCGTCTTCGAAATGGATGCCTCCGGCCATGTCGTGCGGCTCAAGACCGGCAACAACTACATCTATCCCGTCGAAAGCTGGTGACGCACGGCGGGCCAGACCTGTTTAATGTGTTGATGGGAAGGGGCAGCATCCTGATTCTATTGATTCCGGCCAATTCGTATTGACCTGCTGAGGAGGTCATCCATGAAACCAACCAAGCTGTTGACACTGTTGTTGGTCGTTGGGCTTTTGCTGGGGGCGTGTGTTCCGGCCGCCGCGCCCACAGGGGCGGAAGTGGCGGCGCCGGTGGCGGAAGGCGAACCGCGCCAGGGCGGCTTTATTATGGTCGCCAATATCGAGGATCCAGACTCGCTCGACCCCCACAAGACCATCATGGCCACGGCATCGGGGATTCAGACATGGATCTACGATAAGCTCTTCTACATCGGCGAAGATGGCTTGCCCAAGGGGCTGCTGGCTGAGTCCTGGACTGTAAGTGACGACGGCAAGACGCTGACCGTGATCCTGCGAGAAGGACGCACGTTCCACGACGGCACGCCGGTGAATGCCCAGGCGGTGGAGTTCACCTTCAACCGCATACTGGACCCGGCAACCGCCGCGCCTGCGAAAGACCAGGCCGGTCCACTGGAGAAGGTCACGGCAGTAGACGACAGGACGGTGGTGTTCGAATTCTCGGAACCCTATGCGCCCTTCTACTTTGCCGCGACGACCTCCTATTTTGGCATCATATCGCCGGCCGCGGTGGAGGAACTGGGAGACGATTTCGGTCGCCGGCCCGTGGGCAGTGGTCCGTTCATGTTCGAGGAATGGAAGGCCGGCCAGGAAATCACGCTCGTGCGCAACCCTGACTACGTCAATGTGCGCGAAGACCGCGACAACGAGGGCGCGCCCTACGTTGACGGGATCATCTTCAAGAACGTGCCCGAGGTTGGTACACGTATCGCTGCGCTGGAGACAGGCGAGATCAATATCCTGGGCCTCTCCCGTGAAGCTGTGCCCCGCTTCGAGAACGATCCGGAGTTCAAGATCATCTCCGCCGAGGAGACAGCAAGCATGAACTTCGTGGAGTTCAACTACAAGCGGGCGCCCTTTGACAACCCGCAGTTCCGCCGCGCCTTTGGTCTGGCCATAGACAAGGAAGCGATTCTGGCCGGCGCCTACGGCGGCTTCGGCACGCTGAACTACAATCCCTATCCCAATGGCAATCATGTCTATGATACGGCCATCGGCGAACAATACGGCATGAAGTACGATCCCGAAGCGGCCATGCAGATGCTGGACGAGCTTGGCTGGCGCGACGAAGACGGCGACGGCACTCGCGAAGCCCACGGCGTGGAAGGGGTTGCCGACAACGCGCCCGCGTCGTGGGTCTGCTGGACCTATCCCTTCGAGATTAAGCAGCGGGAATGCGAGATCATCCAGGCAAACATGGCGGACATTGGCGTCAAGATCGACATCAAACTGACCGATTTTGGCACCATGGCGGCCGAGATGCCCAAGGCCGAATTCGACTTCGACGTCATGCGCTGGACGTGGAACGAGCCGGTGATCCTCTCACTCCTGCTGAAGTGCCCCGGCTGGGAACAACTCTTCTGTGATGAGAATCTCGACGTGATGCTCAACGAAGCGGATACCGAGATGGACCCGGTGGCGCGCCTGGAGAAGATCAAGGGGCTCCAGCAGTACATTCTGGAGCAGGCCATCATCATTCCGTTCGTCAGTGACTGGTACATTACTGGTTCACTGGCGAATGTCAATGGTCTGCGGTATGACGCCACCTTTGGGCTAACGTACGACGACGTCTGGTTCGGCGAATAGGAGTATGTTTTTGGGACAGGCGCCGCGCCAGTACATGGCGGCGCCTGTCCGGCGCTACCCCTTATCACATGCAACCCGTGCAGGCGCCTACGCAACTGAGATAGAACGGTGCACCTATGTTGTTTTATCTGGTACGGCGGATCGTGCTGTTGGTTCCGGTTATCCTTGGCGTGCTGACCATGGTCTTTCTCATGCGCGCGCTGGTGCCAGGTGATCCGATCCAGATCATGTTTCTGGGCCAGGTCCCCCCGGACCCGGAAACGGTCGCCGCGATCCGCAGCGAGCTGGGTCTCGACAAGCCCCTACCAATCCAATATGTGAGCTACATCGCGGGCGTCGTGCAGGGCGATCTCGGCACGTCAGTGCGCACGCGGCGTGCTGTCCTGGCTGAAATCATCGACCGCTATCCCAACACCTTGATCCTGACCTTTTCGAGCTTGTTGGTGGCCCTGGCGGTCGGCCTCACCACCGGCATCCTTTCCGCGATCTACAAGGACACGTGGATCGACACGGTCTCCATGTTCCTGGCGCTCTTTGGGCTGTCCATGCCGGCTTTTTGGTTTGGGCTGATGATGATCCAGTATTTCGGCGTCTATCTGCGCTGGTTTCCCGTCATGGGTTCCAGCTCGATCCGCCATCTGGTGTTGCCCGCGCTGACGTTGGGGCTGATTGCTTCCACTGTCCAGGCGCGCATCACGCGGTCAAGCATGCTGGAGGTGCTTGGTTCCGACTACATCCGCACGGCACGGGCCAAGGGGTTGGCGCCCTGGTCGGTCATTCTGCGCCATGCGTTGAAGAACGCGCTGATTCCTTCGGTGACGATCCTGGGGCTCCAGGTTGGCGGGCTCTTGGGCGGCGCCTTCATTATCGAAGCCGTGTTTGCCTGGCACGGTGTGGGGGAGCTGGCGGTGCAGGCCATATCCCAGCGCGATTTTCCCCTGATCCAGGGCATCATCGTGGTGGTAGCGACGACCTATGTTGTCGTCAACCTGCTGGTAGATATGAGCTACCGGCTGCTCGATCCGAGAATTGCGTATGAGTAAGCGGGCGACACCCCAACCAGTTGCCCTGCGTGACGAGCTGCGCGGCGAACCCCGAGCGCATGGCGAAGAGCAGATCGTCCACCGTACCGGGGTCTGGTGGACCACGCGTATCTTAATACGCCAGCGGCCTGCCCAGATCGGCGGGGCTATCGTGTTGTTGCTGATCCTGGCGGCGCTATTTGCGCCCGTCATCGCGCCCTACGATCCCTATGCCATCGACGTGAAGGAACGGCTGCAGCCGCCCAGCATGGCCCACTTCTTTGGCACCGATGACCTGGGCCGCGATCTCTTTAGCCGCGTCGTCTACGGCGCACGTACGACCATCCAGACAGGCGTCATTGTCATCCTCATTGCCGCCTCGTTTGGCACACTGATCGGCATGGTCTCGGGCTACTACGGCGGCAAGGTCGACATGACCATCATGCGCATCATCGATGTGATGTTGGCCTTCCCCTACATTCTGCTGGCCCTGGCCATTGTAGCCACCCTGGGTCCCAGCCTCATGAACGCCCTGATCGCCATCGGCGTGGCCTATGTGCCGGGCTGGGCACGTTTTGTGCGGGGGAATGTGCTCGCCTTGCGCAAGCAGGAGTATGTCACGGCTGCCCGGGCCGTCGGCGCGAGTGGGGCGCGCATTATCAGGCGCCACGTGTTGATCAACCTGCTGCCTTCCATCATCGTGCTGGCCAGCCTCGATTTCCCGGCCGCCGTGCTCTCCACCGCGGCGCTGAGCTACGTCGGTCTCGGCGCGCAGCCACCGACCGCGGAATGGGGCTCGCTGCTCACCGGCGCGCGCAGCTACATGCGCACAGCGGCATGGCTCGTGAGCTTCCCTGGCCTGGCGATCTTTGTCACGATGTTGGGCTTCAACCTGCTGGGTAACTCGCTGCGCGATGTGTTGGATCCCAAACTGCGCCATCAATAGACCTAGGTAGGCGCGCGCCCGCTCTGCTTCGTTGCGCTCGTACTCGGCGGCGAGGCCGTACATGCCATTTGGGGAGTGTCGATCGCCTGAATCGTGACCTTGGTGCCATCGGGGATGTAGAAAGCACACCCGGCCACGCGCACTACAGATCCCCAGGGTCGTAATAGTAAAAGAACTCAAGCACAAGCTTATCAATATGCACGGGCTGCACAAGGTCGTTCAAGTTGGGTCCAATCGTGATCTTCCAGTTCGTGAATGGGCCTACTGGCGCATAGTGGCTGGCGTTCCAGAGGTCAATCCCCTGACCGACCAATGAGCCATCTTCCTGCAGCAGAGGCATTTCCGAACCTCCGTCCGCGATGGCAGCGAAATCCTCCATACGCTTTGGATCGCTGGCATCGTACTCAAATTGAATCCGCAGCGGCGCATGTTTGAACTGAATTGCCTCGCCATTTGTCCGGATGATCTCCTCGTCTCCCCCATGCACCATCCGGATCCGGTGTTGGTTGTTGTTGGTCTGCATGCCATAAATCCAACACCGTACGCGGCGCAGGCGAATGTTGGCTTTGCCGCTGAAGGGGTTTTTCCCGCCGTGGGATTTCATACTGTCCCAGGAGAGAGTAATCGATGTATTAAGGGTTGCTTCCAACCGGTCTAGCAGCTGCGGCTGGCGCAAAACGAGGTCGTAGTGCGCCACATCGCTTCCATGGTCGCGCGCTGCTCGGACAAATGCGATCGTCGCGCCGTGGCCACCTGCTTCGGGTGCCGTAGGAGGGGCCTTGCTGATGGGATTCACCCGTTCTTCGATAGCGTCGGCGTCGGCGTCGATGATTCTGCTCCTGGCCACGATGATCGAGTGCAGGTTGATCTCGTCTGCTTTGCCCAAGCCAAGCTGTTCACTCAGGAGATCCAGCGGCTCAAGCGAGAGAAAATAGAACGCCCGCCCCGCCAGATAGAGCAGGCGTACGCACCGGTCGCGCAGGCTGTTATAGGCAGAGAGCAGATAATCCTTTGTCATCTGCCGGCGCAGATTCATGTCAGCTGTTGCGGCGAGCATGTTCTGTTGGGCGTACAGTGATTTGACCTGGTTTTGGTCGTCAATATAGCGCGCCAGCAGCAGGTTGTAGGTGTCAATCTGCAGATTGCGTTCTTGAACGCTGTTCACGTAGGCGTTCAGGGCGTCCCGCGCAGTCAGGGCAGAGTGTTTGGTGAGAAAATCGTCGAAGAACGCATCAAATTTGCTCTGCTCCACATAGAGCCTGGCTGCGCCCTGGTCTTCCACAGAGACCGGACGGCCCGCCTTTAGAGCACGAAATCCTTCACCGACCTTTGAAAAATCGCCGGTCATCACCTCGATCTGCGTGAGCACGTAATCTTTCTTAATCTTCCTGCCGGAATCAGTCTTGATTTCGGTTAGGGCGGTATGCCCAAGTTTTGCCAGTTGTACAGCGGCCATGGGCAAGGCGTGCTTCAGGTCGCTGCCAACAAATGCCATCATCTCCAATGCGTCAAGCCAATCTTCCCAGTCGAGGCCGCTGGTACGTTCGAGATCTGTCCGGAAATCTCTCATCTGTCGCTCGAATTGCCCCCGCGCCTCAGACACATGGGCATCTAGCTCAGAGATCAGATCGGCGACCTGACCAAGCTCGGCACTCGTCATGGTGATTTCGGCGCTGAGGGCATCAAGGTGCTGAGATACGTCAATGGCATGCTGGTCAACCTGGGCCAGGAAGTCGTCGGCCTGCTTGAAACGCTCGACCACCTCGCCATAGTCAGTTTCCATCTTGTACAGCAGCCCCATAGCGTGGTTGAGCTGTTCGTAATAGAAGCTGAACGAACCGCGCGGAACGTATAGATTGTAGTGACCGAACGCGTCGGCATTTCTGATATGGTAGTCCAACAAACTGTTGGCCTGCGCAGATAAGGTCCGGTGCAGATTGGCGAGATTTGCATCAGTGCTGGGCGGTATCGCCTCAAGGTTCACACTGATCCAGTCTAGAACTTGGTAAACCTCAACAATCAGTGCAGTCCGGGCGTCGTCGGCCGCGTCCGGTAGCGAGGTGCCGGCGGTCAAATACAGCGCACGTGCCCGCTGGCACGACATGCGTAGCTGGCGCAATAGATCCCACTGTGGCTCAAGGGCGAAGCTGGAGCCATCATGGTGAATTGCCTGTGCCAGCAGTTTGAGGTCGCGGCCGAAGTCAAGGGTAACGGAACCGGCCTTTGGCGATGCGCTCGCAGGATCGCCACGCGGACCTGTGTCTCCATCTTTGCCAGCGTTTCCCGGAGGGGAGGGGAAATATTCGCTCGTATGGTGTGGCCCAAAACCTTTGTTCTGTTTATAGATGTCCCTGTACGTCTCGGCCCATTCGATTGGGCCTTCTACACTTGTTTCTTGGCCTTTGCTACCTAGGCGGATGCGTATACCCCGACCACCGCGCCCGGCTGCACCGCCGTGTCCACCAGGTCCGCCTTCACGCTGTGAGCCGTTCGCCCCACCCTTGACCGCGGCATTGATAAAGAGAGCGGTCTTGACTTCGCCGCCGGCGGGCGCGGAGAATACCGACTGTTCCGTGCTAGCTTTGTTGCCGTGGCCGGAGAGCACCTCAGCGGCGAGGAATTTAACCGTTCCACCGGCGCCACCGGCGCCACCGGGTCCTCCTTTGCCGCCGCGTCCACCCTTCCCACCGTTGCCGCCCGGCGTTGAGTAATAGCGGTCGTTGTAAACAAAACCAAAGTCAAGGCGTGCGTCACCGCCGGGACCCCCGTCACCGCCACTCTGGCCCTGCCCGCCTCTGCCGCCCGTTCCACCCTCGCCACCATTCGCGATGAGATCCAAAGTGTGGGCCGGCACATACTGGCGGCAGACGATCTGGATGGATCCACCCGGCATGCCATCGCTGCCGGTGTCTCCCGCCTCATTTGAAACGCTGCCGTCCTTCCCGTCACCTCCTGGCCGGTCATTTCCTGCATCATGAAACTGCCAGAATTTTTCGCCCTGTCCGGGCTGGCCGTTATCCGCTTTGTTCCAGTTTTCTGGTCTTGGTAGGGCGTCGGCTCCCTGAGTACCGCTGACATCTATGACGGGTGTTTGGTCGCCATTCCGGTCTGTTTGGAGCACGCGGGCGACGATCGTGATGCTGCGTTGCTGGGCCTGGATCCGGCCGGCGATCTTTACCACATCCCCATAGACGGTCAGATCCTTGTCGCTTTCCACGGCAAAATAATACCAGTTCGGGTCTCTGGCGCCGGCGAATGCAGTCTGGTACAGAACAATCGGCCGCGCGGCCTGGACCACGCGGCGCGCACCCTTGCCCCAGGTATCGAGGCGCACGTCCAGATTCTGGTCAAGAGGGAAGCGGAAAGTTGGTTTGACTTGAGGGAAGTTGTTTTGCTGATATTCGTCTGGCATCCAAGGCTCCGTTGGGGCGCGCGGCAATGTTCTGTATCGCCGCTTGAAGACACGTCTGTGTAGCGCGGGATCGTCCTGATACTGGTTACACTCGTCTTTCGCGAATGAGCAAACGCATGTCGTTAACCATGGAATCCAGAAAACTATGGGTGGCGGCCCGTAGTTCGTCGAGGCGTTTGTGGTAAATCTCGAAATCGTCCTGTGTGATCTTTCGTTGTTTCTCTTGTTCCTGGATCGCACCGTCCAACCGCCCGATAAACGCGCGCCAGCGACGAAAACTGATCAATAGCTGTGACATAGCGCTCATTAGTCGATCGTGGTCAATTTGCCTCGATGTGATCATCGTGTGCCACACTGTAAGGGCCTGTTCGATGTGGATCTTCTTGCGCTGTGAGTCTATGTCAGCCAGCTTTATGAAATTTCCCAGTATGTCCTTGGTCAACTTACTCCAGCATCTATCCAGGGACAGACCATTGAGCCGGAACTCGGCCAAGAGACGTGACTTAGCCTGTAGCTGGGAGCGGTATCGTTGGCTTCTTTCACCATCCACCGCTCTACCCGAACTACCTAGACTGCTTAGGCCAAATTGATTCCGCTGTTCCTGCAGCGCACGTTCCGACGAAAAACCCTCACCACATTCTTCCAGCCGGCCGTCCGTGATGATCGTCTTGAGCTGTGTCGCGGCAGCATACAACAGGCCATCCAGGCCGATACCCAACACATGAACCGTGACTCCTTCGCCGGAGCGCATATCTACTGTCTTCTCAAGATCTTTAACGCGGTCCCTATGCTCTCGAGCATTCACAGCGAAATCCGCTAGCGCCTGAACCAGAGGGGCCGGATCGCCATACTCGAAAGTCCGCATCTCCTTATCGAGGTGCGAAAGCGTTTCGACGAAGAGCAGCGGGGTCGTTTGGAGCAGCTTCTCGGCATGTGCTGGGGCCCCGTCACTGGCTTCGACAACAAAGTCCTTGAGATGCTGCCAATAATGGGACAGATCGGCCCGAAAGCACTTTGCCAGCTGGTATTGGTGGCGCAGTTCTCTATCTTGCAGTTTCACCTTCCCGGCTTCCAGCTGTTTGAGCATCTCGCCTTGTGGATCACCGTCTGCTATTTGCTCCAGCTTTTGATACGCATTCCCGAGAGCTGTCTCTCGCGCTTGGATAAGCCTGTCCAAGTCAGCCTGGAGCGCTTGCTGCTTCCTGATTCGCGCGTCCCGGTCCGCTTGCTTTTGCTTCAGCTCGGCTTCTCGTTGCCGGTACTCATTATCGAGCTGTGCCGCTTCGTCTGCGGCTTTGCTCTTTCCGCCTTGCTGCTTGCTCAGATCCCGTCGCCGTTCGCGGTTTGCCTTCAATTCGCGGCGCTCTTTGTCGATTTCTCTGTCCAAGCTATCGAGATCGCGATCCGTTTGCGCCTTTTCCCGCCGGATATCTCTTTCGGTTGGCACGACAACCCCCTTTTCAACTGCGACGAGGAATGGTTTTCAAGGCCGTGACGCCATGATCACCGCTTGAACGTAAACCAATTGCCGGTTGAACGGCGCTGTATCTCACTTCAGCCGAGCAACGAATCTGAAAGGGAAACCAACTATACGGGAAGTGAACTTTGGGCCTGTTCTTGGGGGGGCATTAAGGCGATGCAAATCATAGCTGAACAGGTGCGCGACACCCACTTCAACTACGAAACAGATGTGGCAATTTCCTGACAAAAGACAATGCGCAGAGATTACTGTATTTCGGGGGCCGCGTCAACATTGTGAAGAACGGCACGTTCTCTGCAAACCCGGTACACCATCAATCCCCAGAGCGCGGGTACGCCATCACCAGCCCCTTCACCGCAATGCTCACCGGCTGGCCCATGGCAAAGTTGTAGATGGGGCTGAGCCGCGCATCCAGCATATGCCCCGACGGCAGCTCGATGGATACGAGCTGGTCGTGCCCGTAGAAGGTGACGCTGCGTACCCGGTTGGGGGTGGCGGAGGATGCTACGGGCTTGACCGCCACATTCTCGGGCCGGATGAGCACGTCTACCGGCCCCTTGGCCGCATATTGGAGGTAGAGGCGACCCAACTCGCACTCGACTTCCTGGCCGTCCGCCTGGCCCGGGAAGAAGTTTGCGTCGCCCACAAACTCGGCAATGGCCCGGCTCGCGGGCTGGTGGTAGATCTGCTGAGGCGTTGCCATCTGCTGCACGGTCCCGTGCAACATGACGGCGACCTGGTCGCAGAGGCTCATGGCCTCTTCCTGGTCGTGGGTGACGAAGACGGCCGTCGCACCGGCTTCCTTGAGAATTGCGCGTACTTCGGAGCGTACCCGCGCGCGCAAACCGGTGTCCAGGTTGCTAAATGGTTCGTCCAGCAGGATCACGTCCGGCTCGGGCGCCAATGCCCGGGCCAGGGCCACGCGCTGCTGCTGGCCGCCGCTGAGTTCCTGGGGCATGCGCTGTGCCAGCCCGTCCAGGCCAACCAGCTCCATGACCGTGGCCACCCGTCTGCGCACGTCACCCGCGTAACGGTGCAGCCCGAAGCCAATATTCTGTTCCACGGTCAGGTGAGGAAAGAGGGCATATTCCTGGAAGACCATGCCGATGCGACGGCGCTCGGGCGGCAGATGGAAGCCGGGCCCAGCCACCAGGTTTTCCCCGATCTCGATGGCGCCCGCGTCCAGCTCCTCGAATCCCGCGATCAGGCGCAGCGTCGTCGTCTTGCCGCAGCCGCTAGGTCCCAGCAACGCTAGCAGCTGCCCCCG
>JACFMY010000111.1:13998-16371 GCA_019455155.1 Caldilineaceae bacterium
CAGTTCCAGCGTGACGCCGTTTACGGCGCTGACTGTGCCGAAGCGCTTGACAATGCCGCGCAGGCGAATGCCGGCCGGATTCGCGGCCTGGACCGGGTTCGCGCCGTCACCTTTCACCAGAGGAGGTAGCTCCATCATCATGTGCCGTCTCGCTCTTCCTGGCGCAGAATAATAATGATGCTCAAGCCGGAGACGGCCAGCAGAATGAGGGCAGGCGCAGCCGCGCGCGCGTAGAACGCCTCGCTGGTGGCCGACCAGATCTGGGTGGCCAGCGTGCTGAAACCCGTGGGGCTCAATAACAGCGTGGCGGGCAGCTCCTTGATGGTCGTCAGAAAGACGAGCGCGGCGCCGGCCCAGATACCGGGGCGCAGCAGGGGCAGCGTCACCCTCCACAACGTGCGCTGGCGGTTGAGCCCGAGGCAGCGCGCGGCCTCCTCCAGGCGCGGGCTGATCTGCAGCAGACCAGTGCGCACGGTGCCCAGTGCCTGCGGAACAAAGCGTACCGTATAGGCAAAGATGAGCATGGCCACGGTCTGGTAGAGTATAGGCGCAAAGTTGGCCCCGAAGAACACCAGGCTCAGGGCAATCACAATGCCGGGCAGGCCATATCCCAGATAGGCGATGCGGGCCAGCCAGCCGCTATATTGCGTGGGAAAACGCACGGCCAGATAGGCGACAGGCAGGGCCATGATGACGGACACGGCCGCGGCCAGCGTCGACACATAGACGCTGTTGAAGATGGCTCCGGTTACGGGCAGCAGCGATTCGCCGGCGGCCACGCCGCGCACGAGCCAGTAAAGAACCACCAGCGCAGGCAGAACCAGGGCGCCCATCACCACCGCGAAGCAAAAGGCGAGCGCGGGCCAGGTCCACAGCCCCAGGCGAATGGGTTTCAGCCGCCGCGCGGCGCCGATGCTGATGCGGTGCTGGCGGTGATGGCCCTGGATGGTGCGGGCCGCGGCCAGGAGCAGGAGGGTCAAGGCCACGAGCACCAGGGAGAGGACAGCCGCCTGGGCGCGGTCGAAGCTGCTCTGGTACTGCACATAGATGGCGCGTGTGAAGCTGTTGTAGCGCAGGATCGACACAGCTCCGAAATCGCTCAGGACATAGAGCGCCACCAGCAGCGCGCCGGATGCAATGGCCGGTCGCAGCCCAGGCAGCGTCACCCGCCGGTAGGTCTGTAGCGGGCTGTATCCCAGGCTGCGTGCGGCTTCTTCCTGGGCAGGATCCAGATTGCGCAGGCCGGCGCGGATGCTGAGATAGAGGTAGGGGTAGCTGAAGATTGTCAACGCCCAGACCGCGCCGGGCAGGCCGTAAATGGAGGGCAGCCGCTCGACGCCCAACGGTTCTAGCCAACCCTGCATCATGCCGCGCGGCCCCATCATGCTCACCAAGGCATAGCTGCCCACGAAGGTCGGGATGACCAATGGCAGCGCGAGGAGCACACTCCAGATGCGGCGTCCCGGCAACGCGGTGCGTACGGTGAGCCAGGCCAGGGGCAGCGACAGCGCCAGGGAAACCGCGGTCACCAGCACGGCCAGCACCACGCTGTTGGCTACAATCTGGGCGGTACGTACGTTGAGCAGTACGGACGCAATCTCCCCAACGCCGACGCCCGCGGCGCGCACCAGCAAATAGAGTAGGGGCAGTAACATGGCCAGCCCCACCCCGGTGGCCGCAGCCAGCAACAGGCGCGGCGCATTAGTGGCGCGGCGGCGTTTTGCTGTTTTGTCTGGCGACCATGTGGTCGCCTTGAAAACGGATGGGCTTATCTGCATCAGGCTGGTATGTCTTCAGTCTTCCGCTTGCGGATCTTATAGGCCTCCATGGTCAACGGCCAGAAGAGCCATACCAGCCCCAGCAGCGGCTGAAAGAAGGGAAAATAGCCGTAATCTTCGCCAAAGTGGCGCCAGACCGTCCGCCCAATGAACTCAGGGTCGACAAAGCTCCAGACGCCGATGACAAAGGTCATGGCCGTCTCGAAGCCGAGCGCGATAACCGAGAGCCACCAGGTCCACCGGCGCCGGTAGGCAAAGCCAATGGTGGCCGTCAAATAGCTGAGCGCAGCCAATGCGCTCAGATAGACCGGCAGGTAATAGGTGACGCCTTCTTTAAAATAGAGCTGGTAGACGGCGCGAACGCCGGTGGATAGCGCTAATACCGGGTAGGAGACAGCCAGCACATAGCCGGCGGGGCTAACTACATTTGCCCACAGGGCATCGCGTCGACTAACAGGTGGCATTATGGCTGGCTCGACAGAATCTTTCCTCATCAATCCTGTTCCCAATTCAAAGACACAAATGTACCATACTAAAACACAGCCTGTCCTGCGGATCAAGGCAAAAGCCCCACGCTGGCAACGCCGCGCCGCCG
>JACFMY010000112.1 GCA_019455155.1 Caldilineaceae bacterium
GGAGAACGGCGTCAGCGCCCGCCATCCGCGCCTCGTACACCTGGTACTCATGGTAGAGGAAATCCTTGCGCAGCACGGGCACGCCAGCGCCCGTCTCGCGTAACCGCTCCTTGATGGCAGTCAGATACTCGAGTTGGCCCTGGAAAAACCGGCCGTCGGTCAGGCATGAGATGGCCGCCGCGCCGCTGCGGGCATAGGTCTCACCGATCTGTTCCGGATCCCATTCCTTGGCAATGAGCCCGCGGGATGGGCTGGCGCGTTTGACTTCAGCGATGAGGCTGGCGCCGTTGACAGCGGTAAGCGTCGCCGCCAGGTCCAGGGCCGGCGGCGCAAGGCGAGCGAACGCTTTCACCTGGTTAAGGGATACCAGTTCCATCTGCTTGGGCACTTCCTGACGCTTCCAGGCCATAATCTGGTCAAGAAGCTCGCCCTTATGCTTGGCTATGTCCAGCTTGGAGTGTTTCATAATGCCCGAATCCCCTTACTTGCTCCCGGTCCTGATCTTCACGCGGCTGGCCACGGTCATGGTGTCGTCTCTGCAAACGCCTGCGTCTTGGCGACAAAGGCCTCGAGCAGGCGTAAGGCCGCGCCGCTGTCAATGCTGGCACGCGCCTCTTCCAGGCCTGCGGGCAGGTCACCGCACTCGGTGCTCAGGGCAAAGGCCGCATTGAGCAACACGGCATCGCGCTTTGGTCCCTTGATCTCGCCCGACAGAATGCCGCGGGTGATGGCCGCATTCTCTTCCGCTGTCCCGCCCTGGAGCTCACCCAGTGAGGCGGGCGCCAGTCCGAGCTCCTGGGCATGAAAGTCAAAGGTGCGGACATTGCCTTGGTGATAATGGCTGACCCGATTGACCCCTGTGAGGCTTAGTTCATCGGCGCCGCCCGCGCCGTGGACAACATACGCGGCGCGCACACCCATCTGTCCTAGCACCTGCGCCATCACTTCCGTGAGATTGGGATCGAAGACACCCACGAGCAGATTGGTGGCGCTGGCAGGATTGGTCAGCGGCCCCAGAATGTTGAAGATGGTGCGCGCGGCCAGATCGCGGCGTGGCCCGATGGCATGGCGCATGGCCGGGTGAAATGCCGGCGCAAAGAGAAACGACATGCCCACTTCTTCGATGCAGGCGGCCGCCTGTTCCGCGGTGAGCTGTAGGTGGACACCCAGGGCAGCTAGCACATCGGCGCTGCCGCATTTGCTGCTCACGGCGCGATTACCGTGCTTAGCCACCTTGACGCCGTGGCCCGCCACCACGAACGCAGTCGTCGTGCTGATGTTGAAGGTGCCGCTGCTGTCGCCGCCCGTGCCTACCACGTCGACCAGCATTTCCTCGCCAATGGCGGGTCGCACCTGCACCGCGCTGCGCTTCATCGCGCGCGCACAGCCAGTTATCTCGTCAACCGTTTCGCCTTTCATGCGCAGGGCAGCCAGGAATGCCCCGATCTGTGCTGGCGTCGCCTCGCCCTGCATGATCTCGGTCATGGCGGCGTCGGCCTGTTCGACGGTGAGATGCTCGTGCGCGAACAGGCGATGAATAGCCTGTTGAATTGCCGTGTGCGACATGGATTGCTCCTCCCTGTGGTTACAGATTAAAAAGCGCACGTGTTTCCTGCTGCAGGACAGGATCGCCAGCCATGACCGGAATATCCAGCGCGATGCTGGATTGGGTCAGGGTGGCGAGCAACGTTTCAGCCAGAAACGGTGCGCTGGCGCGAAACTCGTCGCTATTTCGCTCAGCGGCGCTCAGGTTACGTGCGCCGTTCAGTAGAAATGACAGGTGCTCCAGTGGCAGGAGTTGCCGGTACACGCTGATCCGTTGATTCATGGCCGCGTCGTCGACATGGCTGAGATAGGCGTCAAGCCATGTCTCTTGGCTCTCCTCGTCTATCTCACTTTGGCTGGCAAATAGAAAGGCGGCTACTTCCAGCGCCGCGTCGCCAAGACCAAATAGCTCCCAGTCTACCAACAGCGCCGTCCCCAACGCCATGACCGCATTCTCCAGTTTCAGATCGCCATGAACCGGCGCGGGCGGGGCACCCTGCCACAGGGGCAAGGCATTCCCCACCAGCACACCGGCGCGGTCTGCCATACGCGTAAAGAGCCCGGCCATAGCAGGGCAATCCGATGCAGGCAACCACTGCTCGATTGTCGTCACGCCCCCTGCTATCATGCGCCAGTAGTAGTCAAGATTGAAGGGCCGCGGCGAAAAACGGCGCAGCTCTTCGGGATCACTGGCGTGTACCTGTGCCGCCGCGCGCGCCAGCTCGGCAAGCTGGCCTGGATCCGAAACGTCGGGCGGCTCGCCGGAAACCCAGTTGTAGACAAGCAGCTGGCGCGCCAACCCTTCTGGATAACGGTCGAACCAGAGGGGTGTGGGCGCCAGGCCTCGCTGCGCAAACAGCTGGTGGCCATCGAGCTGGCGCCGTCCACGCACCTGGCCGGCGTCCATGAAGAGCTTGGCCACCGCCTCTGTTTCCTCACAGCGCACGCGCCAGAGCAGGTTTTCATGACCCTGCCAGTGGTTCAGCATAGTCACCTGGAGCCCGGCAAAGCCGCTGGCCGCCGCCGTAGCCAGGTAGGTGTGAACACTATCAGTCAGCTCGCTCATCGTCCGCCCGATAGAGGACCGGGAAACCGGCCCCGCCAAACCGGCAATCATCCCTCTGTTTCCCGCTTACATTCTCAGAAAATTCGCCAACAGATCCTTGCCGTGCTCGGTCAGGATGCTTTCCGGATGGAACTGGACTCCCTGAATGGGCAATTCCCGGTGGCGGACGCCCATGACTTCGCCGTCAGCCGTGAAGGCGGTGACCTCGAGGCAGTCGGGCACCGGTTCCTCCACGATCAGGCTGTGGTAGCGGGTGGCAGTCATGGGGCTGGTGAGACCTTTGAAGACGCCGACGCCCTTGTGGTAGACCGGGCTCACTTTGCCGTGCATGAGGCGGGGCGCACGCACTACCTTACCGCCAAAGACATGGCCGATGCATTGCTGTCCCAGGCAGACACCCAGGATCGGTGTGGTCTGGCCCAGCAAGCGAATCACGTCGTTGCTGATGCCACTGTCCTTTTCCGGCGTACCGGGGCCAGGGCTGATGATGATGTGAGTCGGCTGTTGCTCGGCCAGCTCTTCGACATCGATCTCGTCGTTGCGCCAGACGCGAATCTCGGCATTGAGCTCACCGCGTACGGCCACGTGTTGGACCAGCTCGCCCACGAACTGCACCAGATTGTAGGTAAAACTATCGTAGTTGTCGATCACAGCGATCATGATTCCCTTTGCCCCCGTTGTGGCTTGTTCGCAATCAGGCGCTCAATTCCTTCTTCGCCCGCTTCTCCGCCGCACGGCTGATGCGGTTCCAGACACCGGTCAATCCCATAGCCTTCTTGACGGCAATCAGCGTCGCCCGGCCCTCATCGCGCGCGCGTTGGGTGCCATTGAAGAGCAGCTCATCGACAAAGCCAGTCTGGCTGGCATAGTAGTCGCGACGCTCGCGCATGGGGTCCAGGAAATCGTTCAGCGCCCTGGCCAGCTTCTCTTTGACCTCCACGTCGCCGACCTGGCCGGACCGGTAGCGCTCCTTCAGATCCTCGACCTCGGCTTTGTCGGGGTTGAAGGTGTCATGATAGATGAAGACCGGGTTCCCTTCCACCGTGCCGGGTATGTCCGCGCGGATACGGTTGGGATCGGTGTACATGCTCATGACCTTCCGCTCCACGGTTTTCGCGTCGTCGCTCAGGAAGATCGCGTTGTTCAGGCTCTTGCTCATCTTGGCCTGGCCATCGGTGCCCACCAGCGTACCGCCGATCACATACGGGTCGGGCAGCGGAAAGACTTCGTCGTAGGCGTTGTTGAAGCGGCGGGCGATCTGGCGCGAGAGCTCAACGTGGCTTTCGTTGTCCTTCCCAACTGGCACCAGATGGGCACGCGGCATGAGGATGTCGGCGGACTGGAGCACGGGATAGCCGAGCAGATTGTACGGGATCTGTTCCATGCCGGCCGCGGCCGCCATGTCTTTGATCGTAGGCAGCTGCTGGAGCCTTTCTACCGTGATCAGGCTGCTGAGCAACAACTGCAGCTCGTACACCTCATGCACCGCCGACTGCAGGTAGAAGGTCACCTTTGCCGGATCGATCCCGATGGCCAGGTGATCCATGACAATGGTACGTGCGTTGTCGGCGATCGCCAGAATGCTCTCCTTGTCCGGCTTCGTGGTGAGCATGTGGAGATCGGCGATGAGGAAAAAGCACTCATATTGATCCTGGAGGGCAAGGCGGTGCCGGTGGCTGCCAATATAATGCCCAAGATGCAGCTTCCCGGTAGGCCGGTCGCCGGTCAGGATGCGTTTGCGGTCGGACATGTCAAAATCCCTTTCATGATTTCAAATCCCTCTTTCTGCCTCCTCGACTGCCACTGCCAGTGCCTTGAGTTTGTTCATCGACTCCTTATACTCGTAGGCTGGATCGCTGTCCGCCACAATGCCGGCCCCGGCCTGGAGGTAGCAGGTCTTGCCGGACATAACCATAGTGCGGATCGCGATGCAGGTGTCCATGGCGCCGTCATAGTCGATATAGCCCACGGCGCCGGCATAGACCCCGCGGCGTTCGTTCTCGAGCTCTTCGATGATTTCCATGGCGCGGATCTTCGGCGCGCCGCTCAAGGTGCCGGCCGGGAAGGTGGCCCGTAGCAGGCTGAAGGCGTCGTGCTCGGGCCGGATCTTGCCCCGCACATCGCTGACAATGTGCATGACGTGGCTATAGCGCTCCACGGCCATCATGACGGGCACGTGGATGCTGCCATACTCGCAGACGCGACCGAGGTCGTTGCGGCCCAAGTCGACGAGCATTACATGTTCGGCCAGCTCTTTGGGATCGTTGAGCAGCTCCTCCGCCAGGGCCGCATCCTCTTCTTCGGTCTTGCCGCGCCAGCGCGTGCCGGCTATGGGGTGGAGATAGGCCTGCCCATCTTCCAACCGCACGTGCATTTCAGGGCTGGAGCCGATCAGGCGCAGCGGCTCGTCGCCGACGCCGGCGACGCCCTTGAAGTCCAGGTAGAACATATAGGGCGAGGGGTTGAGCATACGTAGCGCCCGGTAGATGGTGAACGGATCGGCATCTGTCTGGCGAGAAAGGCGCTGGCTCAGCACGACCTGAAAGATATCGCCAGCCGCGATGTACTCCTTGGCGTTGCGCACCATTTCTTCGTAGCCAGCCTGGGTGAAATTGCTTTCCCACTGTGCGTCATGGCTCAGCTCCCGAGGGCGCGGGGGTACCAACGGCTGGCGCAAGTCGGCAATGATCTGGTCGATCCGCGCCACCGCGTCGGCATAGGCGCCACGCAGATCGGGCTCGACGCGCATATTGGCGATGACAATTAGCTTGTGGCGAACATGGTCGAAGACCACCATGTTGTCACTCATGAGCAGCACCATGTCAGGCACAGGCAGCACGGTGCGGGCGGTCGCTGGCAACCGCTCCATGAAGCGGACCAGGTCATAGCCGAAGTAGCCGACTACACCGCCGGTTAGCCGGGGGAGCCCCGGCACAGGCACGGGCTTGCGTGCGGCCATGATCTCCTTGGTCACCTGGAGCGGGTCGCCCTGGCAGGTCTCCAGGACGGTGCCGCCTGCTCCGCCGAGCTGCACCTGGTCGCCAAAGGCCGTGATGGTCATCGGCGGGTGAACGCCAATGAAGCTAAAGCGGCCCAGCTGCTCACCCTTTTCTACTGATTCGAGGAGAAAGCTTGGTCCGTTGCCGTTGGTACGCCCCTGGCCACAAAGCTTCAGGTAGACCGACACAGGCGTTTCCAGGTCAGCCGGCAGCTCGCGGTGGACGGCGATCAGATTGCCCTGTGTGGCCAGTTCCCGCACTTCATCGAGTGACGGTTTGTATGTTGATGCCATGGTTTCGCTCCTCTGTCTGAAGCTGGTTGGTTATGTATGCCGGCTACAGCCGGCGCCGAACAGAACCGTCATCCAGCTGACCAACCAATAAAAAATCCCCGTCCCTGAACCGTCGGTGAAACGCAGGGACAGTAGCCAGTCTCACTCTTGCGAGAACGGGAACAAGAGGTTCCGATTCCCAGCGCCCTGATAACGGTGGCGTTTCCGAGAGAAACTACTCGAGACCGGATCCTGTTTCGTTTCTCCGACTCCCCGGCCCATTCACCGCCTGCGCAGTTGCCCTCTTCGCAGCAACTGAGGGCTCTCTGAAACTCGCTTCGACGGTTACTATTCCGGTTCGCAGTCGTTATTGATCTGATTGTCGCCATTATGCACGGCCAACGCGGCGGTGTCAAGTCCATTTCGCGGCAGATTGCCGCAATGGGCGTGCTATAATACGGCAAACGATAGACAAGGATCAACGAACGGCAACAAAGATGAACGAAATTGGCAGACTCCTCATGATCGTGGGCGGCGCACTGTTTGTGCTGGGGCTCCTCCTGGTGGCAGGCTGCCGTGGCTCGGCAACCTCCCGGGTGATATTGTGATAAGGCGTGACAACTTCACGCTGTTTGCGCCCATAGGCACCATGATCGTGCTCAGTATCGCGCTGACTGTTGTGGTGAACATCATAGGTCGCTTATTTCGTTAGCTGCGGAGAACGGCAGAACATGCGGTGCTCTGATCGCCAGCTGCTGACGTCGTCAAGAGCAGCCCTTTCTTTGACTGACAGCTAGATTGTGGATTGTGTACGGTAGCTAGATGCCATATCAAATCTCGGAGCCAATCGATATTCCGCGTCTGCAGCAGGTGCTAGATGCGCTTGAGGCTGATATCATCGAGCGCGAACGGGCTGCCGCGGCGTTGGCGCTCAGGAACGCCGAACTTCATGGCGAGCTCCAACGGCGGTTGGCCGAAAGCGAAAGCTTTGGTCGCGTTCTAGTGAGCTTGTTCCAGAAGACCGCTCTGGAACACGTGCTAGATATCGTCTGCGCCGAAGCCCAAGGTTTGATCGGGGCGACGGGCAGCGCCGTCATGCTCCTGAGCGATCAGGCGTGGCTTGAGGTCAAGCACCGGTTGGGTCGGCCGTTGGCGGCCGTCGAGCGCCTGCCCGTGGACGGCTCGCTGGCAGGTCAGGTCGTGCGCAAGGGCGAGCCGGTGCGGCTAAACGACTCGACCCACTTCGAGCGCGCGCAGGTAGATCAGTGGCCCGCGGGTCTAACCGCGCTGCTCACCTTGCCTCTGCGGGTCAACGACGGGATCATCGGCGTACTCGACGTCGTAAACAAGGCGGGCGGCTTCACCGAGGAGGACGTCCGCGTCATGTCCGTATTCGCCAACCAAGCGGCCATGGCAATCGAGCACGCCCGACTCCAACAACAAGCCGAGCAACTGGCGGTGCTAGAGGAACGACAACGTTTGGCGCGGGAGCTGCACGATTCAGTGACCCAGTCACTTTACAGCGTGACCCTCTATGCCAACGCCGCCGTTCTGGCGCTAGCAGCCGGCAAGGGGAAGGTCGCGGCTGGCTACCTGACGGAGCTACAGGAGACCGCCCAGGAAGGGATGCGTGACATGCGGCTACTCATCTTCCAGCTGCATCCGCCGGTGCTGGAGGCGGAAGGACTGGTGTCCGCGTTGCAGACGCGCCTAGCAGCGGTCGAAGACCGCGCCGGGCTGCAGACCCATTTCCGCGTCGAGGGAGAGCGGCGGTTGCCCATCGCCATCGAGGAAGATCTTTACTGGATCGCCCAGGAGGCACTCAATAACGTACGCAAACACGCTGCGGCCCGGCATGTGACGGTGCATCTGCGCTTCACCGCGGCGACCATTCGCCTGCAAGTGGTTGATGACGGAGTGGGGTTCGATCTACAGGCCGTCCGCGCTGAAGGGCGGGGCAGTGGCGGCTTGCGCAGTATCGCCGAACGCACGGCGCGTCTCGGAGGGCGACTAACCCACGAGAGCGAACCAGGTGAGGGAACACGGCTGACTGTCGAGGTGACGCTATGATTCGAGTTTTGATTGTTGACGACCACGCTATTGTGCGCAAAGGCATTCGTGCCTTGCTATCCGAAGCGGGTGGATTTGAGATCGTTGCGGAAGTGGCCGACGGGCAGGAGGCGGTGCTGTGCGCGGAGGAAACCCGGCCCGACGTTATCCTGATGGACCTACTGATGCCCGGCATGGACGGAATCGAGGCGACACGCCGGATCACCGGCCGGCAGCCGGGAGCACGCATCCTGATTTTGACCAGTTTTGCCGCCGATAACAAGCTGTTTCCGGCCATCAAAGCGGGGGCGTTGGGATACCTACTCAAAGACTCCTCGCCGGAGGAACTCGTACGGGCTATCCGCCAGGTGCATCGCGGTGAGCCAGCGCTACATCCGACCATCGCCCGCAAGCTGCTGCACGAGGTCGCACACCCGGCCGACCTGCAGCCCTCCCCTGAAGCGCTGACGGCGCGCGAGCTAGCGGTGTTGCAGCGAATTGCGCAAGGACTGAGCAACCAGGAGATTGCCGACGAGTTAGCGGTCAGTGAACCGACCGTACGCGCCCATGTGAGCCGTATCCTGGGCAAGCTGCACTTGGCCAGCCGCACCCAGGCCGCACTGTATGCAGTCCGGGAAGGGCTGACATCTGACGACGAGGCGAGCTCGGAAGGGGAGTAGCCACAGACTACAACATTCCTGGCAAGGCCTGTACACCAAACACCGTACACCAAAAATACAAAGCCGCCCAACGGGCGGCTCTTTTTGCTATAGAAACCCTATCGTTTGCACTGATGACAGGGCCGTACGCTCCGGCTACGCTAGATAAAGGTGAGCAGGCAAGATTGCCGCATGTGACCGAGCGAGCGGCCAAGGAATACGACAACAATGCACTGCGCTCGAATGTCCCAACCACCAGTCTGGTGCCTCAGCGTGGACGTTGCTCAGACATACTTGAGGCTAAACGGGGCAAGGGGCCGCAGGAATTGCCCCTTCGTTGGATGTGCGAACAGGAGTAAACAGCAATGACTGGCAAGAAATCCAAGACGCCCAAAGCACCTGCAAAACGGTCATCCAGAGGTTATCGGAAATATCTGCGGCGACAGAAACAATCTGCCCGCAAGATCATCGGCGCCCGCGGCTGATCGAGTAACGGGCAAACTGTATTGAACATCATAACGCACGAAAGCCGGAGTCGATTCGGTATTTGCCTACTTATGCAGTCGATTGACCACATTGAGAACAGAGGATCGATATGAAAGGCAATGATAAGCTTGTCGCGGTACTCAACCAACTTTTGGCCGATGAACTCACTGCGATCAGCCAGTATATGGTGCACTCCGAGATGTGCGACAACTGGGGATACGACAAACTTCACAAAGCCATTGAGCAGCAAGCGCACGATGAGATGCGCCACGCGGAATGGCTCATTCGGCGGATTCTTTTCTTGGAGGGTGTGCCCGTTGTGTCCAAACTTAATCCGATCAAGATCGGCCAGACTGTGTTGGAAATCGTGAGCAACGATCAGGAGGACGAGTTGGGTGCAATACGCGCCTATAACAGTGCGATTGGCCTCGCCCATGAAGTGGCCGACCACGCCACGGCTGATCTGTTGATGGAGATTCTCAATATGGAAGAGAGGCACGTGGACTGGGCCGAGATACAGCGCGCACAGATCGCGCAGCTGGGCGTCGAGAACTATTTAACCAACCAGACCGGGGGCGCCGCACGCTAGCCACCACGAGGTCAAGACATCCGCAACTCGTCGGCACTGCTGGTGTCGTTGCTGGGTGGCGGAAGGCCGCGTGCAATACAGGCAACAGGAGTCAATGCATAGGGAACGAGCATGAACGGTCAGCGAAGTGAAGGTGGTTCCAGCGCCAATCGGCTGCCGCCCTTCAACGAAACATGACGAGGGAATGGCAGAGGACTGCAACTTTCTCGGCGCGGCAGCGAGGCCTCTACACCAAACAGCGTACAACAAAAGAGAACGGGCTGTCCCCAAAGGCGGCCCGTTTGTTATGCAAAGCCTATCGTTTGCGCTGACGACAGAGCTGCACTGTCAATCTATACTATGAATAGAGCGATAGTCGGCAACCCAGATATCTGGTGTTAGGCTTGGTCCGCCCAGGGATTCTGAGAATACCCTAGTAGGAGAATTTCATGCGAACGGTCTATTTCCCAATCTATACCCTCCGCCCTTTTGAGCGGGGAATCCAGGAAACTCTGGGCAAATACAGGGGATTTGTGATGCCTGGTTTGGGATTCCAGATTCCCTTCATCCATGTTGTCCGCATTCGTGACATCCGAGAACACACCATGGACATCCATCCACAGCCGGTGATCACCAAAGACAACGTCGAAATCACGGTGGATGGGATTATGTGGGTGCGGCCAACTGCCGATGAGGATGCCATCAAGCGTACCTTCTATAACATCGACGATTGGAAGCGGGCGATCGCCCAGTTAGCGATGACCAACCTGCGTCAGGAGTTCGGCGACTTGACGCTGGACGAGAGCCTGGTCGCGCGCGAGACCATCGCCAACAATCTTCAGCGGATCCTGAATACCTTCGCCGTTGAATGGGGCTTGACTGTCAACAAGGTTGAAATCCGCCTGATTGACCCACCGGAAGATATCAAACGGGCCATGCACAAACAGAAGACGGCCGAGCAAGAGCGGCGTTCCATGCGCCTGCTCGCAACCGGCGAGTTCGAAGCCGCCGAACAACACAAGTTGGCGATCATTCAGCGTGCGCAGGGGGAACGCGAAGCTGCAATTCAGGTGGCCCAGGGCAAGGCTGAAGCGATTCGCCTGGTCAACGAGGCCGCCGAGCGATATTTCGTCGGCAATGCCCAGGCTCTCAAGCAGATGGAGATGACCGAGACGGCCTTGCGCGAGAACGCCAAGATCGTCATTACCGAGCACGGCATCAGCCCTACTCTCTTGCTGGGCAGCCTGCCAGTCAGTATGGCCCCAATCGAGAACAACGGGCGCGAAGCAAGCGTTCGTCCCTGAGTCTGAGCATGTCAGGCTTGCGTTCTTGCCGGTGGATGACCAGAAGAAGGAAACGTCGTGATGGATCGCAAGGAATCTTCGCCGGAGATACACGCCGGTATCCTACTCAACCATCAGGATTCCGCTCATACTTTTCCGCCGTAACATTGTCAGCCTGAAACCAGATTAAGAATTTCTGCGATAGGTACGAGCAACGAGGAGAAAAGGCTATGGGACAAGATATGCATGACGATCCCCGACCAGCGAATGACTCGCGTAAGCGAACACCAGTTGAATCACGAAAGGTGGCAACCGTGGAAAGCAAGCCAAGCCTTGGACAAAGGTGGCGCGATGCCCAACCGACAAAGATGACTCTCTTCTGGGCCTGTCTAGCCAGTGTCGTCCTGACGATCGTGGTCGGCTTCACGTGGGGGGGCTGGGTGTCCGCCGGTAACGCCCAGACGGCGGCCGAGACAATGGCGAGAGATGCTGTGGTCCAGCGTCTGGCGCCTATCTGTGTCGCTCAATTCAACCAGGATCCGGACAAGGCCCTGAAGCTCGATGAGATGAATGCATTAACTTCCTACCAGCGAGCGCAGTTTGTACAAGACCAGGGTTGGGCCACCATCTCTGGTAATGAGAAACCGGATCGTAAGGTGGCAGACGCCTGCACCAAGCTGCTTTTGGAGATGATCCCGTAGCGAATCTGGTAAATGCAGGAATGGCTTTATGGGGTTTCATGAAGTATGGATGATAACCTGCCTTCTTCCCGAAAGTCGCTGGCTTTCGGGAAGAAGGCTGTCTGACACACTTAAGCAGAACTCCTGGATTCCCAGTCACCTACCAAGGCGAGAATGCAAGGACATGAACCGAGAAACGAAGGTACGATGAAACCGTTACACGATTACTTCTACCGTTTTCCGCACGAGCATCTACGTGTGTCGGGGCGGTGCCGGGTCCGGATCTACAAACGCAATAACGGCACCCACACTGTGTTGTTGACGGAGCTCAACACGAATTCCGGAGAGTCGATCGCCAGCGCATGTGACCGCATAGCGACGGCGCTAGTGGCGACGCGAGGGCTGAACCTAAAGACGACTCGCTGGATACAACACGATCCGGCCCACGACGACCTGCCGCAAGTATTCGACGAGGTGAAGTTCACCTGGGATAGCAATAACATGGCGAGTGACCCACAATGGTGGCGCCTAGGTGATGAACAAGCCGAAGCATTGATTGGCGATAGCCTAAGCGCCCTGAGTCGACGATTAGGCGATTTAGAGTTTCAGACAGAGGGAGGAACCGAAGATGCAGGGAATGAAACCGAAGGAGCAGCATGAACGACTTCTGGCCAATACTGACAAAGCGAAGATTGTGCAGCACCTGAAAAATGGCCAAGATCGAGACGTCACCAAAATCGCGGTAATTCTCGCACGTCAATGTGACCTGTTCGTCCACTTCCAAAGACTATGGAAGATGCGTGTATCTGATCTCGATGAGAGGCTAAGCACTGAACAGTACATGAAAAACGTTTATGTAAACAAGAGGGCCCTATATAAGGAACTGAACAGAACGACGCCCCCGGAATAGGTTGGAATGGAATTGTAGTCTTTGGCTACAAGCCCTAGGGAGAACAACCATGTTCGGAAATATTCTGGTGCTATTGGATGGTTCGCCAATGGCAGATCGAATTTTGCCCCATGTCGCCGCCATTGCACAGATAAACGGCCCGCCGATCACCCTCCTACGCGTCCTGGAAACCGACAGTGTAAAGTCGACGCCAGTCGATCCGTTGGCCTGGCACTTCGCCAAGGCTGAGGCGCAAGCCCATTTGGATGAGGCTGCCAAGCAGCTGACGCAGTTGGGTCTAACATCAAGTACAGTGCTGCTGGAAGGTGGAGCTGCCCAGCGCATTGTTGAGTATACCCACAAGCACAGTGCGGATCTGCTTGTATTGAGCAGCCACGGGCAGGGTGGATTAAGTGGCTGGAACGTCAGTGGTGTCGCCCAAAAGGTCATCCATCGTGCCGGTCCGTCAATAATGCTTGTACGCTCCTCTGACGAAAGTGCCGGAGAGCGTAGGGGAGCTGCTGCCGAGGTCATGCAGTATCATCACATTCTGGCGCCGCTCGATGGCTCACAGCGCGCGGAAAGTGTATTGCCGCTGACCAGTGCCCTGGCCGAGCGCCATTCGGCTGAACTGCTGGTGGTGTACGTTGCCACGCGTCCAGAAATGATCCAACGTGTACCACTTAGCCCGGAAGATAGGGCGCTTGCCGAGCGTGTGGTCGTGCGCAACATGATGGAAGCCGACAGGTATTTTGCACAACTGCAATCTCGGCTGCCCCCGAAGTCGCAAACACGCGTCCTTATCGACGACAGTGTTACCCGGGCATTGCATGATCTTGCTGACCAGGAGCAGGTGGATTTGGTCGTGCTCAGCGCGCACGGTCATTCGTGTCACAGCCAGTGGCCCTATAGCGCTTTGGTGAATGGCTTTATCACCTATGGCGCCACTTCGCTGCTCATCTTGCAGGATCTCCCCTCCAACGAAACACGGCGCGCCATGGTCGAGCATGTGGCAGAAGGATTGACCATGCCAGCCAGAAGAGCGAATGGAGAGGAAGGGCTAAGAGTCCGTGCACATTTCGAAATCTAACATTGCATCGCCAGATCCTTCGCTGACCCACATAGCGGAACCAGATAAGTACGGTCCGCCAGAGACCCCTAGTCGCCTGGAACAGATGGCGCATCAACTTGCCGCCCAACTTGTGATTAGGGCGCAGCCCCCCACTCATGCCCGTCATCTGGCCCAACTGCCACGCATGACGCAACAGTTGCAGGATGCGCACCGGCATCTCTTAAACGCGTCGGCCCAGGATCTAGCCTTTCCCAATGCTGCCGAATGGCTGTTGGACAACTACCATATGGTGGTTCAGGCCCTACGGCAGATTGAAGAAGATCTACCCGAAAGCTACTACCGGCAGTTGCCCAAACTCGCCGCTAACTATCCCCTCTCCGGATTTACCAACGGTGGGCAGCCGCGCATCTACGCTGCGGTGTACGCCTTTTGGACGTATGAAGAGCATCACCTTGATCAAGGCCGACTTAGCCGCTTCGTGGCCGCGTACCAGCAAGTGCACGCGTTCACCATGGGCGAATTGTGGGCCGTGCCCACCATGCTGCGGCTGGCGCTGCTGGAGACTCTGGCCCAAGCTGCCGGACGGCTCACGCGCCAGGCTATTGATACGGGTGCGACGGGTAGCTCTACTGACGCATTCGATTCTCCAGCAACACTGAAAGATAATGACGTTGTTGCCAACTGTATTCTCAGCTTGCGCCGGTTGAATAGCCAGGACTGGAACCGCTTTTTTGAAGGTGTTAGCCTGGTGCACCAGATTCTCACCAAGGATTCTGCTGGGATATATGCACGGATGGATTTCGCTTCCCGCGACCGCTATCGCGGTGTAGTTGAGATGTTGGCACACGCCACCGGTCAGCATGACATTGCAGTAGCCCAGAAGGCGATTGATTTGACAATCGTCAATGATGATCGGGCGGGTGCCAACCACGGTGAACTCGAACGCACCAGCCGCGATAACGTTGGCCGTGCCTTTGACCTGGATGTCTCGCATCGCGCCCACGTAGGCTACTACTTGTTTGGCCAGGGACGCTCGGTACTGGAGAAGTCCGTCGGCTACCAGCCGCGCGGCTTGGAAGGGTTGCGCCGCGGAATGTATCGCTATCCCACCCTAGCCTATTTAGGGGGTATTGGCCTACTGACCGGCTTGATCATCGTCGGATTCGTTGCATACGCCCGCGCCGCGGGCGGCGCGCTGCCGTGGCAAGTCGCCGCTGGCGTATTGGCGCTCATCCCCGCGCTCACCTTGGCTGTTAGCCTCGTCAACGGGGTGGTGAGCCGCTTGTTCGCCCCCCGCATTTTGCCTAAGCTCGATTTCCAGAATGGCATCCCATCTGCCTGCCGGACCATGGTCGTCGTGCCGTGCTTGATCGCCACCGAACTCGATGTGACATTGCTGACCAGCCAATTGGAGTTGCACTATTTGCGCAACACTGACGCTCATCTGTCCTTTGCCTTGCTCAGCGACTTTGCTGATGCACAGCAGGCAGAAATGCCGGAAGACGCCGCGCTGGTCGCGCTAGCGCAAGCGCGCATCGAGGAACTAAACGCCCAATATCCGGGTCAGCCCTTTTACCTTTTCCATCGCCGGCGACAGTGGAACACCACCCAGGAAAGCTGGATGGGTTGGGAGCGTAAGCGGGGTAAGTTGCAGGAGTTCAACCGCCTGCTGCGCGGCCACGCGGAAACGTCCTACAACATCCGGATCGGCGATCTGGCGATCCTGCCACAGATCCGCTATGTGATCACCCTCGACGCCGATACTATCTTGCCGCGCGGCGAGGCTAACCGGCTCGTGGGCACTCTGGCCCATCCGCTCAACCGGGCGGAATTTGACGCCGAGACCGGTAAGGTGATAGCAGGGTACACCGTGCTCCAGCCGCGCACCGCCATCAAGCCCGCCAGCGCCAATCAGTCGCTCTTTACCCGTGTCTTTACCGGCGACCGCGGGATTGATCTCTACACGCGGGCCGTATCTGATGTCTACCAGGATCTCTTTGGTGTTGGGATATTTGTGGGCAAAGGCATCTATGATGTGGATGCTTTTGAGCGCAGCGTGGCCGGTCGCCTGCCCGATAATGCCATCCTCAGCCACGATCTCTTCGAAGGCATTCACGGACGCGTTGGACTGGTGACCGACATTCTCCTCTATGAGGATTATCCGCCCCACTACTTGCTCCACGTTCTGCGCTCATACCGCTGGGTCCGTGGCGATTGGCAACTGCTGCCCTGGCTCTGGCGCCGCGGACCCGCCCAAATCGGCTGGGTCCGCAACGATCTGGCGGTCATTGATCGCTGGAAGATCGTTGACAACCTACGGCGTAGCCTGCTGGCCGCGGCGCTCATGGCGCTTTTGACCGCCGGCTGGACCGCGCTGCCTGGAGCCGCCTGGATGTGGACGCTGCTTGCCGTGCTCACCCCGGCAATTCCGCTGCTGACCAACGTCGCGGTTGCACTCGTTCACGCCACCAAAAATCTGTCCTATCGTGCGGAGCTGCGATCCGTGCGCGATGATGCTCTTCGTTGGTTGCTCTATATTGCGTTCTTGCCCTACGAAGCGCAGTTTATGCTCGACGCCATCTTGACAACGCTGCAACGCCTGTTCACCCGCAAGAACTTGCTGCAATGGACAACGGCGGCGCGCACCGTGCATATGTTTGCCGGTGAGGCGACGCACAGGGCCACGCTGGTCAAAATGCTGCCTTCCATGCTGGCGGTGGCGACTCT
>JACFMY010000754.1 GCA_019455155.1 Caldilineaceae bacterium
CGGCATCGACCACCAGGTACAGCGCATCAACCACGAGATCCGCACCGACCTGCGCCGCCTGCTCCACACCATGCCCGCCGACCGCTTCGACGCCCTCATCGGCGAACTGCTCATCAAAGAAGAGGCCAATCATACTGCTGATTCCTTCACTTCAAAAAACAGCCCCCAGTTACTTTCCCAGGGGCTGTTTCTCACCTCCATCTACTATCTACCACTTACCCAGACCAGGGCCAGCCGGGCTTACATAGAGCGCACCGCTACCGCTTTCGACTTCTTGAACAGTAGCAAATTGGCCCCAGATAACGGGACCGATTTCTACCCCATCAGCCGTGTACCATATGCCGCCTGCTCAGGGGACATGTAGGCCGGCGTACCCAGGATGCTGCCGGTGGCGCTCATCTGCACGGTCTGTTCGAGCAGTTTGGCAATCCCGAAATCAGTTAGCACGGGCGCATCCCCCGACGCGAAGAGGATGTTTGCCGGTTTGATGTCTCGGTGGACTGTGCCGCGGGCGTAGGCGTAGTCCAGGGCGTCGGCGAGGGCATCGAGCAGACGGGCAACGTCGGCGAGCGGCATGAGCACGCCCCGCGCCCGCAATTCCATCAGCCGGGCTTTGAGAGTGCCGCCCGTCAAGCACTCCATCACCATAAATGGTCAGTCGTCGAGCAGATCAAAGTCGAAGATCTGTACAATGTGGGGGTGGCGCAGCGAAGCAACCAGTTTGGCCTCGTGGAGAAAACGTTCGACAAACCCCGCTTCTGCGGCCAGGTGGGGAAGAACAATTTTGATCGCCACATGGCGATCCAGGATCGGATCGCGAGCTTGATAGACTTCGGCCATGCCGCCGTGTCCCAGCCGCTTTGTTACGACATATTTTCCGAACGTCAGTGTTGTCATGGAATCGTGTTCAGGTCGTTCCAGGGAACAGAATGTCCAGGCTCCCTTCACGTAGTGCGCGGTGCGTGTGCCCGTTGCAATCGCAAACTTGCCTTGGATAGTTCATCGTCTAAGCTGACCTAATCCAAGGAGATGAGATGATCGTGCTACGCCACTGCCGGTTCACCGCGAAGGATGGGCGCGCTCTCCTCGACAGGCATCAAGTCGGCGTATGGCCCCAAGCGCTTGCGGTAGACATGGGCATAGAAAGCCGGCAGCGCGTCTGTCTCACCGGCGTGGAAAGCCTGCATCTGAGCGTCGCTGTGCAGATGCGCCATCATCTCGCTCATTTCGGCGATTTCGAGGCGTAGGTCCAGCGTCTGAATATAGTTGGCGGCGGCGATGATAGCGTTTCGACTCATACGCCAACGCTTCCACAGCATCTGGTGCGATGCTGTAAAGTCAAAGATCGCCACCATCCTCTGAAAATAGTCGACGGCGTCGTAGTTTTTCAGTTTCACGGTGAGGAAGGGCTGGCAGTAGAAGGTGAAAGGCAGTCGCGCCAAAAATCGTCTCACTACCGGTCAATGTCTGTTCTTCAATACGCCGCGAATCCAGCCAGGTGCCATTGGTGCTGCCCAGATCGCGGACGCGGTAGCCATCGCCAACCCGTTCGATCTGGGCATGACGCCGCGATACCTTCGGATGCTCGACACGCGCATGCGAACGGGATGCCTTTTCATCGTTCAGTTCAATGTCGCTGGCGGCGCCCCGCCCCAGGACGATGCTGGCGTTTTGCAGCATATACTCCTGTTCGGAACGATTGGGCGCCGATAAAACAAGTTTGCGCAATCGATTCATTGAAAGACACTCTAGCTCTATATGCGAAATGTG
>JACFMY010000755.1 GCA_019455155.1 Caldilineaceae bacterium
ATCGCACCCGTGATCAATCTGGAAAAGTTATCAAACCTTTCGAATAGTTACTTAGGAGCGCTATCGTCCGATTTGAAGCGTTACAAGGAAGCTGAAGCCTACTACGCAGAAGGCATGACACAGGCCGAAGCAATAGGTGACCAGAGGCTTGTCAGCCAATTCCTGGTCAATCTTGGCGTAGTGACGGAGAACCAAGGGTTGGTTGAGCAAGCCAAAGAGTACTATTTGCGATGTCTTGGCTTGTCGCGCCAGCTCGAGCTGCGCGACACAGAATGCGCTGCTCTTGTCGAATGTGGCGAGCTCTACGTCAAAGAGGATAATTGGGAAGCGGCTAGAATCGCCTTCAGCGAAGCGCTGGCCATTGCGGAAATCATCGAATCCGCGGCGGATGCCGCTGCCGCTAAGTACGGACTTGCACGCGTCGAACATGTAACAGGAAACATTGAGTGGGCACTTGAATTGGCACGGGCAAGTCTCGCAATCTATGAAGCAGCAGGGCACAGGGCACAGAGAACAGTCCGCGAATGGATCGACGCAGTCGAGCAATCTAGGCGGATTGATGATTGATGACCTGAACTGGTCGCAACATGAAACCAGCGAACTGCTGCTTTTGACTGTAAGAGTAGCAGGTTTGTAACTGAAAAGAACTGTCAAAAAGGTTTGACAGCAGCATCGCAGTGACGTACTCTACGGAAGAGTAAACGCACGCGGCAGATAACCCGTGGGTTAACTGCCGCGCTGGTGGTTGCAGTGGCGGCATGACTGATTATCGTGCCATATTCTCCGTCGTTTGACCACCAGTGCGCTGCTTGTTGGCGGTCTTGGAAGTTCCACAACCAGAACAGAAGAAGGCGTCACTGGTCTCCCTCAACGGCTGCCGGCATGGCGTATCAGGGAGGGGCAAAGGTCCTCCCTGACCTGCAGTGGGTGGTAGCGGCTATCGTGCCTGGTAAACTCCAGCGTCGCGCTGCCCGTGGCGAGCAATTGCCTGAGGGCGAGAATCATCTGGATTTGGATACTACGCTCGTCCTGCTGTCCCATGCTGACTATCCATTGATCCGGAAGCATGGGCCCTTCTATTGTGAAACGCTTGACTATCGGCCCCTGGAGTCACTCGAATTATACCTGCAGTTACCCGGAACACGAGTTTGACGCCCCCTCTACCGCGCGCCGGCCTGCCCCCGGCTCGTTGCACCACTCGGACCACGACAGCCAGTATGCTAGCCGCCGGTACCGCAAACTTCTCAAACGACGCCACATGCAGGCCAGCATGAGTCCCCGCAGCAACTGTTTCGACAATGCCGTCACCGAAAGCTTCTTTGCTTCCTTGAAGATCGAATGCGTCGCAGACCAACGCTACGTTTCTCCGGCAGAGGCTAGGCTGGACATTTTATAGTACATGGAGGGCTTCTACAATCGTCGTCGTCTGCATTCTGCGCTAGGCTACCTCAGCCCGGACTGATATGAACGACTCCACGCCACGTAGGGAGCTTATCTTTTTTGGGACTATCATAAGATCGATTCACCGAGGTAGAGGAGCTGCGAGCAGCACGGCCGTGGGATGATTGGCGGATAGTCTTGTAACGCGCCGTCCTACTTAATAGACAGTAACGTGTATTATCATCTTACACTGAGTCGGCTGCCTGTGCGGGGCCTGATGTGGTCTGTACTGTTGTCGCCGGAATGGGCCAGTCCTTGACAAAGATGCCTTCGATGGCCTCGGTCGCCGACTCGAATTGTTGTTTCACCGTGGCATCGTACAGGCGAG
>JACFMY010000113.1:0-5744 GCA_019455155.1 Caldilineaceae bacterium
CGACTGACTTTGCCCCCATCATCAACAAAGTACAGCAGGCCAATCCAGAGGCCATCTTGGGCGGCGGCCACTTCCAGGACGGCAGCACCTTTGCCCGCCAGCTGGCCGAGAAGGAGATCGCGACGGAGTTCTTGGTCCTCCTGGTAGCGCCGCCAGAACCGTCATTCGCCGAGCTTGGCGCGGCGGCAGTCGGCGTAGCAGGACCCAGCCAATGGGAGCCGTTGGCAGCCTATACGGAAGCGTCGGCGCAGGCAGCCAACATGGAGTGGTTTGGCCCAACTGGCAGTGATTTTGTAACCAAATACGAGAGCGCGTACAACGAGGAGCCCTCCTACCACGCGGCTGGCGGCTACGCAGCCGGCCTGATCCTCCAGGCGGCCATCGAACGCGCGGGTTCTATCGATCCCCAGGCTGTCAAGCAGGCCCTGGACGAGATGAACATGCTGACCTTCTTTGGCCATATCGCCTTCGATACGAGCGCCGAAGCGCATGGGCTCCAGCTCGGCCACGAGATGGTTTATGTCCAGTGGCAGATGGATGACAGCGGTGAGCTGGTCAAGCAGGTGGTCTGGCCGCCCGAAGGCAAGACCGCCGACATTCTTCATCCCGTTCGCTAGCGCGGATGGCATTCCCGGCCCGGCCACGCCTGGCGTAGCCGGGCCGGTATAGCAAGGGGGAACTTGATGCTAGACATTCTGCTGCCATCCGTGATCGACGGGCTGCTCATTGGGATTGTCTATGGCCTGGTCGCGATGGGGCTGACACTGATCTTCGGCATAATGAACGTGATCAATCTGGCTCACGGACCCATCATTGCCCTGGGCATGTTTGGCGTTTACCTGCTCTTTGCCAACCTAGGTCTGAATCCCTACGTTGCGCTGGTGGTTGTAGCGGCCGGCGGTCTCCTCCTGGGTATTCTCGTCTACTTTGTGGCAGTGCAACGGGTCCTCAACGCGCCCCACCTGGCCAGCCTGCTATCGACCTTTGCAGTGAATATGGTCATCATCGGTGTGGGCACCATTGTCCTCTCCACCAATTTCCGCAATGTCGACTATAGCCTTGGCTCCGTCACTGCGGGGCCGGTAACGACCACCGGGACGCGGCTGGCGGCTGGTGGCCTGGCCATATTGGTGGCCATCCTGCTCTATCTCTTTCTGCGCTACACCCGTCCCGGAAAGAACATTCGCGCGGTCGCCAACAACCGGCAGGCCGCCGAGTTGATGGGTATTCCCTCCGGGCGCGTGCTGGCGTTCAGCTTCGGTATCGGCACAATGCTCGCGGCCATCTCCGGCGGGCTGCTTGCCACCATCCAACCTTTCACCATTCTGTCCGGCGGCGTCTATGAACTCAAGAGCTTTGTCATTGTCGTATTGGGTGGACTCGGCAATCCACTGGGCGCGCTGCTGGGCGGACTGATTCTGGGACTGATCGAAGGCCTGGTGCCGGTCTTCATGAAGACGACCTGGGTGCCGGTACTTGAGTTTGCACTCTTCGTGCTGATCCTGTTGGTCCGTCCCCAAGGCCTGTTCGGAGCAAAACAATGAACGTGTGGCGGCAACCTGGCTTCTGGCTTCCGCTTTTGCTGGTCATAGTCCCCGCGCTGATTCCGGCCCTTAACAACAGTGCAAGTCTACGCGAAACCATGTTTACGATGCTCATGGCCGTCGCATTGGCCTCGAGCCTGAATATCCTGTTAGGCTATACCGGCTACGTCAACTTCGGCAGCATCGTCTTCTTTGGCTTGGGCGGCTATATTGGCTTCTTCGCCATCGCCAAGCTGGGATGGCATCTCCTGCCCGCGGTGCTCATCGGCGGGGTGGTCTCTTCGGCGCTCGCGCTGCTGCTCGGGCTGGCTGTCCTGCGACTGCGTGGCGCCTACTTTGCCCTGGCGACCATCGGCATCAACGAGGCCATGAAGGCGCTGGTGGTCAACCTGGACTTCCTGGGTGGACCCACTGGTATGAACCTGAACTTCGGCGTCTACGGCGACTACGGCGGACCTGCCAACGCGCTGTGGATGACCTATTGGGGGCTGACGGCCATCACCCTGATCGTGACGATCGTCAGCTTCAATGTAAAGAAGTCCAAGTTCGGTCTCGGTTTGATGGCGATTCGTGAGGATGAAGATGCAGCCGAAGTCATGGGCGTCGTGGCCCCGCGCGCCAAGACGTGGGCCTACGTACTGTCGGCGTTTTTCCCAGGGTTGGTTGGCGTGCTCTTCTTCTTCAAGAACGGCATCATCGAGCCGGGAAACGCGTTCAGGCTGCATATGTCGGTGGAGCTGCTGGTCATGGTCATGCTGGGCGGCTCAGGTACGGTGCTCGGTCCGGTGTTGGGCGCGGCATTCTACCAGCGGCTGCGCGGCGTGCTCCTCACTAGCGAGTTCTTCAAGAACAGCCAGCTGGTCGTCGCCGGCGTGCTGCTCCTGATCATCGTGCTGTTCATCCCGATTGGCGCGGTTGGTTGGATGCGCTCGCGTTTCGCCCAGTTGCGGAGGGTATTGGAATGATTCTGCGCGTTGACAACGTTACGAAGCAATTTGGTGGTCTCACAGCCGTCAAAAACGTCAGCTTTGGCGTGCCAGAAGGTGAGATCCTGGGCGTGCTTGGGCCCAACGGCGCGGGCAAGACGACACTCTTCAACTGCGTCAACGGGGTCTATCCGCCCACCTTCGGCCGCGTCTACTTCCGTGACAAAGAGATCACGGGCTTGCCGCCCTACCGGGTTGCGCATCTGGGCCTGGCACGCACGCACCAGATCGTACGCCCGCTCAATGAGCTCACTGTGCGCGACAACGTCATCGTCGGTGCGTGCTACGGCCGGGAGCACCTCGGACTGCGGGAAGCGGGGGTCGTGGCCGGCGCCGTCTTGGCCCAGGTCGGGTTGGCTGACCGGGCAGACCAGCTTGCCAGCAGCCTCAACGTCGCCCAGAAGAAGCGCCTGGAGATGGCCCGCGCCCTGGCTGCGCGGCCCTATCTACTGCTCCTGGATGAGGTGCTGGCCGGTCTCAACACCACCGAGGTCGCAGGCATGCTAGAGACACTGCGGGGAATCCGCGAACAGGGGATCACCATTATCATGATCGAACACATTATGCACGCGATCATGAACCTCTCGGACCGGATTATCGTGCTCAACTACGGCGAGCTGATCGCCGAAGGCACCCCTCAGGAGGTGTCGCAGAACCCTGCTGTCATCGAGGCATATCTAGGCGATCCCGAAATGGCCGAACAGCTGCTACAGGCGGAAAGGGGCTAACATGGCGCTGTTGGAAATTCGCGACGTTACATCTGGCTACGGCGAGCTCCAGATCTTGTGGGGCACGGCCATGGAGCTGCAACAGGGCCGGCTGACCACGCTGGTGGGCTCCAACGGCGCCGGCAAGACCACCCTACTCCGTACCGTCATGGGACAGCTGCGGCCCTGGCAGGGCCAGATCTTCTTCGACAGTCGCGATATCAGCCGGCTTACTCCCTTTGCCAAGGCCGAAATGGGCCTGATTATGGTGCCCGAGGGACGCCAGCTCTTCACCGATATGACCGTCTTGGAGAATCTGGAGATGGGCGCTACACCCAAACGTGCCCGTGCCAGCAAGGACACAAATATCGAGCGGGTCTTTTCTCTTTTTCCTCGCCTGAAGGAACGCATTCACCAGAAGGCCGGCACCATGAGCGGCGGCGAGCAGCAGATGTTGGCGGTGGCACGCGGCATTATGTCCGAACCCGTCGTGCTCATGGTAGATGAGATGTCGCTGGGCCTGGCGCCTGTGCTGGCCCTCGACCTGTTCCAGGCTATGCGCCGCCTGCGCCGGGAGGGATATACGATCCTATTGGTGGAACAGAACGTCCGCATGGCGTTGAAGGTGAGTGACTACGCGTACGTGCTAGCCAAGGGCAAAGTCGATCTCCATGGGCCCTCGGCTGAGGTCGAAAACAACGAGGACGTGCGTCGCGCCTACCTGGGCATCTGACCTGCAACCGGTGACGATCGTCCCCCGGCTTGGGGGGCGGGTTGCCCTGGGAACTCTTGTATGGTTAACTACACTGAAACTGGTTTGCAACAGCCAGCCGTTATGGTAGGCGCTGACGCGAGCCCGGCCTGCTTCCCCAGTACTGGACACCAAGCCATGGTGCCTGCCGGTCAGTAGCCCGTGTCGCAAGCGCGCCAGGAGTCCCAAGGATTGCTCATAGCCCAAGTAGGACAATAGCGACCATGAACAACACCCTAACCCGCTCAGCCACGACGTTGCCGCCCAACAGCCTGCAGGGCGTGCGCGTGGCCATCACCCATGACGCGGAACAGGCCCAGGATCAGACCGAGTTATTCCAGGAACTGGGCGCCGAGATCTACTACTACCCCTGTATTCAAATCGTCCCCTATGATCAGGACAACGAGCTGGACAACGCGCTGCATGATGCAGCTGCAGGCAAATATGACTGGCTGATCCTGAACGATGCGGACACGGCCTGGGTAGTCGGCGACCGGATCAAAGCAACCGGAATCGATCCGAACCAGATCCCGCGTCGCCTCAAGGTCGCCACGATCGGCTGCATGACCGAAAGCTACACAAAGGAATTCATCGGCCTCGATGCCGCGTTCGCGCCCGAGATCTACACGCCTGAATATGTGGCGGAAGCGTTGCAGCTCGGCGAGGGTGACCGCGTGCTGCTGCCCCAGTCCTCCATGACGCGCGCCAACCTGGCCAAGTGCCTGCGCAATACCGGCGCGGAGGTCACCGCCATCAACGCCTACCGTACCATGATCGGGAAGGGCGGCGACCCGGTGCCCGTCATGTTGTGGGAGGGCAAGATCGATGCCATCACCTTTACGTTCCCAACGGCCGTGCGCTACTTCGTGAAACGGCTGGAATATGAAGGCGGCACCAAGGCCATGCTTGACGACATCTGCGTGGCCTGTATTGGCCCGTTGACGGCCGCCATGGCCCGTGATTACGGCCTCCATGTGGACGTAATGCCCGAACAACATACCATCAGCGGTATGGTCGATGCCGTGGGCGCGTATTGCCTGGCCCGGAAGTAGATCAAGCTTCCAAGAAGCGGTCGCAAATTGAGTGTTCAGCCACGCAGCGCCTGACCGCTTCCTGGAAGCTGTCCCTTCAGTGAATAGCCCTCGATCGGCCAAAAACTTGCTCGCCTCTGTGGCCTCTTGTATAATGACCCGGTGGAGAGGTCGCATAGTCTGGCCTAGTGCGCGGGCCTGGAAAGCTCGTAGGGTTAACAGCCCTCGAGGGTTCAAATCCCTCCCTCTCCGCCAGCAGAGGTTGTGCGCTGCAACGGAACCAATCGTGCAGACTCCGTTGCAGCGTGCCCTTACCATATTCGTGTGTTTTCACAGCCTCGTCAGGCGCTGGGTCCTGTGCGGCAGGATACTGTGAACCCCGCCAGGGTCGGAAGACAGCAACGGTAAGCAGCCCATCCTGGGTGACATGGGGTAGCCTGGTGGCCTGGCGGGGCTGTGAAAGCACACGAATTTTTATGTCACGTTATCACGCATGCCAATCGCGCATGCGCCAAAAGAGTGCCACGCGAAGGGATTTGATAGTGATCAATACGGCCAAAGCGGCTGTCCTGACGGGCAGCCATGACACGCGCGGTTCCACCGTGGTCTATTTGGCCCGGCACGCCACTCCTGACTGGAACCGCCGCGATATTCGTTACGATGTACCGCCGGGCCCAGACCTGGTGCCGCAGGGTGAAGCCGAGGCCGCTAAATTGGGCGAGTTT
>JACFMY010000113.1:5754-13814 GCA_019455155.1 Caldilineaceae bacterium
CGTGAGAAGGGCGTCACGCGTATCTGTGCCAGCCCCCTGCTGCGCACCCAGCGCACCGCGGCCATTGCCGCTGAGGTGGCGGGCATCTCCGCCGAGATCGTGGAGGCAGTTGCGGAATACCACCGCGAGGAAAACGACGATCTCGTCTTTGCCCGCCTGCAGCCGTTCTTTGAACAGGTATGGGCGGCGGCTGAAGCTGGTCCTATCGCCATTGTGACGCACGGCGGACCCGTGCGCGTGCTGCTGGAGCGGTTGGGCGCGGACAGCGACATGATCTGGCACTACCGCCGCCAGTTCGACCATCAAAACCCGTTGCCGCCGGCCGGGGCCTGGGAGCTCACCCGGTCTGCCAATCCGGGCAGGTGGTATTTCCACCTGGTTTTCTCACCTGGGCCCTACACCGAATATTTGCCGGAAGTCGCCTATGTCTGACTTCTTTGCCAAGCTGGAAGCCGCCATCCAGCGCAATAACAGCCTGCTCTGCATCGGTCTTGACCCCAATCCCGACCAGCTGCCGGAGCGCTACCGCCGCGGTGAGAGCGACGCCAGCCGCGCGATCCTGGCCTGGAACCAGGCAATTATCGAGCAGACCAAAGATATCGTCTGTTGCTACAAGCCCAACATCGCCTTCTACGAAGCGCTGGGCGCCCCAGGTATGGCCGTCTTGCGCCAGACCCTTGCCCTGATCCCAGCCGATATTCCCGTCATTCTCGATGCCAAGCGGGGTGACATCGGCAGCACTGCCAGCGCCTATGCCCGTGCCTGCTTTCACGACCTGGGCGTCGACGCGGTGACGCTGAGTCCCTATTTGGGCCGGGACAGCATTGATGCCTTTGCCGCCTACCAGGACAAGGGTCTCTTTGTGCTCTGCCACACGTCCAATCCCAGCGCCAGCGAGTTTCAGGAGCTGGAGATCGCAGACTGGCGCACGCTGGATCGCGAGCCGAACCAGCCCTTGTACATTCATGTAGCCCGTGCCGCGGCTGGCTGGGCGCCCAACATCGCGCTGGTCGTCGGCGCGACCTACCCGGAAGCTATTGCCGCAGTCCGGAGCGCCGCGCCTGAGACATGGTTCCTGGTGCCTGGCATTGGCGCCCAGGGAGGAGAATTGGAGCGTACGCTGGCAGCTGGGCTGCGCAAGGACGGCCTCGGCCTCATCATCAGCGCCAGCCGCTCCATTGCTTTGGCAGCAGACCACCGCGCGGCGGCCCTGGAAATGCGCGATGCCATCAACGGAGTGCGCCAGCTGGCCGCGGCGCAAGCCGCAGCACCGGCAGAGCTGTCGCCTGCCCTACGCCAACTGATCATCGAGCTGGCCGACCTGGGCGCCGTAAAGTTCGGCGCCTTTACATTGGTCAGCGGCGTGCAGTCACCCATCTATATCGATCTGCGCGTGCTCGTCAGCAGACCGGCCTTGCTGGCCCGCGCGGCAGAGGCCTATGTGGCCCTGCTGGACACCATCGACTGCGACCGCATTGCTGGTGTGCCCTACGCGGCGCTGCCCATTGGCACAGCAGTGGCGATTGCCAGCGACAAACCACTGATCTATCCTCGCAAAGAGATCAAAGAACATGGTCTCGGCAAGCTGATCGAAGGAGTATGGCAGGCAGGCGAGCGCGTGGCCATCATCGAGGACCTCATCACCAGCGGCGGTAGCACCATCAAGACCGCGGAACAACTGCGGGGCGCCGGGCTCGTCGTGGAGCATGCCATCGTGCTCATTGACCGTGAGCAGGGTGGCGTCGCCAACCTGGCCCAAGCCGGTATCACAGCACACACTGTTTTCAAGCTCTCGAGCATGCTGGATGTGCTCGTCGAAAGCGGCCGCCTGGATGGGGCCAAGCGCACCGAAGTGTTGGAGTTTCTTGGAGCAAAAGGGGAGGGGGTGGGGTGATCGGACGGCATGGCTGCCGTTGAGAACAAGCAGTAGCCCGAAAGTCCTTCGTCCCCTCACCTTCCTTTCCCTATCTAGCCATGCCAACCTTAAACACACCCTTTCTTCATCTGGAGCTGCCCACACCCCTTGTGCTGGCCAGCGGGATCTGGGGAACGACAGTAAGCCTGCTTGAGCGAGCGGCCGTGGCTGGCTGTGGCGCCGTGACCGCCAAAAGCTGTGGTCCGGAACCACGCGCCGGCCATGTCAACCCATCCTGCGTCGATTGGGGTCACGGGCTGATCAACGCCATTGGCCTGGCCAACCCCGGCGCGGAAGCCGAGATCGCGTTGCTGGCCCAGGCCAGGGAGCGGCTGGCGCCGTTAGGGGTACCCCTCATCGCCAGCATCTTTGCCGGTCCCCCCGCCGAATTTGGGAGTGTGGCGGCCATCGTGGCGGCGGCGCGGCCCGACCTGGTGGAAGTCAACATCTCCTGCCCCAACGTGCACAGCGACTTCGGCGAGCCCTACGCTGGCGACCCTGAGGCCGCGGCTGAGGTCACGGGCCATGTCAAGGACGCGCTCCGTGGCCATGGCATCCCTCTGATCGTCAAGCTGGCGCCCAATGTACCCAGCATAGCACGCATCGCGCGGGCTGTGGTTGCGGCAGGCGCAGATGCCCTCTGCGTCATCAACACCATGCCCGGTATGGTTATCGATGTGGAGAGCGGCCAGCCGATTCTGGCCAACCGGAGCGGCGGGTTGAGCGGTCCTGCCATCAAGCCCATTGCGCTGAAGTGCGTCTACGACGCGCGCAAGGCGTGCCCGGATGTTCCCATCATCGGCACGGGCGGCGTTACCACCGGGATAGACGCCCTGGAGATGCTCATGGCTGGGGCCACGGCAGTTGGGGTGGGCAGCGCCGTCTATTACCGTGGCGCCGGCGCCATCCGCGCCATCCGCGATGAAATGGAAGCGTGGCTTGCAGCACACCACTTCGACGACGTAAACAAGGTACAAAATCTAGCGCACTGCGAGCCTGTCTATGCGGCCACGCCCACGGGTGCGCCCGTGCCTGGTGCGCACTGATCTCGGCTACAACGGGATACCTAAGACCACGCCAATTACCGGCTTAAGATAGGTAGATAGCGGGCGCTGGCCGCGCAGGCCGCGGTCAGTTCAAGTTGGCGCGGGGTGATGGCATTTCCCTGAACCACGCCGTTGATGACAATGGTGGCGCTGTTGAAGGGATCTGGCAACGCGCCCGGATCGATGGTCAGCTCCACCGTCCCTGGCACTGTGTTGCTGTTCGAGGTGACACTGGTCACCCACGGCACGTTGCTTGGCCACTCGATGGCCGTCTGCGCGCCTTCCTTCCCAACCGTAGTCGCCTGCGCCCCACTCCCGCTGCCAATTATCTGCACATCAAACGTACTGCCCTGCGTGCCGAGAATCTCGAGCGTCGATGTGACCGGCGGCGCAGGTTCGCCTACGCGGCAGGGTGTAAAGAGCAGATTGGTCTGTGCCGGCCGTGCGGCAATGCCATCCGTAACATTGATAATGACAGGGATCTCCAACGGGGAGTTGGCCACATCTGTGCGCGGCGTGTATACAACGATATTGGCGCCATACACGCCCTTGGGCAGCAGTTCCGTAGCGTCGAGGGTGACGGAGAGCGTAGCGGGTGTTCTATCACTGCTGGCGTTGACGGAAATGGCAGCCACGGGCGGATCAAGTCGCACAAAGAAGGGAATCGCTGTCTCCGGATTGTTGCCATTAGCCAACTGGACCGTATAGGGCCCGCCGCGCGTGCCTGCGGCCAGTGTTTCGTTGATCTCGCCCCGGCTGGCGGCTAGGCTGTCCTGCCGGGCGTGGCCGATCGCGTCCAGGTTGCCCATCTGGATCGTGCGTCCATTGGTCAGGGCTTCCACGGTTGTAGAGATGGCAGAGCTTTCAGGATCGTAGAAGATGTTGATCTTGCTGTCGCGCAGGATCGCGATCTCATCCTTGCCATCGCCGTCTAGATCACCCCCGGCGCCATAGCGATAACCGTTGTCGGGGTCCAGTGGCAGTTCCAACCGGAAAGCACTGTCCACACCGATGCCGCGGCCGACGAGGCGAGGGCGGATCCCGCCCGTACTGCCCACATCGCGCAACATGAATATCTCCTGCTGGCCATTGCCCGTCACGTCTGCCAGCCACACGAAGCGAGGCGCGGGGTCGTAATCTTTTAGGTGGACATCCTTGAAGTTGTCACCGCCGCTGAAGCGCTGGACGACCAGGCTGGCAAGCGGCGGCTCGGCATTGCGAATCGCGACGAGCTCCGGCAGGCTCTGGGCCGTGTCGACCTGGCCAACTTTGGCGTCGGACCAGCGCTTAGACTCGCTGGTGTTTACGTAGAAAGGGTTGAGCAGGTTGTTGGTTTCACGCCGGTAGACCGCCAGCTTGCCATGCTCTTCATCCACGAGCACCAGCTCGTCAACGCCGGCGCCGTCGAGGTTGCCAGCAGCAAGGTCGGTCCAGGTGTCCTCGGCAACCATCTCGGTCAGGATGTTCCAGGTGCGCCCATCAGGGTCATTGACCGGATCGTAGAGGATCTGGAGACGCCGCTGCGGGGGGCTAGTGCCTTGATCCTCGAAAACCACGACAATCTCTGCGCCCGCGGACAGTGTTTCAAAGGCTCCCGTGGCAATCAGATCGGGCTTGCCCGGCAACACCGTCTCGTAGAGCTTCTCCCAGAAGATGCCACCGGCCCCGTTTTCGGGATCTACGGGCCCCGTGGCCACGACCGGGTCGTAGACGGCCAGCACGTTGTTGTCGCCGATGGCGATGATCTCGTCGTCTCCATCGGCATTGATGTCGCCCAGGGCAAGGTCGCGCCAGCCGCCAGTAGGACTTGACCAGCGCACCTCCGGGTGTCCCGGCGGCTGCCTTGGATCGATGACGCGAATGTAGCCCGCGCTGTCAATATAGATGATCTCGTCTTCGTGGATAACCGTCTGGGCTGGTGGAGCGGCCTGGACCGGCGCAGCGGAGTAGAGGGCGGCTGCCGTGGCCACGACAGCCAGCAAAAAGCGAGCGAGCAGAAAGCCCAGGCGGCTGGCCATGCCAGCTTCCCTGTCACACTCTTCGCAAACTCGCTTCATGCCCCTCTGTCCTCCCCAAATTCAACGACAGACCCGCCCGTATGTTGCAGCGCGCCTGTTGCCTATCATACGACTATGGAAATGCAGGCGCTATGCCTTACCCAGAACGGCAGCCAGCAGCGCCATACGGATGTACATGCCGTTGCGCATCTGGCGGAAATAGGCGGCGCGGGGATCGCTATCCACCGCATAGCTGATCTCGTTGACACGGGGCAGCGGGTGCATGACAATCATCCGCTCTTTAGCCCGGCTCATCAGCTCGCTGTCCACCACATAGCGGTCCTTCACCAGATCATATTCGGCCAGGTCCGTGAAGCGCTCCTTCTGCACGCGTGTGACATAGAGCACATCTACCTCACCAACGATGTTATGCACATCCTCGGTTTCAAGGTATGGGTGGCCACTGGCCTGCACCACCGACAACACATCGCCCGGCATGCGCAGATTATCGGGACTGACGAAGACAAACTCGACAGGGTAGTTGACCAACAGCTTGGTGAGGCTATGCACCGTGCGCCCGTACTTCAGATCGCCTACCATCGCCACCTTCAACCCATGCACGTCGCCCAACCCTTCGATAATGGTATAGAGGTCGAGGAGCGCCTGCGTGGGGTGTTCGCCTACACCGTCGCCCGCGTTGATCACGGGCTTGCTGGCATAGTGGGCAGCCGTTGCCGCCGACCCGACTTCGGGATGGCGGATGACAATCACATCAGCGTAGCTCTCCAGGGTGCGCACCGTGTCGGGCAGACTCTCGCCCTTGGTCACCGAACTGTACTGCACATTGTTGATCGGTATCACCTGCCCGCCCAGGCGTAGCATCGAGGCCATGAAACTGGAACTCGTGCGTGTGCTGGGCTCATAGAACAAATTCGCCAGGATTTTACCCTGAAGCAGGTCGGCGCTGCCAAAGCGCTCTACCAGCACCTTCATTTCGGTTGCCACACTCAAGATGTAGTCGAGCTTGGTGCGATCGAACTGGCTGACGCTGATGATGTCCTGCCCATAAAAGCCGTTGTCCACCTTGTTGGCCGCCATGCGATCCACGTCCTTGGTTTTCAGGTTCATATTGATCACTCCTCATAGTCAATGACAGCTCACCATACCTAACCAACTCACGCCTGCCTGGGCTTTCCTGCCAGGCCACCGTGGGAGCTTCCTGGCATCACCTACCGGTCATGTACCCGGCGCCGCGGCGCCGAAAAGAACCTGGCCGCTGCCCGGCTGCGCCATTACCTGTCCCTGCTCATACACACAGGCACCTCGAAGGTAGACACGCTCCACCCGGCCGCGCACCGCTCGCCCTGCAAATGGCGTCCAGCCTACCCTTGTGTGTAGACCTCCGTTGGCCAACTCATAGACGGCGTCGACGTCAACCTCAACCCACGTATCCAGCTGGTCGGCCAGGCCGTAGATATGCCGCGGGTTGGTCACACAGCGGGCAACGACATCTTCCAGCTCGAGCCGCCCGCCGTGGACGGCAGTCAACAGCAGCGGCAGCATGGTCTCCAGGCCGGGCACACCTGGCGGGGTGTTCTGAGGCGGCGTGACGACATCGATGCCCTTTTCGGCCAGCGTATGGGGCGCATGGTCCGTGGCAAAGAGATCCACTACCGCCAGATTCTCCCACAGCGCGGCGACATCGTCGGGCGAAGCGAGCCGCGGGCGCATGTCCCCACGCGCGCCAAGCTGCGCCAGATCCTCCGCGCTCAGAAAGAGATGGTGGGGCGTGACCTCGCAGGTCACGGTGAAGCCCCGCATCTTCGCGTCGCGGATCAACTCGATCTCGCTGCGCCGGCTCACGTGAGCGATGTGCAAGGGGACCTCGTAGATCCGGCTCAGCGCCAGACAGACCGGCAACATCAGTTCCTCGGCGTGCACCGTGATGGGACCCAGTCCGTCCGCCCGGCCCTGGCTACGATAGCCGCCACGTGCGGCAGCCTGCTCTGCCCAAGTACGAAAGAGACGGTGCAGCAGCGACAGGGTATCGATACGCAGGCTGCCAAAGGTGTCGCTCACGTAAATCTTCAGGGCACAGGCCTGGTGGGCGACGGGGAGATAGGCATCTTCTTCCGTGTTGGTCGCGCCAACAAAAAGCCCGACATCACAAACAACTTTCGCTGCTGCGAGTCGGGCTTTCTCGATCAACCGATCGGGCGTCGCCGTTGGTGGGTTCGTGTTGGGCATATCCAGCACGGTCGTCACACCTCCAGCTAATGCAGCCGCCGTACCGGACAAGAAATCTTCCTTGTACTCGTAGCCAGGCTCCCGCAAATGCACATGGGCGTCGACGAGACCGGGCAGACGAATCGTTGCCATACTCTGCTCCTACGTGCCAGCCGATGAATAAACTGATTCATTGTAGCCGACATTCCCTTATCTAACCAAACCCAGCCGGGCGCGGCGTACCCACAACTGCGCAGACCGCGATCCTTGTGCGCGGCGTTTTCGCTTTGCGCTCCCACTGGTAGAATGGGGCTGTGCTGGCTTCTGCCAGCATTGTGGTCTTTTTCATCGTTATCGCGCATGCAATCAGGACCAGACAGATGTTTTCGCAACCCATTTGGGACTCCCTCGGCTGCAAGCGGCTGGCGTTCCTTTGCCTGGCAGCACTGACGTCCATGCTTGTGGCTGGTTGCCAGCAGTCAGAGGCTGAACGCGCCGCGGAACGGGCCACCGTGATTGCCGCGGTTTTTGCGACGCAGACCGCGGTCGCCAAAGCTGCGCCGGCCGCTATGGTGGAGGCGCCAAAACCTGTGCCCCCGACCCCCACGGCGACGGCGACACCGAGCCCGACGCCAACAGCTACTGCCACGCCGGCGCTTCCAAGCGTGGCTGAGATTTACCAGCAGCTAGCGCCTTCCGTGGCCTACATCATCAACGAGGCATCCACTGGCAGCGGCATCCTGTTGCAAGATGGGTATATCGTAACGAATGCCCACGTGATCTGGCCCTTTGATACGGCGCGCGTCGTCTTTGCCGACGGCACGGCCTACGACGATGTGCCGGTCGTGGCCACCGACTTCCTCACCGATCTGGCCA
>JACFMY010000113.1:13824-16261 GCA_019455155.1 Caldilineaceae bacterium
TTTGGGCCCCATCGATACCGGCCTGCCCGCCGTGGAACTGGCTAGCGGCGAAGATCTGATCATCGGCGATGAGGTCTATCTCGTGGGATACCCGGGAGAAGGGCAGCAATTCCCCCAGCCCGCAATCTCCAAAGGGATCATCTCGCGCATGCGCCAGTGGCAACGTCTTGATATTACCTACTTCCAGTCGGACGCAGCCATAGCCGGCGGCCAGAGCGGCGGTATGTTTGTCTCGCCGGCAGGCCACGTGATCGGCATCTCCGGTTTTTCCCTCGCGGACAATTTCGCGGTCGTCGCCTCGGCGACGGACCTGAGGGAACGTATTGCACAGTTGATGGCGCGCGACGAGCGCGGCGGCGTGCCCGTGCGGCCATTGCTGCTGGACGGGGTCCAGCGCACCCATTTCTACACGCCGGCCAGTATCTGGGACCAACGCATGTATGTCTACATGGCCTCCAGCCGTCGCGACCCGGTGACCGTGTCAGCGCAAAGTGACAGCGACGTCTACCTGTGGGTCACTGATGTGCTGAGCGAATACCTGGTCTACGCCGATGACACGAGCGAAGGCGACGAAGAAGGCAGCTTTACGCCCGACTTCGCCGCACCCTACTTCGTGATTGCCGGACCCGTTACGGCTCCGCTGGACTCCATCTCCGTCAGTGCTGGCGTGCGGCTAGCCGCATTCGTCGACCCCGATGACGGGCTCACTGTCGCGCCAGGCCAGACAATTACCGGCTCCATTGACTTTCCTGGAGATATCGACTATTTCTTGCTCGAGCTGGATCGCGACAGCACGGTCACGATCACGGTAGATAGCGTTATGATCGATGCGTTTCTCCAGATTGACGCCACGCCCGATAGCTACGCGGTGACCGCCGAAGACAACAACAGCGGCGGCGGCCTCTTTGGAACCAACGCGCGTGTCACCTATACGACGCGCCAGGCTGGCCAGCACATCATCACTGTCGAAGATGTGGCGGGCATCGATGTAGGCGGCTACGTGCTCGAGATCATCGCACCGCGCGACGATTTTGGGGAGTAGACGACCAAAGTGGTAGGGTTTGGGAATTGCTGCGTCGATTCGGGACGCACGCCCTGACTACTCATCTGGCGCGAGAACAGCCCATACAATCAGGACAGGAATAATGTCGCAAGAACGACTGGTACAACAGATTCGATTTATCGAAGAGCTTGACAAACTGAAACGGGTGCTGCGCCGCACCAGCCTCATCGGCAACGATCGCCGGGAAAACAGCGCCGAGCATTCGTGGCACATTGCGGTGATCGCCATGGTCTTGGCCGAATATAGCAACGCGCCCATTGACCTGTTGCACGTCCTGCGCATGGTGCTCGTGCATGACATTGTTGAGATCGACGCCGGCGACACCTTCGCCTATGATACGCAGGGTTACACGGACAAAGAGGCACGGGAACGCGCCGCCGCACAGCGTATCTTCGGACTGCTGCCTGCCGATCAAGGGGCTGAGTTCCAGGCACTCTGGGAAGAGTTCGAGGCCAGGCGGACGCCTGCAGCTCGCTTTGCCAACGCCGTTGATCGCCTGATGCCGGCGCTGCAGAATTATCACAATGGCGGGGGCACGTGGCACGCGGCTGGCGTCGACCGGGCCATGATCGACGATCGCCTGCGCCCCATTGGCGATGCTTCTATCGAACTGTGGACCTACGTGCGCGGGCTGATCGACGAAACCATGGCCAATGGCCTCACGGGGTCTACCTAGACCATGCACCGTGGGCCTTATCGCGACGCGAATTGGGCGGAACATAAGCCCGTGAACGCGCCAGCGCACTACGTAACATGAGATTCTATTCTGTTCGCGAATGCCGTGACCCGGCCTGCCGCTTCCGTTTTCCCATGGCAGCTGGCGATCCACCGGGAGAGCGCTGCCCCTGGTGCGGCGGCCAGACGCGGCTCGTTTGCGAGGTGCCCGCCCCACAGGAGGAGACAGCAACGCCCGCCGTCTCCCCAGCTCCCCTGGCGGCACTCCTGGATAATGTGCGCAGTACCTTCAATGTAGGGTCCATCTTCCGCAGCGCCGACGCCGCGGGTTTCCGGCACCTCTATCTGTGCGGTGTCACACCGACCCCGGCCCATCGGAAGCTCGCCAAAACTGCGTTGGGCGCAGATGAACAGGTGGCCTGGAGCCATCATCGTAACGCCGTGGATCTGGCACAGGAACTTCGCGCCGCAGGCCATACGTTGTGGGTACTGGAAACAGGGCATGACGTCCTGCCGCTATTCGGCAGCGACGCGCTCCCCACGCCGTTGGTACTGGTCATCGGCAGCGAAGTGACGGGCGTCGATCCCGGTCTGCTCGCGCTCTGCGATCGCGCGGTAGCCATCCCCATGTACGGGTACAAACGATCGCTCAACGTGGCCACGGCCTTTGGTGTGGCGGCCGTCGTTCTGCGCCAGCGG
>JACFMY010000114.1 GCA_019455155.1 Caldilineaceae bacterium
GGATTATCCCATCTGGGCAGGCGGTTTCTGGGGTGTTGGGGAGGCGCCGGTGCTGCCCGCGCTCCCGTTCACCAAGGCCTTTGTCACCGACGCCATCACCATGAAGCTGGACGATACGCCCGGCATCGGCGGCTTCACCCTGGAGGTCAACCCGCCAGCTGTGGCCGTGCCCGTGAAGCTGGTCTGCAACACCAGTGGGGTGGAGATAACGTGCGGCAGTGCCAGCGTCAAGCTGACGCCGGTAAGTGTCTCGTTGAACAACGGCGCGCTGGAGGTGATCTGATGCCAGGCTTTCTGCTCCATGTGGGCGCCACCGTTCTCTGCGCCCATGGCGGCCAGGCCCAGGCTACGGCGCCCAATCCGCGGGTGATGGTAGGTGGCCAGCCCATTGTGACCATAAGCGCCCCCCATGCGGTGGCCGGCTGCCCCTTTACGACTCCGGCTGGTACACCCATGCCCTGTGTTACCGCCCAATGGATAGTCGGCGCCACGCGCGTGCTGGCTGGCGGCGTGCCAGTGTTGTTACAGGACAGCCAGGCTACCTGCATTCCCAACGGGACGCCGGTCAATATTGTGGTAACCCAGGTGCGGGTAAGGGGGACATGATGAATATCGCCTATCCGTTTGATATTGACGGCAGCGGCCGCACAGCTACGGCCGGGATCGATGACCATATCCGCCAGATGATCGAGCAGCTACTCTTCACCGCGCCGGGCGAACGGGTCAACCGGCCCACCTTTGGCACTGGGCTGCGCCAGCTGGTCTTTGCGCCCAACAGCCCTGAGCTGGCGACGGCCACTGAGTTCATGGTCCAGGGCGCGCTGCAAGAGGTACTTGGCGAGTTGATCCGCGTGGAAGCCGTCAATGTGGAGGCCGACGAGGCCACCCTGCGTGTTACCGTGCAGTACGTTGTCGTGCGCACACAGCAGCGCCAGGTGGCTGAATTTGAGAGCTAACGCCATGAGCATCCAGTTTCGCTGTTCCAACCCACGTCGAGCCCAGGTGTTGAGCACGGTGGCAGTAGCCATCAACGGCATCGACTTCCTTGAGGTACTCGACCACGATGCGCCGCCCGGTGCGCCGCCGCAGCGCACGCTGCTGGTCCACATGATCAAAGACACGCCTTGGGGTTTGGGCACGGCCAACGTGCGCATCGAAGGCGGCGCGCGCGTGACGCAGATCAAGGTCGAGTGGGCAGTGCGGGCAGCCGATGCCGCGCAGAGCGACGTAGACGCCGGTCGCATGACCGCGGCCGAACGTGCCTTCTACAATGGCCTGGGCGACGCCAACCGTGTGCTGGTGGTACGCGTGGACCAGGATGGGGATTTCTCGGCGTACAAGCTGCGCCTGGTCCGCTCGACCACCGATGCGCGGCCACCTGTCGGCTTCGACGCGATCTTGAGCGAGGTGGAATTCTCCTTCAAGGTCGAGTGCCCTACCGAGTTCGATTGTGCGCCGGACGAGAGCTGTCCGCCGGTGGAAACGGACGAGCCCGTCATCGACTATCTGGCCCGTGACTACAGCAGCCTGCGCCGCCTCTTATTGGACCGGCTGGCGGTGGTCATGCCTGACTGGCAGGAACGCAACGCGGCGGATCTGGGGATCGCGCTGGTCGAGCTGCTGGCTTACACGGGCGACTATTTGAGCTACTACCAGGACGCGGTAGCGACTGAGGCCTATCTGGATACGGCGCGGCGCCGTGTCTCCCTGCGCCGCCACGCCCGCCTGCTTGACTACCCCATGCACGATGGTTGCAACGCACGGGCGTGGGTGCAGGTCCAGGTCGATGTCGTGGAGCTGACGCTGCCCAAGGGTACGCCGCTCCTTACCCGTGTCAGCGGTCTGCCGCCAATGGTGCGCCCCAATTCAAGCCAGCTCACGCGGGCAAGAATGGCCCGGCCCGTGGTTTTCGAAACGATGGAGACGGTACGTCTGTTTCAGGCGCACAACGAACTGAGCTTCTACACGTGGGGTGATGAGCGCTGTTGTCTGCCTGCCGGCGCCACGCGGGCGACCCTGCGCGGGGATTATAGCGCCACGCTGGCGGCGGGGGACGTGCTGGTCTTTGTGGAAAAACGTAGCCCGCGAACCGGCTATCGCGCCGACGCCGATCTGGAGCGGCGCCACGTTGTCCGTCTGACACGTGTGACCGCCGACAGTGATCCCCTTGGCGGCCAGTTTGAGCAGCCGCCTACGGCTGATCCGGTTGCCGTGACCGAGATCGAGTGGGTGGCTCAGGATGCACTGCCCTTCATTCTCGACCTGAGCGAAGTGCAGGCGCCGGCCGACGATCTCGAACCCGGCGAACCAGAGCGCCAACTGGCCAGCGTCGCCCTGGGCAACATGGTTCTGGCCGACCACGGTGAGACGCTGGCGCCTGAGACCCTTCCAGCTGTGGTCGACCCCACGCGCTACCGTCCGGCGTTGGAGCGAGGCGGCATCACCCACACCGCAAGCGCGGACATGACACAGCCTGCCACGCAGGCGCTGCGCCAATTTCCACAAAAGGCGCTCCCTGCCGTAACCCTGCTCAGCACATCGGGCACCTGGACGCCTGTGCGTGATCTGCTCAACACGGACCGCTTCCAGACCGAGTTTGTGGCGGAAAGCGACAGCGACGAGCGCGTCTATCTGCGCTTTGGGGATGGCCGCACGGGACGCCTGCCCCTGGTCAACGAAAGCTTTGCCGCTATCTACCGCATCGGCGGCGGTGAGGCGGGCAATGTGGGCGCCGGCGCCCTGGCCCACGCGGTCACGACGGTGGACGGGATCACCGCCATCAGCAACCCGCTACCGGCCGCGGGTGGTGTTACGCCTGAATCGCTGGAGGAAGTCCGCCAATATGCGCCGCAAGCCTTTCGCACCCAGGAGCGCGCGGTCACCGAGGCCGACTATGCCGAAGTGGCGGAACGGCACCCGGAGATACAGCGAGCGGTGGCCACGCGGCGTTGGACCGGCAGCTGGTACACGATGTTCCTCACTGTCGACCGGAAGGGCGGGCTGTCCGTCGATGCACAGTTTGAAGCGGAGCTGCGCCGGTACCTGGAGCGTTTCCGCCTGTCGGGGCAGGATCTGGAGATAGACGGACCTCGCTTTGTTTCGCTGGATATTGCCTTCATCGTCTGTGTGGAACCCAATTACTTCGCCAGCAACGTCAAAGCGGCGCTGATGGAGGTCTTTAGCAGCGGCGTACTGCCCGACCGTACGCGAGGCTTTTTTCACCCCGACAACTTCACAGTTGGCCAACCAGTCTACTTGAGCCAGGTCGTGGCCACGGCCATGGCCGTGCCTGGCGTGCGCTGGATCGACACCGAGGCTGGCAAAGGCAAGCCAACGCGTTTCCAGCGTTGGGGCGAGCCGGCGCGCGATGAGCTGGCCAAGGGCCAGATCGATATTGGCCGGCTAGAGATCGCCCGGCTAGACAACGACCCAAGCCGGCCTGAAAACGGCAAACTTGAATTCATTATGGAGGGTGGCCTGTGAGCGACAAACAGCGCCAGACGGCCTGCGGCTGCGACGAACGGACGCCGCCGGAGCCATCCCATACCAATCGTCCCGGCCAGCCCCGCGTCACCTACCGGTTGGGCACACACGGCACGCTGCTGCGCCGCATGATCGCGCGGCTGTCCAGCCAGGAGATTCCTGCAGGCGAGCATGAAGGCGAGCGGCCACTGGCAGCGCTCACCACCCGGGCGACCAGTGACCCGACGCTGGCCATGCTGGACGCGGCCGCTACGCTCGGGGACGTCCTGACCTTTTATCAGGAGCGTATCGCCAATGAGGGGTATCTGCGCACGGCAACGGAGCGGCAGTCAGTGCTGCACCTGGCCCGCGCCATTGGTTATGAGCTCAAACCAGGTGTGGCGGCTTCGACATACCTGGCTTTTATCCTGGACGACTCAGCAGGAGCCCAGTCCGAGGTGAGGATCCCCGCCGGCACCCAGGTCCAAAGTATCCCGGTGGCGCGCGGGGAATTGCCCCAGACCTTCGAAACCAGCGGTGAGCTGACGGCGCGGCGGGCCTGGAACGCGCTGAAGCCGCGCAAGACCCGGCCTTACAACCTGACCAAGGGAACGCGCACGCTCTATGTGGCGGGCGTGGACACGCGGCTGCAGCCTGGAGACTTTTTCCTCCTGGTCGGCGAGCGGCGCCGGAGCTTTGGCGGTAGCGAACGGTGGGACGTACGCCGGGTGCTCACGGTCACCCCTGTGGAAGGCGAGAACGGCGGCTATACGATCATCACCTGGGAACCCGGTCTTGGCTCCGAGAAGCCACCCATGGACCCGGCAGAAAACCCCAAGCTCTACGCGTTCCGGCAGCGGGCGCGGCGTTTTGGTTACAACGCGCCGGACTGGAGAACGATGCCCGAGGACGTCAAAAAGGAATATGCCTCCGACCCCAACAACCTGCCATCCCAATGGCCCGACTTTGAGATCAAGGCCAGTAACAAGGCGATCCTTGAACTGGACGCGTCCTATCCGAAGATAGTCGCCGGCAGCTGGGTGGCTCTCCTTATACCGGGCTATGTGGAGATCTACCAGGTCAAGAAAGCCGAGACCGTGGGTGTCGCCAATTTCACCCTGACCGGACAGGTAACGCGGCTCGAGCTCGATTCCACGGAGCATTTGAGCTGGTTCGAGCGCCGGGAAACGCTGGTTCTGGCCCAGTCAGAAGAACTGACGCTGGCAGAGGCGCCCATTGACGATCCCGTTACGGGCAAGCAGATCGAAGTGATCGGCACGGTCACGGATCTGGCGGCCGACCAGCCCATTGTGGTCAGCGGCAAGCTGAATGAAGACGACGACACACCAACAGGGACTGTCGTCTTCGTAGAGCAGACCAAACCGGGCGCCGGTTTTACAACCATTGTGCTCAAGGATCAGGGCCTCGGAAGCAAGAAGTATATCCGTAGCACGACCTCGATCCTGGCCAATGTCGTGGCGGCGACCCATGGCGAAACCACGACCGAAGTGCTGGGCAGCGGCGACGGCAGCCGGCCACACCAGCGCTTCAAACTCAAGAAATCGCCCTTGACCTATGTCTCCGCCAAGACAGCCAGCGGCGCTGCGAGCACGCTGACGGTGCGTGTCAACGATGTGGCGTGGGAGCAGGAAGCGTCACTCTATGGCAAGGAACCGTCTGACCACACTTATATCGTGCGGATTGACGACGACAGCATAGCGACGGTCACCTTCGGCGATGGCAAGCAGGGGGCACGGCTGCCCACTGGCCAGGAAAACGTCACCGCGACCTATCGCTTCGGCATTGGCAGCGCCGGCGAGGTCGGCGCCGGCAGCTTGACACTGCTCAAGACCCGGCCGCTTGGGGTGCGCGGCGTCACGAACCCCACTTCAGCCAGCGGCGCCGAAGATCCCGAGACGCTCGACAACGCGCGCACGAATGCGCCCCAGACGGTACTTACGTTGGACCGCATTGTCTCACTGCGCGATTTTGAGGACTTTGCCAATGCCTTTGCTGGAGTGGGCAAAGCCCAGGCCGTGGCCATCCGCGATGGCGAGCAACTGCTGATCCATATCACTATCGCCGATGCCAGCGGCGACCCCGTGGAAGAGAGCTCTGAGCTCTTCATCAACCTGCGCGACGCCATCGATGACGCGCGGGATCCGGCGGTGACGGTTATGCTTGCCAGCTATAAACTGCTGACCTTTCGTCTCAAGGCGACGATTCAATACGAGAGCCAATACCTGGAATCCAAGGTGCAGGCTGCCCTGGAGACGGTTTTACGCGAACAATACGCGTTTGAGAAGCGCGACTTTGGCGAGCCAGTCACCGCCGCCGAGCTCATGGAATCCATGCACAGCGTGGCCGGTGTCGTGGCGGTGGACCTGGACGAGCTGGCCTATGTGAAGGCGCCGGAATCGGGCGCGGTGACTCTGCGGCGTCCCTTTGCCGGGCTGGGTGGTCTGGGCGGGATCCGGCCGCAACGCGCGGGTTCGGGAGTTACCGCCTTGTTGCCCGCGCGCACGGCTCGCCGCGAGGGGAAAAAGCTTATGCCCGCCCAATTGCTATTGCTGGACGAAGAGGGCATTGACCTCACGCTGACGCCGGTGAAAGGATAGATATGAGTACGCAAACCAGGGAACGTCTCTACAACCTGCTGCCGGCCATCTATCGTGTGCGCGATGAGGCAGAGGGTGAGCCGCTGCGCGCGCTGCTCGCTATCATCGAAGAGGAGCTGGCGAGCATCGAAGATGACATCGGCGGTCTTTACGATGACTGGTTTATTGAAACCTGCGCCGAATGGGTGATTCCCTATATTGGCGACCTGCTTGGCGTGCGCAATCTACACCAACTCACGGCAGTGGAGGGATTTAGCCAACGGGCCTATGTAGCGAACACCCTGCGCTATCGCCGGCGGAAAGGCACCGCGCCCGTTCTAGAGCAGCTCGCCCGCGATGTGACGGGCTGGCCTGCTCGCGTGGTGGAATTCTTTGAACGGCTGGCCGCTACCCAACATGTCAACCATGTGCGGCTCTACAGTCCAGCCACGGCCGATCTGCGTCAAGCCACTAACCTCGAGTTGACCGGCGGTCCTTTGGAGACTGTCAATCACACCGCCGAGGTGCGGCGCATCGCTTCTGGCCGTGGCCGCTACAACATTCCAAATGTAGGGCTCTTTTTGTGGCGCCTGCAGCCCTATTTCGTCAATCGCACCACCCCAGAACCAGTTGTCGATCCGCCTGACGGCCGTTACCGTTTTAGCCCGCTAGGCAACGACATCCCACTCTTCAACCGGCCGCGCACGGAAACGGAGATCGTACACCTGGCCGAAGAGGAGGACCTGCCCGGGCCTCTCCGGCGTCGCGCGCTCTATGACGACCTTGAGGCCCTGCGCAGCGGGCTGGCAGCGGGCTCACCGAACCCCAGCCGTTATCTGGACGAAAGCCCGGTCTTTCGCGTCTGGCTGCCCGATAGCCTGGGGCAGTTAGAAGAGGTACCGCCGGAAGAGATCCTCATCTGTAATCTGGAGGATATTCCAGGCGAGACGGATTGGCGACGCCCACCCACGACCAAGGAGTATAGCGGGCAGAACCTGCCGATCCGCGTGGCGGTGGACCCGCAAAATGGCCGCATCGCCTTACCCACGGGCGTCGATCCAGCTGATCTTGCCGTTAGCTACAGCTACGCGTTCAGCGCTGACATCGGCGGCGGCCCCTACACCCGGCAGGAGAGCCTTGCCGTGGACACAGGTGCGCAGGTTTTCTCTACCACCGTTGCCCAGCGGGCAGCAGCCGACCACTCGAACCTGGGCGATGCCGTGTCAGCCTGGCTTGCCGCACCGGAGCTGGCTGGCATTATCACGATCCTGGACAGCGCCACCTATGTCGATAGTCTGCTGGTGCCGTTCAGTGCAGGGCGCTCCCTTGTGATCCAGGCCGCGGATGGGCAACGCCCCGTCCTGCGTCTCCAACAGGCCAGTGGCACACCCTCGCCCTTGATCGTCACAGGGGCCGACGGCGACGGCACGGAGCTGACGCTCAACGGTCTGTGGATTGAGGGCGGCGTACGCGTCCAGGCCAATAGCCTGGAACGGCTGCGTGTGTTGCATTGTACCTTCGTACCAGGCTGGCGCATCGACGCCGGCGGCACACCGCAGCTGCCCGACCGGGCTAGCATCGTGGCTGTGGGCCCCAACCCGGACTTTGTGTTGGAGCTTGCGCGCAGCATCGCCGGGGCGTTGCACCTGCCGGCGGACAGCGACGGTCTCCTGGCGGCGGACAGCATCATCGACGCACTGGGCGACGCCAATCTGGCCTATGTGGCAGATGACGGGACCCGTCCCGGGCCGCCGGCCACGTTTGAGCGTTGCACGATCATTGGGCAGCTGCGCGCCCGCCAGTTTGACCTCATCTCGGAATGTATTGTTACAGGCCTGGCGCTGGCTGAGCGGCGCCAGGCGGGCTGTACCCGATTTAGCTTTCTGCCCGAAGGTTCCCGAGCACCACGGCGCCACCGCTGCCAGCCGGACCTGGCGTTGGAGGCGTATGCGGCGGCACATAACACACGGGTGGATCTGCTGAGCGCGGCAGTGCGGCAGATCGTCGCCCTGACCGTGACGCCGACCTTTACCACCACGCGCTATGGCCGGCCCGCCTATGTCCAGCTCAGCGCCACCTGCCCGCTCGCCATCCGGACGGGCGCCGAAGATGGTGGCGAGATGGGCGCGTTTCACCTGCTGCAGCAGCCCCAGCGGGTGGCCAATTTACGCACCGCGCTGGACGAATATCTGCGCGTCGGGCTGGAAGCCGGCATCTTTTTCGTGACATGACAGAGGAGTAGGCCATGAAAGGCGATTTCACCCGGTTGACCTTCGACCGCAGCAAACATTACAGCAGCGTTCTAAACCAGCAGGGCCGCGTAGCTATAGACGCCGACTGGAACGAGCAGGCTGCCATCGAGCACCATGACGCGCGCACGACGCGGCAGGATGTCATCGGCCTCTGTGGCGGCCCCCAGGGTGTTGACGCCGATGGCAATCCTTTGGCTGGCTTTGACGTTACAACGGACGGCGCCGTGCTGACCGTGACCGGCGGCCGTTACTATGTGGACGGCATCCTGGCAGAAAAAGAAGCAGACACGGCGATCACCGCCCAACCTGACTTGCCCGTTTCTGGGCTGGGGCAGGTGGCTGGTCTCGCAGCTGGCGCCGCGCTGCCAGAGGGCGCCTACCTGGCATATCTTGATGTGTGGGAACGTCACATCACCGCGCTGGAGGACGAGTCCATCCGCGAGGTGGCCTTGGGCGGGCCGGACACCGCCACGCGTACCCAGGTCATGGCGCAGGTAAGGCTGCTGCGGGTCGGCGACGCTGGTGTGGACTTTACGTGCGCCAGTCCCAGCGCGGCCTGGGACGCGTTGACCGCGGCCAGCACTGGCCAGCTCGAGGCGCGAGCCGAGCCGGACGACGAGAGCGAGAGCGCCTGTGTCGTCCCGGCCAAGGCCGGCTTCCGCGGGTTGGAAAACCAGCTATACCGGGTCGAGGTGCACCGGGTCATTTCGGCCACACGCGTGCTTATCAAGTGGTCGCGCGAGAATGCCTCGGTGGTGGTGCACTGGACAGGCCAAGATAATCTGGACGCTAACAAGCTCACGGTCGGCAGCACAGGGCGTGACGCGGTACTTGGTCTGGCGGCCAATAACTGGGCAGAGCTGACCGATGACGAGCGCGAGAAGCGAAACGAGCCCGGTCTGCTGGTCAAGATTGTCAAGGTAGAGGGCAATGTTCTCACCATCGATCCCGGCGGCCAGACCATCAACTACGCAGATTTCGGGACGAATCCCAAAGTGCGGCGCTGGGATATGCCCGCGGATACAGGTGCGGTGGAGGTAACCGTCGGGGCCGCGGCCTTTACTGAACTCGAGCTGGGCGTGCAGATTCGTCTCAAGGCTGGTCTCTTTCGCCCGGGCGATTATTGGTTGATTCCGGCGCGCACCTTCAACGCCGACATTGAATGGCCGCGGGTCCCCAATACCCAGACACCCATACCGCAGCCGCCCCATGGGATCAGCCACCACTACTGCCGGCTGGCCCTCTTTGATTTCGTCGCCGATGTGTGGACGAAACGCGGCGACTGCCGCCGCCTCTTCCCGCCCCTGACCGAGATGATCCACTTCTACGGTGTGGGCGGTGACGGCCAGGAAACGCTCCCGGGCGCAACGCTGGGACAGCCACTCCAGGTAGCTGTAACCAATGGCGAACAGCCGATCAACAACGCGCGCGTGCGCTTCCGCCTGGTTCCCGAAACAGCCGCTGGCCAGCTCACGGGCACCAGTGGCAGCGGCAAGTCAGTAGATGTCACGACAGGCACATTGGGTATCTACGACTGCACGTGGCAGCTGGGCGCTGCCCGCCAGAACCAGCGCGTCGAGGCCTTTCTCGTCGAAATCGACGGCAAACCCTTCGTAGACGCCACCGGTGCACCGTTGCTGCCCAGCGTTTTCTTCAACGCCAACCTCAGTGTGGCGGATCGGGTAGCCTACGATCCAGCCAACTGTCCGGACCTTGCCAATGCGCGAACTGTGCAACAAGCAATCGACGCCCTGTGTGCGCGGCCAACTGGGGGCGGCTGCTGCCCCACCGTGGGTGAAGGGGGCGACTACCCTGACCTGGCCACGGCGCTTGCTGATCTGCGCGAGCGAGGACGGCAGAACATCTGCCTTTGTCTGCTGTCTGTGCCGGGCATCTATGACATTGACGGCCTGAACATCGATAACGATGTTGTCAGTTTGACCATTGGGAGCCACGGCGGGGCCCGGCTCATCTTCTCCAGTCCGCTGCGTTTCTTTGGCCAAACGTCGTTGACGCTGCACGATCTCGTTCTCGTGCCTACACCTGGACTTGCCGACGAGCACGGCATAGCGGTCCAGTTCGATCGATGCCGGCAGGTGACGATAGAACGCTGCCAGATTAGCGGCGACGCGGAACAGGGTACGTTGATCGGTGTGGGGCCTGTTGACCGGCTGCTCCTGCGCGATAACGTGCTTGAAGCCTCCCAGCGCTCAACGATGGATGGCCTGCTGGGGATCCTGCGGATAGCAGAAATGCCAGATGAACTGGCGGTACCCTTTGCGAAGCACCAGGAGGGTGCGGTTCATCTGGAGCAATTCCTTGAGGCCGTGCCGGAAGCTGTACGTCTATTGGAGGGTTTGGATGCTGCCCAGCGCAAAGAGCTGTCAACACGGTTGAACCAGGCTGTGATCAGCGGGCAGGCACAGACAAACCTGAGCATGGGCGAGCTATTGCGTCTGCTCCAACTCGTCCGCGCGATCCAGCTACCGCAGGAACGGCCTGATGCCTATACGGATCTGTATGTCGACCTGCGGCGCGCCGCCATCAAGGCACGGCCGGGAACGGCCCTGGTCATTATGGGCGACCTGCCACCCGAGCCCCAGCCGGACTTCTTCACGTTGGGTCTTGATGAGGACGACACCATCCTCCTGGAGAGTAATGCCCTCGATGGCATCGTCAGTCTGTATGGCCCGCCGCCGCCCCGGGATGCGATCCCCCAGATCTTGGCCAACAATATCCTGGAACAGATCAACTCCCGCTTGAAAGAGGGGCAGCTTGCCATCCTTGGGCTGATGGGCACGGTGCACCTGCACAGCAATCAGATCACAAACCTCACAGTGGGTGAGGAGATGTTGAGGCGCTTCATTGATCGCGCACAGGGAAGCGGGGCCATTCAGACGGCCGATCTCTTCGGCCGGCTGTCGTTATCCAATAACGTCTTCGAAGGGGGCTTGAACCTGATGCTGGCCGACAGCGTGCTCCTCGATGGCAACCAATATTCAGATTTTGGTGCGGTGCTGCGGGGTGGCCAGCGCATCTTGGCAACGGCGGTCGTGCGCCCCGTGCCCGCTGCGGATCTCTTGATCGCCGATGGCAGTGTGCTGGTTGGCAATCAGGCGCGCCAGCGCACGGGAGGCCATGCCATTCGGAACATTGCCCGGTCCTCACAACAAGCAGCAAATCTGAACATCGTGATCTCGTGACCTCCATGTTCGGTCACAGCTTTATAAGGTACAATGGAGCCAGGCGCGACAGCGGCTGGCTCGTGCTTTTCCCATATAGGCTCTCTATCTGGCAAACGATGACAAACAAAACGGCTTCAATCCAATTGGTTGGGTGGCTCATCCTGGCGGCGGTGGTGGGCCTGGTATTGGTCATGTCGGCGCCTGCGCACACGGTGGCTCAGGGAGTACCGCCATTCACCGGCATCTACAAGAGCTGGATGCTGGCGTCCGACAGCCCTGGCATCGACGGCACGCTCTATCTCAACCGCGACGGCAGCGCGTTTCTCTCCGATGATCCGCTCAACGGCCAGGCTCCGACCGTGCGCTCTGGCACGTGGGTACCGGTGGAAGCTGGTGTCTCCATCACATTTACCAATGACGCGACCGGCGTCTTGCCGCAGCCGATCTTGGTGCGCCTTGACGCGCTAGACGGGGCGCTTGCCACAGCGCCCGGCGACCTGACGTTTGGCGAACGGGGACGGACCTTTTACTCCTTTGCGGCCCTGGCCGGCGCCACTGCCGCTGTGCCCTACAATGTTGATGCCGCGACGGCCGCCTATGGCGCGACCGGGTTGGGCGGCGTCTACAAGGCCATGTTGCCCGCGGCTGCCGGGGGGCCTCGTGACATTACATTGCAGCTGCTGCCTGATTTTCGTGTGGTGTTGGAGAGCGATTATCTAAATGGTAGCGCTCCAGTGGTAGAGTATGGCGCCTGGCAGGATGTAAGCAGGCAGGTGCTCATGACATTGACCGAGGCCAATGGCAAGCCCTATACCACTCCGGTCATGATAACCCTTGCGCCGGACGGCGCGGTGTTGGTTGCGCTCGCCTCGGAGGGGGGAAACGCGGCGCTGGTTGGCGAGCGCTTCTATCGTATGGAAGGGCTGGTCAATGCGCTGCCGCCGGTGATTGGGCCGGTGACAACAGAAGTTCCGGTCATCACACCGGAGGTGACACCGGAAGCTGCCGGCGCACCGCCCAGTGCGGTGGTCGCGGCGCCGGTGACGGGACCCGCGATCTATGATCCCATCTATCGCCCTGCTGTCTGCCCTGAGGAGATCACGGCGCTGGTTTCGACCGACGGCGTCGAATGTGGCTATCTGACAGTGCCCGAGAACCGGCGACGAGCCGGCGGTCCGGAAGTACAGATCTTCACCGTTTCAGTGCAGAGCACAGCAGCCCTGACAGCGCCGGAAGAGACGACCGCGCCAGCCACAGATGAAGCTGCCACAGCGGTTACAGACACAGTGACCATACCGCCCATCGTCGCGGTGGCTGGCGCGCCCGGCGAAAGTGGCCGCGGCTGGCTCGCATGGTATGCCGCATCCTCGTTGCGCGAGACCCACAGTGTGATTGTGATCGACCCGCGCGGCAGCGGGCTCTCGCTGCCCAGCCTGGATTGCCCTGAGCTCGCGGCAGTGCGAGCCACGGGTGAGGCCGACGTGCAGGCGCTGGTTAATTGCTACAACCGCCTGGTGCAGGAAGGCCGGGATCTCGCCGGCTACCGGACCGCGGAGCAGGCGGCGGACATCATTGACCTGGCGCGGGCCCTGGATCTGGCGCAGATCGATCTCTATGGCGGCGAATACGGCGCCGCAGTAGCCCGGCAAGTGGCCGAACGCGCGCCGGGACTCGTCCGCACGCTGGTGTTGGACCGGCCCTGGCCCTTGGCTGGCGTGACGCCCCTCGAGCAGGCGATGGCGCCGTACAGCGCGCTACGCAAGATCTTTCGGGACTGCGCGGCCGACAAAGCCTGCGGCGCGGCCTATCCTGATCTGGAAGAGCAATTTCTGGCGGTTATTGACTTCTATAATGCGACGCCGGCGCCAGCCAACATTGGCTACGGCACAGGGAGCGCGATCGCAGAATTCATCTTCGATTTGCTGGCCCGCGACGGTGGGGAGGCGGTGCCAGCCCTGGTGAGCGCGCTGGCCGGCAGCGACTATGGCACTGCCTGCCGTCTGGCATCGCCGCCCGGTGGCTGCCGTCTTCCGGCGGCGAGCGCTGCTGCTCCGGTGACAACCACCGCGGCGATCACTGAAACCGGTGCGACGCCGGCCGTGTCCACCTGGCGCACTTTCTTTTCGGATCTAAACAACCCAACACCCGATGAAGCCGCGCTGTTGGATCAGCTGCAGGGCGAGCTTGGCCTGGCAACGCGTGAGGATCTCTTCGCCTATCTCGACACGTTGGCGCCGGCCCAATTCATGCCGCTGGTTGCCGCGCCAGGCGCAACAGTGACGACTGTCAATCTGAGCGAGGGTGTCTACTTCAGCCTCCTCTGTGCCGAAGCAGCGCCCCTTTACACGGCCGAGGATGTGCAGCGCGTGGCAGAGCGGCTGCCCGCGCAGGTTGCCTCATCGTTGACGGCTGCTGCGGCTGAGCTCGGCGTTGTCTGTGAGGTATGGCAGGTGCCCCGGGCCGCGATCTCCAACCGCATCGTGCAGTTGGGATTCATGCCCGCGATGGCAGTTGTGGGAACGCATGACCCGCTGACGCCAGTGTTCTGGGCGCGGCGCGCGGCGGCAGACCTTGACGGGGCCTATCTGCGGCCGCTAGCGGGAGCCGGCCACACCTTAACCGATCCATATGCCGCGTGCGTAGAGGAGCTGTTGGCAGCGTTCTTGTCCCACCCTGAGCGCGCGCCCAATCCTGCCTGTTACCGGCGTCTGCGGCCAACCTTTGTAACACCTGAATGAGGGTAGGCTCGCTCCAATTTGCATCAAGACAGCCTGCAACGGCAACGCGGAAACAGAACCTGATTGGGGTGGGGTCTTTGGTGCTGGACCTGCAACCGTGCTATAGTTCCGGCCATGGCAGTGCGATCCCTCACTTTCCCCCCGGTGATAGCGGAACGGGTTACCAGGGTCTTTTTTGCCCTGCTCTTTGGCCTCGTTCTGCCTTTCATCTGTTGGGGCAGCCTGGCTACGCCTGGACATCCACATGGCCGGCCTCATCTTGTCTTTTGGGCGCCTGTTCAAAGGGTCACGAACAGCCTGAAACCGGCCGATGCCGCGCTGCGCGCGGTCGCTTGTACCCCACCACAGCCGGGCAGACACACGCCAGCGGGCGCCGCTGCCGCGCATTGGGCTCGCACCCACCGCGGCCCGGGCCTGATCACCGACCTGGCTGCCGGCCGTTCGGTTCCGATGATGGCCCTTATCGCGCTGCTTACGCTAGCCCTCTTCGGTTTGGGAATCTCGCTCCACAATAACGGGCGACAATTCTCGCGTTGGCTGGCGGATCACCTACCACAGATGTATCTGTCCCTGCCTGAGCCTCCTCCTCCCCGCATCGCAGCCACAAGCTGATCGCTGTGAGCGATTCCCCCGGTCTAGCAGCATCCGTTTGGGGGGACGGGTGTCCGGACGTGCATCCGTCTGCTCGCACGACACTATGGCCTGCCGGTGGGAATCGGCTGCGGTCCAGCGCGTGACCCTGAGGTGGGATCGCCCTGGATACGCCACGTTGGCTACACCTGACCCTTTCATGATGATGAGAAGGAGTGCCTCCGTATGCGATATGCTTTACGCTTTGTTGTTGGGTCGCTGCTGTTCACTCTGGTTCTGAGTGGCTGCTTCGCGATACCATCTGCGCCTGCGCAGATGGGCGCGGAACAGGCAGCTACCGTGCCTGCGCCTGAACCGGGCAAAGTGACCGTGGTCGACGCGCGCTCCCGCGCTGTGCCACCTACCGCGCAGACGGGCGCCGCGTTTCTGACTGTGTTGAATGGGCTGGAACAGCCCATCCGCCTCACCGCGGCAGCGTCGGATGTGGCTGAGTCCGTGGAGCTGCATGAGACTGTCGACGAGAACGGTGTCATGAAGATGATACCGCACCCGGAAGGTTTTGAGATTCCAGCGGGCGGCGCGCTGGAGCTCAAGCCTGGTGCCAAGCATGTCATGCTCATCGGCTTGCAACAGCAACTGTCCGCCGGCGACAGCTTTGTGTTGACGCTGACCTTCGACCTGGCGGATCCCGTGACGCTCACAGTGCCGGTGATGGCGATCGGTGACACGATGATGTCTGAGCAGATGGATCACGGCGCGATGGAGGATCACGGCGAAGGAACGATGGCCACCCCGGCTGCACCGTAAAGGACGGTGATTCACGGGGGCCGCGAGAGCTCCGCGGCCCCCGTGGCGCGGCCGCGCCGGGAAGATGGCTTGAGCTGTCGACGCGTACATGGCGAACTTTCACCCGAGGGGCGTACGGATCGGTTTTACGAACCATCTGATCGGTGTATAATGCAAAGACATCCTCCTATTGTACCAACCTCAGCGCATCCATAGCGGGAGCCAGGCACCATGTACATTGTGGTCGGTCGCGATGGCCGTTACTACACAGGGAACACCTCGTCACGCGCCGGGGACAACATGCTGCTGTGGACGCCCTATAAGAAACTGGCGAAGCGCTATCAGAAACGTGGCTGGGCTGAAAAGGTGGCAAACAAGTGGCGGGGACGTGTCGAAGAGGTGAAAGGCTGAGCGCTCACATCTTGACATGGTAGGTTGCCTGATGCAGAGGGTTGTCTGAAGCGGAAGGATCGTCAGACTGCTCGCACGGCCAAAAGGAGGAGCGCCTGCGACAATTGCATACCCAAACGTTTGCGCCATTTGGTATTTGCAAGTGGGCTTGGAGTATGTTACTCTATATATGAGGGTCGGCTGTGCCTGGACCGTCCACCGGTTCCG
>JACFMY010000115.1 GCA_019455155.1 Caldilineaceae bacterium
CTGTTGGAGCAATATCTCGCGGCCGGCAAAGTGCTCTGGAGCCCGCGGGGCCAGGAACGGCGCACGCTGCTCACGGGGCTCTTTCCCGTAGAGCTGCTGCTGGATCTGCTCGTAGAGCTGCACGGTCGCGGCTGATGGCTCGCTGGCCTGGAGCTCGCGCAGGGCACGCACACATTCCTGGAACTGGCGCAACGCTGCGCTGGTCTGCCCGCCGGCAGCCAGCAACTGCATGAGTAGCCGGTGCGTCTCCTCATCGTCGAGATGGACGGCGAGGAGCCGCTGGCAACAGTCAATGCCGAGGTCCAGCCTGCGGCGCTGTTCGAGACAACGTTCGGCCGTGCGGTGGAGCAGCTGCAGCCACCGCTGCTCCACGGCTCCCCTTAATTCCAGGAGCCAATCTACATAGCCGCCGGCGTCCTTGAGCTCCAACTCAAAACCCTCCAACAAGGGTCCGCGATAGAGCGCCAGCGCCTCGGCATAGGTCTCCAGCGACGCGTCGGGCGCGCCCCATGCCGCGTAGAACGACGCCAGGTCAGTGATGAAGGCTGCTTCGTTCAGGCCGATCATCTCGCTGTCGATGGCCAACACCGGCTGCGGCAGTGCCTGGCGCAGCGCATGCACCTCTCCGCGCAGGCGGTCCAAGGCCGTCTGATCTGTATGGCGTTCGGACCACAGGTTGCCGGCAATTACGCGGCGTGACTGGCGACCTTCGACCGCGACATAGAAGAGCACGGCCTGCGCCTTGTTGCGCAGACGCACGGCACGGTCGTTCAGGGTGATCTGTGGGGATCCCAACAAGGAGAGTCGCAAGGGCGCCATGATCAGAACAACATCGATCTCCACTTCAGAATAGCTGACCTGCCCCGGACAGGCGACGGCCACGGAAAAGTGTAACACAGGGGGAATGTCCAGTCGATCAGGTTTATGCTACAATGGTTTGGTCCTAATTTTACCCATTCTTGAGCAAGGAAGGATCGCTCAATGACCGCTCAGATCCTGTTCTCCGACCTTTCCGCTGCGCGCGCCGATGTGCTCATTGCGTTGGCCACTGACCTGGGCCGGCGTAGTGGCGCGGCTGCCCGTGAGCAACGCTCCGCCAAGGTCGCCCTGCGCTCCCTGGCTGCCTTTGCCCGTCTCCAGTTCGAGTTCCTTCGTCGCGGCCTGGGCCCCGGGGGACCTTTCGTCCGCGATGACCGCTACCCGCTGGAGTTTCTGCTCGAAGCTACGGTGCGGCAGGTCTCATTCGACATCGATGTCTTGCTGCGCGCGATGGCCCACCGGAACCCGGCGTCGTCGGCACCTGTTATGCGCACGACGTTGGGCACCGCGGACCGGCTGGCAGTGGATGCGTTGATGCCGGCCGTGCGTCACGGGCTTATCGAGCGTACGGTGGTGCTCACCTACTTCCAGAAGACACCGACCATACGCCTGATACCATATGTGCCACTGGCCGTCATAGGCTGCGACTTCAGCGCGGCCGGCGAGCCCTCCCGGCTGTTGGGTATCGCTCATGAGACGGGCCATCATGTCTACCGCCAGTTGACGGTGAACTATCGAGAAAACCTTGACGAACAGATCGAAAGCGTCGTCACGACGGCCGCAGCTGCCGCCCCCTCGCCGTGGCCGCGCTGGCTGCTGGCTTGGCAGGAAGAGATCTTTGCCGATGTCTACAGCGCGCTGACGGGCGGTCCCGCCGCGGCTTTGGCTTTGCAACAGTTGATTCTCACCGGTACCCGGCGCCGGCTCACAGTCGACGACGGCGACCATCCCCTCGACGCTTTACGGCCGGAGATCTTGCACACTGCGCTGCGTGCGGTAGCCGCACGTAGACAAGGCGACGACCGCGCCTGCTTGGAAATGACTGTATCCGCGCTGGAGGCCGAGTGGCAAGCATACCTGGCTGACCGCGCTGTCCCTGGCGAGTTTCTGCCCGCGGGCGAAGAAGAAGCTGTCGCACTGGCCGATGCGCGCAGCCTGCTACGGCGTTTCGTGCAAGAATTGCTGGCCGGCGCGCTGGCTCCGCTGGTTGCCGACACCGAATCTGGAAAGTGGAGCCAAGGGCTGCGGGACGCGGCGCCGGCGACACTGCCCAAGCTCTTTGACCAGTTCGCCGGCTACTGTGCCACCGTGGAGAAAGTCGGGCTGCCCAGTCTGGCGCTGGCGGACCGGGGCCGGCGCGTGGCCATCGAGGCGTATCCCATGGAGGGTCCTGGCGGCGAGCGCAAAGTGGGCGAAATCGGCGATCCCTACCTGGATGAGCTCCGCGCCACGGGACTGCAAGGCGCGGCGCTCCAACCCGATGCCTGGAAGGCGGTTTTTCTGGCCGGAGACTGGGTAACCGAGGAAGGGGGCAGCGGGATCAATCCAGTAACCAGGCAGCCCTATCCCCAGGGAGGCGGATGGTTGTTGCCTGCACAGCCGCCATACCGGCTGGCGCCCTCAAGCCGGTAGCAGCTCAGAGCACGAGGCAAGCGATTCAGATCCCTGGATCTGGTGGAAATCAAACTGGAAACGCGCAGGGCGTTCAAATTCCCTGCGCGTTTTCTATGTTAGCCAGCTGCTCCTGGCACAGCCGGATCATGGCCGCGTCATTCAGTTCCGTGGCAATTGACAACGCAAAGGTGGCTGCGGCGCGAGCCTGAACAGTATCGCGCTGCGCGAGATAGAGGCGGCTGATCATGTGGTATAGTACGGTAAGGGCCTTACGGTCGCCCATCGCCGCGTACATGTCGGCGCTGCGCTGTGCATCGGTCAGGGCTTCACCGTAGTAGCCCAGGTGAAAGTCAAGCTTGGCCTGGGCGAACAGGATCGCCGCTGACTCGGTGCGGTCGTTGGCCACCTGATTGGCTGCACTGGCCAGCTGGCAATATTCGCTCGCTCGGTCGAGCTGCTTGCGAGCCAGGGCTATATCGGCAAGGAGACGCAACGTGCGCGAGCGCACGATCTCGTCCCCGCGCTCGGCCAAGAAGGTCAGGCTCTCCTGGCAGAGGCGCTCCGCCAGGTCCGGATCGTCCCCGCGATAGGCGATAAGCGCCTGGCGGCAGCGCACGGTAGCCATACCAGCTGGCTGCTCCAATTCTTCGTAGATCTCCTCGGCTTCTTGCAGCCGCGCGCCTGCTGCTGCATAGTCCCCTTGCTCAATATGTACATCCGCCTGATCGACCAACGCGTCGGCCATGCGCAGCCATTGGTGGCCTGTCTGAAAGCCCGCAATGGCCTCCGCCAGGAGCGTATGGGCCATAGGGTAGTCATCCTGGCGCAGGGCGATCTTGCCCAGGAAGTAGGCGTACCGGGCACGCCGCGCGGGATCGCCTAAAGCCATAGCCGCGTCCATGCCTGCGGCAAAACCCTGCCGTGCATGATGAAAGCGTGCACGGGCGAACCACGGTGCTGCCAGCGCATCCACGCAGGCCAGGGTATCCTCCCAGGCTTCCATCTCGCGGGCCCAAAGGAGCGCGGTTGACAGATGATCCCACTCCGGCTCCAGCCGGTCGAACTCATTGGCCGCGCTGCGAGCCAGCTCGCGGTAGTAGGCCACATAGCGACGGCGAAGATCGCCGTACTCGGCCAGCTCAGCAAGTTTTTCCTGCGCAAAATCAGCCAGCAGGCGATGCTGGACATAGCGCTCTCCGTGCCAGTCATCACCCGCCAGCTTTAGCATGGAAAGCGTCACCAGCAGATCCAGGTCTTCCTGTACATCGTCAAGCGGGGCGTCGCTGATCGCGGCCACGGTCGCCGCAGCAAATGCCCGGCCATCAAACATGCCGAGCAACGCGAAGATGCGCCGCAGTGGTGGATCCAGGCCTTCCCAGCTCACGGCAAAGCTGGTGCGTACGGAACGGTTGCTGATGCCGTGGGCCAGGCGATCGCCGGCGGTACGCAGGCTGCGCACCATGCGCGCCAGACTCCGCCGGGGCGATGAAAAGATGCGCTGGGCAGCGATCTCAACAGCCAGCGGGAGGCAGCCAAGCAGCTGGCATAACTCTTCGGCGGCGTCCTGTTCAGCGGCGACTACGTCAGCGCCCAGGACATCCGTTAGCATGCGCACGCTTTCGGCAACAGGTAGCTCACGCAGTTCGATCACGTCAGTGGTGTAGACAGCCACCTCAGCCCGGTCGCGGGTAGTGATCAGGACCGGACAGGTGGAGACGCCGGGCAACAGCAGATCAATCGGGCGGCCCGCAACGACGTCGTCCAGGACAATAAGGGCACGCTTGCCGGACAGCATGCTGCGCATGGCTGCGGCGCGGGCTTCGGGACTGCTTATCTTGCTCACGTCACGGTCATAGGCCAGCGCCCAGCTCTGCAAGATGTCGAGCGGGTCGTCAGTCGCCACGCGCGCCCACAATACGCCATCGGGAAAGTGTTCGCGCAACCGGTTGGCCACCAGGGCCGCCAGCGTGGTCTTTCCCACCCCACCCATGCCTACGACGGCTACGACAATCCCCGGCTGCGACCGTGTCAGCCATGTGCAAAGCCGCGCAACCTCCTCGGTGCGGCCGGCAAAGTGGGCGGGTGCGGCAATCGCTTGAAAGGGCGGCTGCCGCGCGGCAAGCTGAATTGCGGACTGGGGTTTGCGGTCCAATTCGCCGGCGAGGATTTGGTCGTAGAGGGCATCGGTTGCGGCAGAGGGCGGCACGCCCAGCTCATCCATCAGCGAGGAGGTACAGTCGTCGTATTGCTTCAACGCGGCCGCACGCTGGCCATCCAAAGCCAGTAACCGCATTTTGAGCCGGTGTACCTCTTCACGCTCTGGCTCCAATGCCAGGAGCCGGGTGGTTGCGTCAATACCCTGGCGCAAATGACGTTCTTCTGCTGCACAGGTTTCGGCCAGACGGTAGAGACACTGGCGGTGCTGGCCAGCCAGCCGCGCGCGTGTCTCCTGCAGCCATTCAATGAAGAGCGGCGCGCTCTCTTCCAGTCCCGAGTCTAGCCCGTCCAGGAGGGAGCCCGTGTACAGCGCGGCCGCTTCCTCCAGCTCTTCCAGCAACGGCGCAGGTTGCTCGAGTGCAGCCCGAAAGCGCTGCAGATCGGAGCGATAACGGCCTGGCTGCAGGCCCACGCGGCCATCCTCGTCGACGAGATACTCCTGTTTGAGCTCGTTCAACAAGAAGATTTCGCCACGCAGGTATGCGCGCGCCTTTTTGTCGGGCCAGTCCGACCAGAAGAGCCCCGCCAGTCGCTCGCGCGTTTCGGGCTGGCCGGACACGGCCAGGTAGTAGAGCAACGCCCGGGCCTTGATGCTGTTCCGGGGACGTAGCACCAATGGTTCACCCCGGAGCCGGATCTGCGGCGGACCGAGCAGTGTAAACTCCAGCGTCGCCATTTCATTTTCCAGAAAAGTGCATCAACGCGGGATCAACGCGATGCCGTCTAGGCTGTAATGGAAACACCTGGCTGCCCGTGGACCCATCCTACGAACGCATCGTTGGGTGTGGCTGCGCGCAGTCCGGTAGACCCATCCTATTCCGGTCAGTATAAGGAGAAGCTGTTCGTATGTCCAACCCTGAGCAAAAGCACCGACGCAGGCGTCTTACCGCACAAATCGCGTCTAGTTCACCTGCGCTGAGCGGTCCCTTGCGGGGCCAGAACAAGCTCTGGCACGTAAGAGAGGACGGTTATGCAGTGGGTCTGCGCCGGGGCGGCACCGCCCTGATCCAGACGCCTGCCATCCTGGAAAAGTGGCTGGCGTTGCGCGGGCCTGATGGCCCCCTGGGCTTTCCAGTAGACGACGAGCTGCCCGTAGGCGATACGCGCGGCCGCCTCATGTGTTTCGAATATGGCGCCATCTATATGACGAAACAGATCGGCGTGCATGCAGTGTACGGTCCGTTGTACGAGACCTACATGCTCATGGGCGGCGCGCTGGATATCCTTGGCTACCCCCTGACGGACGTGTTACCCGCTGGGGATGGCGGCGGAGATTTCTGTCACTTTGAATGGGGCACGCTCTATTCTCCTGACGGACGCACCGTGAATTCTGTACTCGAGCCGCTACGCAGTACCTGGCTGATCTTGCGTGCCGGCCCTGGTGTTCTGGATCAGATGGCCGTAGCGTCATTACAGGCCGGGATGCCAGCATGCCAGGCCATGGAGGAGAGCTTTCTCCAATGGGCCATGAGCCGCGGAGTCCATTCGCTACGTACAGAGCCCGGCGACCGTCAGTCTGGGCCAACTCTGGGGAGCGATGTGCAGTGATTGAGTTGATGGGACATCAACACCTGATCAACGCGGCAACCTGTATCCTGGAGGCAGCACGAAATCGACCAGAGCACCGGTCTTCCAATTAGGAGGAATGGACAGCCATGATAAGCGCACACCATCGCCAGAACATACCGGACCAGGAAGCCCACCATCGGGCCATGATGTCCATTTCTGCGTCCACACCTGGCGCCGGGGCCGAGATTCGAGTATACAACCTGGCCGTTGTGCCAGTGGGGGATGGCGACAAGAGCCGGTCGCCACGCGCGATTCTAACTTCGCGACGTCACCAATCCATCGTCGAATATATCAGCCAACGGCTGGAAGAGTCTGGGGAGGCGGTGCGGACAGACCCGCAGCTGGATAAGGATGCCCAGGATCTTGCACAGCGGTCCGGCCTATCGACCGACAGAGTTCGTCGTCTTCTGCCGGCAGACGCGCGCCAGCCTCATCCATTGACGCGTCCGTTTGTGCTGCGCGCCGCGCGAGGAGAAATCATTCGCCTGCAGGTCACCAACCTCGTACCGGGGACGGAACTATATATTGCCTTAGTGGATGACGATTTCGGCATCCAGCGCGGCATGGGCCAGATAGCGGCTAGCGGCTTTGGCGAGACTTCGCTTTATACCTGGCACTGCACGCAGCCCGGCATCTATCCCATTTACAATAGCGCCTGCACCGATGCTCAGATGGAGCGCTGTTTGCTCGGTGTGCTGATGATTGAGCCGTAAGCAACGCAACCAGATCAGAACAAGCCATAAATTCGAAAAAGGGCAGGGCTTGCGGGGTTTTCTCACCGCAAGCCCTGCCGCGTGGGCTCATGGTGTTCCGAGAGGATTCACCGGCCTAGTCATCTTGTAGCAGTGCTCGCGCAGCCTTGAGACTATGCGGCACGCCGATGGTCAGTGGATCCTGGGCGCCTTCAAATTCGAGTGACAGCCAGCCGTCATAACCGGCCACGGCCAACATGGCGATGATGGCTGGCAGGTCCACTTCACCCTCACCGGTAACTGTGCCCGCAAAGCGCGTCCCATCCAGCCCTGTATAGACATGCTCGGTCTCATCTGGCCGGGCCTGGCGAAAATCCTTGAGATGGACGAGGGCGGCCAGGTCGACCAGCTCACGTACGGCGTCAGTAGGATTCTGGTTCACCAGCAGAAAGTTGCCTGTGTCCAGGTTGGCGCGCAGGGCTGGGGAACCGACTGTTTCGATGATGCTACGGATCTGGTCACTGCGGCCTGCCATTAGCCCGTGGTTTTCCAGCGCCAACGTGATGCCATTGGCGCTGGCGTATTCAGCGCCGGCAGCTAGGCCGTCGATGATCCAGCTGAGGCCATCATCCAGGCTATAGCCTGGCGTGGCATTGCCGCTGAAGACTCGCAGCGTATTGGCGCCCAGCTGCACAGCCACATCGATGCCCCGTTTCATGCTGTCGAGCTGTTGTTGCCACACCGCCCTATCGGGCTGGAAAAAATCGTTGCCAATGGAATAAGCGGCCAGTGCAAGCCCGGCGTCGGTGAACTGCTGTTTGATGGCAGGCAGTTCGGCATCAACATCTCGCCAGAAATAGTCCAACAGCTCGATGCCCTCGGCGCCGTTCTCTTGCTGGCGCGCGACGAATTCTATGAAACCAGGCAGGTCAATACGACCGTCTCTAACGGCCGTTACGACACTCCACATACTGACGCTAAGTTTCACAAGCTTCCCCTTTTTCTTTTGGTTACAACTGGTTACAGCGCAATCGCTGCGCCGTTGGATCTAGCCGCCTGATAGGCGTTTTCGATAACACGCATCACCGCGATGCCATCTGCACCGCCGATGACGGGTGGGGTCCCCTCGCGCACACTGGTGACGAAGGCCGCGGCCTGCTGCACGAAGCGGTCGGGCTCTTCGAACGGCATATCTGTCCAGGTGGTGTCGCTGGCCAGTTTGTAACGGAGTCCGCCTGGTTGGGTATAGTCGATGATCGCTTCGCCCTCCGTACCCCAGATCCGGATCTCAGCTTCGGAAACGGGCGTCACCCAGCTGCAGATGAGCGAGCCAATCGCACCCTGTTGGCTGACCACCTGGATGGACGCGCTGTCCTCCACTGTCACAGGAAGCGTCGTCGAGACCATGGCGCTCACGCCAACCACCTCGCCGGCCAGGGCACGGAAAATATCGATGCTATGAACGAGGGTATCCATGAGGACTCCGCCGCCGGCCACTGTTGGGTCAGTGAACCAGGATGAGACGGCGCGCTCAAATCGAAAGCCGAAACGGTTATAGATCTGGATGATTCTTCCCAGCCGGCCGGCAGCGATCAACGCTTGCGCCTGTTTGACCGGTGTATGAAAACGATGACAGAACGCGAATTGCAGCGGAACATTGGCGCGGGCAAAGGCCGCGACCAGCGCTTCCGTTTCGGCCACGGTGCGTGCCGGTGGCTTTTCACAGAGACACGCGATCCCTCGTTCAGCGGCTGCCGTCGCGATGGGTAGATGTAAGTTGGGCGGCGTACAGATGCTGACTGCATCGGGCCGGCACACGTCGAACATTTCTTCATAGTCGCCGAAGGGCTGGGCTCCAAACACCTCGGCTTTGCTCTGGGCCGCCGCCAGGTTGATATCGGCGATGCCAACAATCTGGCATGCATCCGCCAGGGCAGCGTAGGCCCGAAGGTGTGCGCCACCTATCGCGCCGGCGCCGACAACGGCCACACGAATCTTGGACATAGATACCTCTGCACATCTGTGCCAATGCTAGCCGGAGAAAGGTCGGTTTCCCATCCGGCACGAGAGCTTAACCCTTAATACCTGTCAGCGCGATCCCTTCGATGAAGGTACGCTGCGTGAGAAAGAACAAGACCACGGTTGGGATCATGGTCAAAGTCGACGCTGCCATCATCAACTGCCACTGGGCGCCGTACATGTTCTGGAACATCTTTAGCCCTAGCGAGATTGTCCATTGACTCTGATCGGTCAGGTAGATCAGCGGTCCCAGGAAATCGCGGTATGTAGCCACAAAGACGAAGAGTGCGACGGTGGCTAGCGCTGGTTTGAGTAACGGTACCATGATGCGCCAGAAGATACCCAATTCGTTGGCGCCGTCGATGCGTGCGGCGTCGCTCAGTTCATTGGGCAGCGTCATGAGGAACTGGCGCAGCAGAAAGACATAGAGCGCGTTGCCAAAAAAGGCTGGGACCACCAGCGGCCAAATCGTGCCGATCCAGTTGATCTGGCGAAAGACGACATAGAGGGGGATCATGGTGACCTGCGCCGGCAGCATGATCGTGCTTAGATAAATTATGAACACAAGGTTACGCCCCGGCCACCGCAGTCGTCCAAACCCGTAGGCGATCAGCGAGCAGGAGAGTACAGTACCTGCGATGGCCAGCCCGCAGATGATGAAGGTATTGGCCATGTAACTCCAGAACGGAATGTACTGGGTGGAGGCTAGAAAGTTGGGCCACTGTGGATCGGCGGGGAATAGGCTCGGCGGCACCTGGAACACTTCTGTGTCGGTCTTTATGGCCGTGGTAACCATCCAATAGAGGGGAAAGACGTAGGCCAGGCCCATCAGGGTGCAGACAACGTAGGCAAAGCCCAAAGTCAGTCGCGCCTGCGTGTGCCGGTTGCGCAGCTGGCCTGATAGCGCGCTGTCGCGAGATTGGATTATAGTTTCGACAGTGGGCATGGTGGCTTACTCCTCCGAACGATAATATACCCAGCCCGACGCGCGGAACAGGATAGCGGTGGCAACTAGCACAATGGCAAAGAGGATCCATGCCTGTGCGCTGGCATAGCCCATCTTGAACTGCTGGAACGCGCTTTGGTACAGATACATGGCGTAGAACAGCGCCGCGTTCAGAGGGCCGCCTGCCGCGCCGTCACGGGTGGCCGTCAGCACCCAGGCTTCCGTGAAATATTGGAAGTAGCCGATGACATTGATGATCAGGGTGTAGAAGATGACCGGGCTGATCATAGGCAGTGTTACGTGCCACATCTTCTGCATAGCGTTGGCGCCGTCTAGCTCAGCTGCTTCCAGCAGCGCCACGGGCACATCGCGCAAACCGGCCAGGTAGATCAAGATGGTGTTGCCGCCAAACCACAACCCCATGAAGATCAGCGACGGCTTAATGAAGCGCGGATCCGTCAACCACCCCACCCGTGGCACGCCAAACCATCCCAATATCTCGTTGAGAATCCCGTACTGGCCGTTGAACAGCCATAGCCAGACGATAGCCGCCGCAACGACGGGGGTGATGGATGGCAAGTAAAAGATGGTGCGAAAGACGGAAAGCCCTCGAATGCGCGTGCTCAACACCAGCGCCATGAAAAAGTCAAAGACCAGATGGATGGGCAAGCCGATCAACACCATGTAGAGCGTGTTGAACAGCGCAATCCCATAGACACGGTCCCGCATCAGGTTACGATAGTTGTCGATGCCAGTGAAATACGGGCGCTGGAGGATGTTGTAGTCAGTGAAACTGTAGTAGAGCGACTGGATAATGGGCCAGGCGGCAAAGGCAAGGAAGCCGATGATGGCCGGTGAGATGAATATCAGACCGGTTGACAACGAACGCCATGTCGATTTCGTCCAGCCAGTCGTGTGCGGTTGTTTGCTAAGTCGAGTTGCCGGTGTCATAGGCTTGTGCCCTGCTCCTTCATCATGCGCCGCTGACGGTGCGTACTAAAAAGGCACGGAGTTCAGAGGCTTGCAGGAATGGAACCTTGAGCCATCCATCCCCATCAATACTCACTGATTGCTCAGGCGATCCGCTGTTCTCCATGTCTACATATCTTCATAGCCAACCTCTTTAGGCATACACATGGTTGTCGCCACCGACAACCATGTGTATGCCGCAGGGACAGGGGCGGTCAGCTGCCCATGCGCTCCATCACCTTGTCCAGCTCGGCCTGCACTTCCTCAGTGACGCGGTCCAGCGCTGCCTGCGCGGTTAGCTCGCCGTTGAACACAGCGCTCTCCGCTTCGGCAAGGCGCGTGTACAGAAGATCGTTGACCGGCATCTTCTCGGGACCAAAGGCGTTCGGACCGTTCAACAGGTCGACGGCCATTTGGAAGCGCGGGTCGCTGACGAAGCGTTCCGCGGTAGCGGGGCCAACCTTGGGCGGCACATTCTGAATGTTGAAGCAGAACTCGCCCATATTCTCATCCTCGCTCAGCCAGCGGATGAACTCCCACGAGGCGTCAGGATTCTTAACACCGTTGGGGATCGTGAAGACGCTGCCGTTGAAGGTCGTGCAGTTTTCCCGGCCTCCCTCAGGCGGCGGCGCGGGCATAAACTCCATGACCAGGTCAGGCGCAAACTTCTTCTGGAACTGGATGAACCACTCACCCACCTGGGTCATGGCCTCCTTGCCGACAAAGAACGAGTTCTGGGTGCTCATATAGTCGCCAAAGCCACTCTGGAAGGCTGCCACCTTCTCGGGGCCAAAGCGCGCGCGATAGCTGCTCGCCCACTCCAATGCGGCAACGATCTTGGAGTCGTTGGCTGTGATCTTCTGGTTGGCATCGTCGTAGAAGTCGCCCCCAAAGACCTGGCCCCACCACAGCATACCGCCAGGCAAGATGCCCACCCGCTCGATGTCACCGTTGCTGGCGACCACCTCCAGCGCCTGGGCGGCACTGTCCAGCTCTGCTACGCTCTTGGGCGGGCTTGCCGGATCGAGCCCAACCTCAGTGAAGAGATCGGGGCGATAGGCGATGACCTGGGAGTTCGATGTGATCATAAGACCCCAGAGCTGGTCGTTCCAGTGCCAGGCATCCCAGAATTGCGGGAAGTAGCCGGTGCCATCGATGCCGTCACGCTGCGCATATTCGGTCACTGGGGTAAGGCCGTCCCGCGCCGCCATGGAGACAAGCTGGTGCAGCCACACGGCCGATACCACATCAGGCGGGTTGCCGCCCGCAATGGCTGTGAGCACCTTTTCATACTGGCCAAAGACCGTGGTCATGGTGAATTGGGTCTCAGGGTGCTCAGCATTGAACTTGTCGACCAGCGCCTGGAGCGCATCGAACTCAAAGCCGCTCCAGCCGGTCCAATAGGTGAGGGTCGCCGCCGCGGCTGCGGCTGGCGCCGCGCCTTCTCCGGCAGCTGCCTCCGTGGGCTGTGCTGGAGCAGGCGCCGCGGGCGCACAAGCTGCCAGGGCTACCGCTGCGCTGCCCGCCCCGATCATCTGTAGGAACGAACGGCGAGTCAGCGGTCGGGATGATTGTTCTAACATAGCGCTCTCCCTTCTGAAATTGAGAACATCGGTAAACAAACAGTGTGGAGTAATCTCACTCTCTCCCGCATACGCTTGCCACTTACTTCAGTTGTAAGGGAACACACGTACTTGGAAGTAGTGAACCGTAAACTAAAGAACAACCCGCCGGTGAAGCCGTGTTCTAGCAAAGAGCAACGCGGCATCTTGCGACTGCCAGGTTCGTGCGGAGAAACCTGGGCAGCTACCTCCCTAGCCAAATACTTGCGCATCTATGCTTCGCTCGCCACCAGCCCGGCGCCGATCAGGCCGCTGTCAGCCCCCAGCTCAACAGACAGCACCGGGATGTCGCGATGGGATGCCAGTGTGTGCCGTGCAAAGGCCAGGCGCACGGCGGCCAGGTAGCGTTCGCCCAACAACACGGCGCTGCCGCCGAGCAAGATGGCCTCAGGCGCCAGTACATGGGCGATGCTGGCCAGCCCCTGCCCCAACCAGGTGGCGGCTTCCTCTACTGCCGGTACGGCACTCCCGCTGGTATAAGCCGCAGCAAGCGCTTGAATCGAGGCATAGCCGCTGCGCTTGACCATTACGCTCGAGGCCGTGTAGACCTCCAGACAGCCTGTCAGCTGGTCGCTGCAGGGGCGGCCGCCCCTGAGTTCCAGCAGCACCTGGCCAATCTCCCCTGCACCGCCCAGCCGTCCCCGGTAGAGCTTGCGGTCGATCACCACGCCGCCACCCACGCCCGTGCCGATAGCCGCCAGCAAAAAGTGGTCGAATGGCCGGCCGGCGCCGATGGTCGCCTCCGCCAGTGCATGGCAGTTGACGTCGTTGTCGATGGCTACCGGCATGGCCAGCCCTTGTGCCAGTCGCTGGCCCAGGGGAAAGCCGCTCCAACCAGGCAGGTGAAAGGTCGCATAGGTCACTGTGCCCGTACGCCGGTCAATCTGGCCGGCACTGGCGACGCCAGCCTGTCGTGGCAGCGACGACGGATCGCGGGCGGCCTGGGCAGACATCACCTGATGACCAAGCCCAACAACTCGCTCTACCACGTGCTCCGGCCCCCGGGCCGCTTCCGTGGCCACTTCCATCCGGTCAACGACGGTGAAGTCCGGCTGCAGCACAGCGGCTGCGACCTTGGTGCCACCGATATCGAAGACAAGGATCGGTTCAATGAGCGGCATAGCGGATACTCACGCCAGCGGTCAGGTCAAAGAGACGATCCCAGGGCAGGCAGATGTCCTCCAACGACAGCGATTCGATGGTGAGGTGAAGCTCACCCGCCGCGATGGTCTGACCGGCAAAGCAGCTTTCAGCCAGCAGCGCAGCCGCGGCGCCAAGCTTCTGTTCTACAATGCTGCGGACTGCGGGCGCATGTTGGCCCAGGTTGGTCAAGATAGGTGGCAGTCCCAAGTTCGGCAGGTCCTCCACCATAAGCGCCGTGCGCACGCGGCTCATATATAGATAGTCCTCAACCAGGCGCAAGAAGAGATAGCGTACATGCGCCGCCAGGGCCCCTGCCGTCGCGCCCTGTATCCGCTGCACATGCCGGATTACGGCGTGGGCCAGCACGCTGCCAAGCGTGTTGCCGGCCGTATTCCAGCCGCCGAACGCCGCTAGCTGGCTCAAATTGGGCAGCTGCGTCAAGAGCTCCCCGAGCACCAAGTCGCCGGCATTGACAAAGGCCACGTCAACGACCGCACAGGTTGCGCCGTGCTCCAGGTCCCTGGCCAGGCTGCGCACAAACTCGGGCAGATCGCGCCGTACACTGTGCATCTCGCGCAGCGTAGCGGCGACGTGTGGCTGGCGTCGATACGCGGCAACCATCTGCTGGATCGATGCCGGCAAGCCGTCCATGGCCTGCTTGGGGAGCGCGAGTAGATACTGTTCCGGCCCATTGCCCTGGATCTCTGCGGGCGCGTTGATATAGAGCCTCAGATCAGCGGCGGTCGGGTCGCTGCACACAATACCGTTGAGCGGGCCAAGATGGGCTTTTACCATCTCGGTCATGGGACGGTCCTCGTAGGCGGTGATGATCTGTTCCGCACCGGATCCGCTGTAACGCAGCCATACACGGGGCGCAAAGCCGGCGCGCTGGGCTACAAAGCGCGCCAGCAAGAGCATGGCCGTCTCGTCGGTACCTGGATAGATGGCAACCCGCTGTGTCACGCCTAATTCCCGCACATATTGGCGCAGCTGCCGGGCCTCGGCGATGTTCCAACCGTAATCGACGGTGTCGTCCTGGGGTACGATGAGGTAGTCGAAGATGCCACCAGCAGCCCACTCGATCATGGCGCGGTTTACGGCATGATTGCGCGCCCGCCCCGCCTGGTAATCTGCGAGCAGGTCGGCGGGCACCTCCCGGCGCAGCGCCGCGATCTCTTCCGCCTCATCCGCTGTGCCTACGGCCATGGCGGCGCGATCCTCCAGGTAAGAGAGACGGAACATGCGGGCGCCAAAGGTAGCCCAATAGGGCTTTTCTTCCTCAGCGTCGTTGCTCCGGGTAATGCGCATGAGCACATTGAATGCCAGCACGGTTGTCTCGGGGCGCGCTGCTTTGATTGAGCGCAATACTTCCAGCCGCTGCATAACTGTGCCAAGCGTCTCTGAGGAGCGGCGCGAGTCAACGAGCCCGCCGTATCCCAAGGTATCCACCGCCACAATGACTGCGTCAGCCTGCTGTGCCGCGTCCACGAGCCAGGCGCCCAGCTCATCGACCGCGCCGGCGCGCCATGACGTGCCAAGCCAGGACTTTGGGGGCATCAAGACATGTAGACCGGCAGCTTCGCCAAGCATGACCAGACATTCATAGTTGACGGCGCGATCATCCAGGGGGACGATCGCTACAGTAGCGGAAGGCACGTGCTACTCCTGAGTTGTTTGCTGAATGATATCGACAAAACGTCGCGTGATCTCTTGGGGCCGCGTAATGGCCCCCCCTACGACGACAGCCGTTGCGCCAGCCTGCAAGGCGCGAACCACCTGATCCGGCGTGTGGTAACGGCCCTCGGCCAGGACAGGCACCGGTACGTTCTGGACCAACGCACGGACGAGTTCGATGTCGGGGCTGGTATCTTGTGGGCTGTAGGGCGTGTAGCCCGACAACGTGGTAGAGACCATGTCCGCGCCAGCTGCCGCAGCCGCGATGCCCTCATCCACCGTTGAAATGTCGGCCAACACAGGCAGACCGGTCGCTTCGTGAAGGGCTGCAATGAACTCCGGTAGGTTGGCAAACTCCGGCCGCGGACGCAGCGTGGCATCGACGGCCACCACATCTGCGCCTGCCGCAGCCACTTCTCTGGCGTGGGCAATTGTAGGCGTGATATAGATGGCGTAGCCAAGCAGTTCCACTTTGTACAACCCAATGATGGGCAGCACGACGGACGCACGAATGGCGCGAATATCGTCCGGTGAGTTCGCGCGTATGGCTGTGGCGCCACCTTGCGCCGCGGCGACGGCCATGCGCGCCATGATCTCGGCGCCAAAGAGGGGCTCATTGGGCAGCGCCTGGCACGAGACGATCAACTGTCCGCGCACCTGCTCGAGAAATGTGGCAAGCCGCTCCTGTACGTTCATAGAGTTGATCTGCCGGTCTGGGCCCTGGATGGCCCGCTTTAGCGGCGCCGGATCAAAGCCATGCGGTAGAGATCGCCGCGGTAGAGGCTCATGGAAACCTCGATGGCCATGTCGTTCACGTCGCGTGTAATACGCCTGGACAGCAATGCAGGCGAGCCGCTCGGCACGCCAAAGATATCTGCCTCGTCCGTCGAGAGGAGCACCGCCTCGACACTCTCTTCG